>JABUUE010000061.1:19741-23430 GCA_021443335.1 Bacteroidaceae bacterium
AATCTGCTCAACAATAATTCTCAAAAATGTCTCAAGCTAATTTATAGAACCCACCTTTATCTTAGCCACAGTCTTTGCCCGACAGCTATTTGGTCTTCGGGTGAGAGTTTGTTAATCTTGTACAGTCGTTTCAGTCGTATGCCGAAGAGCTGCGAGATGGAGTACATGCTGTCGCCTGGTTTAACGACATAGACCATGTTTTTATACTGCTTGTCTCCCTTTCTTGCTTTTTTCTTCAGGAAGACTATCTCTCCCTCTTGCAGGTTGTCGTTCTTGTCTCGTTCGTTGTACTTTGCGAGTTTGCGGTAGGATATGCCTGTTCGTGCAGAGATGGTCTTGAAATTGTCGCCGCGATAAGCCAATACATAAGGAATGCCGTTTATCTTTCCCTGTCCTTGACTTTGGTTCGTGCTGAGACCTTCATTGTCGAAACGGTAGAGTTGGTAGTCCTCGATAATGTTAATGAGGCTTTGCGCGTAGGTGGGCGAGGTGGCATAACCGCAGGCTTTTAGTCCTTTCGCCCATGAGCGGTAGTCGGTGATTTTGTATGTAAATAGTTGTTCGTAGCGTTTGCGCTTGAGGAAGAGACTGTGGTCCTCGAAGCTCTCTTTCGCCGAATTGTATGAGCGAAAACACTCGTTGTCTTCGTCGTCGTTTTTGTATATCTTATTGCCTGTCCAGTCGTGGCATTTGATGCCGAAATGATTGTTGCCGCGGACGGCGAGCCTGCTCTTGCCCGCGCCGCTTTCAAGTAGGCCTTGCGCAAGAGTTATTGAGGCGGGTATGCCGTGGCGCTGCATCTGCTCAACGGCTATCGACGCGTAGAGACGGATGTAGTTGTCGTAGTCGTTGATAGGTCGTTGCTGTCTCGCTGCATTGGTTGTCTCGTTTCCCATGATGTCGAGAGGGAATAAGACGAGAATGGTGGCGATGATGGCTATTACTGTCTTTTGGCTTCTTCCCATAGTTCGTCCATTTCGGCGAGTGTTAGGTCTGATATAGCGCGGCCTTGTTCGTTGGCTTTCTTCTCAATGTAATTGAAGCGTCGGATAAACTTCTGGTTAGTATGTTCGAGGGCGTTGTCGGGATTGAGTTTGTACAATCGGGCGGCATTAATCATGGAGAAGAGCACATCTCCGAATTCTTTTTCGGCATCTGCTTTTGCCTGCATTTTCTGTTGCTCGTCGCCGTTGGCAGCAGCCTCGTCAATGCGTTCAAGTTCTGCCTGTAGTTCGTCTATCTCCTCGTGAACTTTTTTCCATACATCCTTGCGATTCTCCCAATCGAAGCCCACATTGCGTGTCTTGTCCTGAATGCGGTAAGCCTTGACAAGTGATGGTAGCGATGCCGGAACGCCGGCAAGGACTGTCTTATTGCCGTCTTTCTCTTTGAGTTTTATCTTCTCCCATGTCTGAAGCACCTCCTCGGCTGTCTCAGCCTTTACCTCGCCATAGATGTGAGGATGGCGGAAGATGAGTTTGTCAGCTTGTTGGTTTGCCACATCAGCAATGTCGAAGTCGTTGGTCTCTGAACCTATCTTGGCATAGAACATGACATGCATGAGCACATCTCCAAGCTCTTTGCAGATGTTCTTCTTATCCTCCTTCATCAGCGCGTCGCACAGTTCGAAAGTCTCTTCGATAGTGTTGGGACGCAGGGATTGGTAAGTTTGCTTTTTGTCCCATGGGCATTCCACGCGGAGACGGTCGAGTACATCAAGCAGACGATTTATTGCGTCAAGTTGTTTTTGTCTGGTTTCTGTCATACCGTTGTTTCTTTTGGTGAGCGTTTGTCGCGGTGGTATGAGCGGTAGTCGTCGAGAGGAATCTCTTTTTCGCTCTCGGCGAGAATGCCGTCGTGGGGTAGTTGCATAAGCATGTACTTGATGTCCAGTCCGCGTGCGAGCCACTGCGACTCGTAGTAGGTCTGGATTGCGGCGGCGGTGGAGATGTAGTCTCCCTTTACCGATGGTTCGCTATAGAGGTTGCGGGTCTTGACAAGAACAGGGAGATTGTTGTGCTCCGCCATATACTCTGTATAGGTGAAGAGAAAGTTGGAGTCGGTCTTCAGATGCACGAGCCCGTTGTCTTTCAGTATCTTGCGATAGCGCTCGAGGAAGGCAGTGCTTGTGAGTCGTTTGCTGACCTTCTTCATCTGCGGGTCGGCAAATGTTATCCATATCTCGCTCACCTCATCTTGATAGAAGAAGCGGTCTATAATCTCAATGTTTGTGCGGAGGAAGGCTACATTTGGGAGACCTTCCTGCACGGCCTGTGTGGCTCCCGTCCACATTCTTGCGCCCTTGATATCTACACCAATGAAGTTGATGTCGGGGAACATCTTGGCAAGACCTACGGTATATTCGCCTTTTCCGCAGCCAAGTTCTATAACAAGTGGTGCGGAGAGGTTGTCTTTGAAAGGCAGCGACTTATGGAACTCTTCTTTGATATTTGCCCACTCTTCCTCTGTGCGGTTCTTGTCGAACGAACACTGGAAGACATTGGGATACTTGTCCATATCCGCGAATTTCGCTAATTTACCTTTTGCCATTAGTAAACGGTCTTAATCTATAACCACTCTTGTCCATCCGTGAATGTCTGGCTCGATGCCGTATTGGATGTTGCGGAGCTTGTTGTATAGTTTCTCTGATATAGGTCCAGGCTTACCGTCTTGTGAGAAGACGTATGACTTGCCTGTCTCGAGGTCGTCAATCTTTGATATTGGAGATATCACTGCTGCTGTTCCGCATGCTCCTGCCTCTTCGAATGTGTCGAGTTCTTCTTCAGGGATAGCACGGCGCTCAACGGTCATACCAAGGTCTTCTGCAAGTTGCATGAGCGACTTGTTTGTGATGGAAGGAAGGATTGATGTGGATTTTGGAGTGACATAGGTATTGTTCTTTATGCCGAAGAAGTTGGCTGCTCCACACTCGTCAATATATTTCTTCTCTTTAGCGTCAAGGTAGAACTCGCAAGCATAGCCGAGTTTGTGTGCCTTGTCGTTGGCAAGGAGTGAGGCGGCATAGTTGCCACCAACCTTATAGATACCTGTGCCGAGAGGTGCTGAACGGTCGTGCTCGCGGATTATGACATAAGGGTTGGTAGAGAAGCCTCCCTTGAAGTATGGACCTACTGGTGTAACGAATATCATGAACAGATATTCTTTTGATGGGTGAACGCCTACCTGTGCTGATGTCCCGATAAGGAGCGGACGAATATACAGTGTGGCACCGCTCTCGTATGTAGGGATGTAGTCCTGGTTGAGTCGCACCACCTTTTCCACCATCTCAATGAATTTCTCTGTCGGAAGTTCTGGCATGAGGATTCCTCGGCAGGTTGATTGCAGTCGTGCCGCGTTCTCGTCAGGACGGAAGATGCGCACCTTTCCGTCAGGACAACGGTAAGCTTTTAGGCCTTCGAACGCTTCTTGTCCGTAATGTAGGCAAGTAGCAGCCATGTGAAGAACGATTTGGTCAGAAGAAGAAACCTCTATTTCTCCCCATTTACCGTCGCGGTAGTAGCAACGAACATTGTAATCGGTTGGGCGATAGCCGAATCCAAGATTAGCCCAGTCTAAGTTTTTCATATGTGTATTTGTTATGTAAGTGTGCTTTATTGTTCTTTAAGGTGGGTTCTTTGCAAGCAAAGCGGCAGAGCCGAGTCCCTCCTTTCAGTCAGTGACATCATTAT
>JABUUE010000062.1 GCA_021443335.1 Bacteroidaceae bacterium
TTGCAAGCAAAGCGGCAGAGCCGAGCGCATTAGAACGTATATGGGTTTTATTTCTTGGACATTCTTACTTCAAAATTCTAATTAACTTTTTGGGTTTAACTTCTACCTCCACCGCTTGTATTACCGCTGCCAGAACTTCCCGCAGGAGCGCCATTACCACCACCAGAGCCATTACCCGCAGTCGCCTTCTTATCATCCGAAGCCTTGTTGCTACCACCAGAAGCCACTACTCCAGCTATAGCCTTTATAAGTTCATCTATGTTAAGACCTGCTTCTTTGAGACTTGATAGCTTACCTGCATCTCCGAGTAACGTGTCAAGGATACCCATTGCCTTACTTTGAGGGTTATTCTCTGTCTCTGCAATCTTAATCGCCTTGTTGTTTTCGTTTTCAGCCTTCTTATTTTCAAGCTCTAACTGCTTGTTCTCAAGTTCTAACTGCTTATTTTTATATTCCCCAAGGGCTTTCACTGTTTCTATTGCATTCTTAGCAGAATCATTAGCGGCTTCCAAAGCCTTGTCCCTACCTGTTGAGGCAGAATCTGTAGCCTTGTTGAGTATTGACGCTGTTTGCTCAAGACCTGTAATATCGTTGAAACTTGGTGTTTGCTTGTTAATCATTGCAGAAAGCAGGTCAGGTACGGTTACCGCTTGGGGCGCACTCGCTCCAGTCATGTTCAGTGCCTTTATATCCTTAGTGCTCTTATCTTTCAAGTAATCATTACCATTGAGATAATTGTTGTCAATAGACATGTGGTCGATGTCAGAGTCCTTCCAGTTCCAGAAGCGTGTGATGTCTATCTTCTCGCTTACATTAGTCTCTCCAAGCACTGCCTCGCCAATCATACCGTCTGTCGGGAGTGAGATGGTTGTTGTTGGCGCACGGAATGCGTTGGTATGATAAGCGTAGAGCATGTTCTGGAGTTCCGCCGCTGTTACTCCAAGGTCTTCTGCAAGAGCCTGTGGGAAAGTGAATGGGAACAGCATGCAGTTGCCATAGAAACCAAGCATCTTCTTCACGTCGATGCAGTTAAGCAGTGGTATATCCGTATTCGTTTCATCATTACGGTCAAGCTTCTTAAGGTCGATAAGATATCGTTCAAGCAACATGACGCGCTCGTCAACACTCATTGCCGACCACAATACTTGTGAATACTTCATGGTGTTGGTAGCGATATGTGTGAATGTATCTTCTATCTTCTGAACCTCGCTCATGTGTAAAATCTTTGTGTCAACAGATACACCTATCATGACACTGTTCCTAAGAACTGCCGATGTTGGCGCAACTCTTATGGTTGGAGTTTTTTCCGTAGCAGTTGTATTTGTTGATGTTGAAGCCGATGTAGCTTCTTGCGGTTTTGTCAATGAAATCCCTGAGATTGTTATATCACTAATCCTGCATAACTCTGACGCGGAGAATGTTACATTCACTGAATGTGGAAAGTTTTTCATACATTCAGGGACATCCTTCCTACAGCGAAGGAAGTCATTGAAGTCGTCCGTTGCGCCATCTTGGAGATATTCCCAATAAGCATCCTCCATCTTAACAATAGCCTCCGCTTCAGTCTCACTGAAGCCATAATTTTTAATATAATAATCTCTCGAATGGTCTCCTTTGACTGTTCCTTCGTCTGAGATGCCAGGGTCATCAAACCGCAACTGCACGGTCAATGGGTCTGCAACGTATTCAACTGATACATAAGATATGTCATCATAGGTTACGCCATCCGACAGGTCGAAAGTACACTTGAATGTCAGGGCTGAACATTTTTCTTGACGGTACAGAGCTATCTTGTCCTTCAACTCTCGAGTAGTTAATGCTGTATCGTTAACTTCTTTGAGGAAATTGTGATAGGAGTTAGGAGAATTATTTGTTAACCACGAAAACCCCATCCAAGTGGATCCTTCCGAAAACTGTATCAAGTTATTATACACACCCTTACCATTCTTGAGGACGAGCGTCACATTGTACTTATCTATCGGCAAAGCCTTGACTTTGAATGAGAATGTTAACCGGTGAAGCGAATTTTCTGCAGTCTCCAGTTCCCACAATGGCGTAGTCCAGTATTTCTTAATCAGTGAAAGACCTGTACGATACTTACTCGGCAGTCGTGAATACAGTACATCGTAGTTGTTGAACAGAACTTCATACCTTTGATAGAAATAATCCTTATTGTACGATGATTCTGTAATTTTCTTACCTTCATTGGTTGCGTATTTTACAGTATTATTATCATACAGTCTCAAATACAAGTCTTGTCCTTCTGGCAAGAATTGTACGAGTTGCATAGGCACGAACAAAACCAAGTCAATACCATCGACGGCAGTCTCAAGTCGATAAAGGCGATTTACTGCCCAATACTGCACGGTCATAGCATGTGAATGGTTATGGTTTGCTATTATCTTCGTTGCCACAGAGTCTGACTGTGTACTTGTTGCTGTGCTTATGCTAACACGCTTTGCTTGTGAAATCTTGTTGGCTGCCGACTGTATGGCATGCTGGAAACTTTGTGCCGCCGTAGATGCCTCGTTGTGTTGGTTGCTCTGGTAGGCAGATGTGGAAGCATTGCCGCTTGACTTTGAGATGGATCCTGAATAGCCTGCTGATAGTCCGAAAATACCTGCCATTCCTCCCGACGCACCGACACTCCATCCGTGAGTTGATGATTCAGTCTCATATTCTGACGCCGAACCGCCTTGCATCATTTGAGAAACAGCATATTGGAAAGCGGCATCAGAATCGTCGGTTTGACTTAAACCATATGTTTCTGTGTCAGAATCATTAGCTTCGCCAGTATCGAGCAAAGAATAACTTTGATTGTTTTCACGCACTATCAGTCGTTGCTCTTCTCCCGGAGCAAGCACAAGCGAGTAAAGCAAGGTACCAAGAGCAAAACCATCTGGCACCCATGCTTGATGCATATTGAGCAAATAGCCTACACCCAATGTACCCATCTGTGGATATGAATTTGGCTTTTTAGCAAGTTCTTCCCTCATATCTTTGATACTGATAGGGGAATTGATTGTCTTGCGGGATTTATCTTTACTATTATCAGAAGAGTATAAATCTGGTTCTACCAAACGTTGTAGCATAGAGTAGTTATAAACCTTTGAGGGAGCTGTATCGGTTGAAAGATAGATCGCTTTTGAATCTTCATTTTCCATCAGCTTTACCTTTGGCATAGCCTTATTGTATCCCTCCATTTGCTGGAAGCCACTAAACAAGAAATCGGTTGATTCTTTGTTTATGCTACCTCCTCTTCGTGGAAATATTTTTGCCTCAAGTAGATTGCCCTCTGCCGTAAACAAATCCATGGCATAAATGCTCTTGAAATACTCACGATAAGTATCGAGTGCATCTTCATATACTTCCTCTAAGTTACCGATGTTATCCCCTTTATTATTCGCAGACAACTTCCCACTTTGCTTGACAAGCATCGCCTCGCGGGTTCTTTCCCAAGCCGCATCCAGTTCCTCCTTCTTGGTCTCGCAATAAGAGTTGAAATTATTGTTGCTTGCTTGGATAATATCGTTAACAGTAAGAACATATTCCTCTGTTAGATTGCTATATTTCTGCTTGACGATAAGCCTTACATTCTCCTTGAAACTGTATCTTGAAGGAAGTACAATAACAAAATTGCCTTCAGCATCTGTGGTTGTTGAAGGCTTCTCGTCAGCTTCCTTTTTATCGTCGATAGCACTAACAACTCCCTCGATAGAAACATCGTATCCCACACATGGCAATTCTTTGTCAGCCATGCGGACTTTTCCAGTAAGTACCCTTGGTAGTGGAAGAACGAAACCAATCTCAAGAACCTCCGCAAGCTTATCCTTAATTTCTGCTATTCCTTGCTGCAATTGGGAGATAGCAGGAATAGCATCCGCAGCAAACAGATGTTGCGGCTCAGGGTCGCTATGCTCTATGGTCATGGAAAATCTGCTTGTTATTTTCCTATTACGGATTTTCCTTGCCAGAGCGGGCAAGCCCTTTTCATGCAAATGCGAAATGCGAAAATTGGAGTAATGGTGTGCTTTTTCTATGTTATTCTCTGCACTTGCCTGCTCCTCTTCGAACTTGATGTACTGAATAAGAGATTGAAGCGTTTTCAAAGCTTCCTCCTCCTCATTATTGTCATCCTCATTTTCAAGCGTACAGAATTTCTTAGCCTCGTCAATAATATTTTTTATCTCAGTGCGTTTGAAGGCAATGAAATCGACCTGACTTGCTTCGAGTGCCTTAAGTATAGGCTCTATCTTGTCAATATCAACTTTTGCCAAATCATCAATACAGCGTATGCCTGCCAATACTAACAAGTATGCCATATCGGCTGTCATGCCTGTAAGCTGCCACAAGTTTACTTGCTTTACCCAGGAATAAACGAGTTTCTCGCTGGTTCCCACCTTCCTTGCCACATCTGCACGCTGACTTTTCTTGGCACACTTCACGAGCACTCCACGCACATCTAAGATATTGCATTGGGAAAGTAGTTTGTTTTGCATCTTGCGAGAGATGCCAACAACAGGTATTAAACTACCATTGGCAGTCAGCACATTCTGAGTTACATAACCAGTAGTGCCTCCAGATTCTTTAATTTCTGCCATATTCTCAAATCATTAAAATGTTTCTCTTGCTAATAGGTATCTCTGCAATGCTATCTTAGCCATTGCTGTCTCAAAAATGTTTTTCACGCAATAAAAGGAGGCTTTTCCTTTAAAAACTTTCTTGGATTTTCATCGGCAAAGTAAAAAAAACTATTTTTAAAAACCAAAAAAAAGTTTAAATTTCTTTAAAATATTCTTCAAAGTTCCAATATTTTGTCAAAAAAAATCATAGCTATACACTTTTTCTGACTTTTATAACATCGTTCTTCAAATATTTTAACCTAAATATAAATACGCCTTCTTTCAAAAATAATTGTGATTTATTTTGCTATTCTCTTCGCTTATTTGTAACTTTGCCCCGTAAATGCCCAAAAACACTGAGCCATGATTCATATTTGCAGCAAACAGTTGCCCGTTGACATAGTGTTCCACCCCTCATGGTGGCACAAGAATGCGGGTATATCCTTTGACGAAAGCTTCTTTTACGACCCTCGCCGCCGTGTGGAAGACGAGCGCAAGATGGAGCAGGTGTTGTATGACCGTTTCGGCGACCTCGGTCTTGGCGAAGACCATCTTAAGGACTTGCCACAGATAGGTGCGGTGCATCTCGCCTCTGGCTATCTGCTGTCGGAAATGTTAGGATGCAAGATTGACTACTACGAGGATGCTCCGCCACAGGTGAACTGTGCCCACAAAGATACTCTCGACTTTGAGGTGGAGGATGCTTTTCGCTCTCCTGCCTTCAAGAGATTAGTGAACCTTGTGGAGCAGTTGAAGGCGAAATACGGCTATGTGGTGGGCGATATCAACTGGGGCGGTGTGCTCAACCTTGCCATCGATGTGCGCGGGGAGGAGATTTTCACCGATATGCTTCTGCGACCAGAGGAGACGAAGATTTATTTCAAGAAGATTGCGCAGGTCATCGACAAGTTTGTGTGGTACGTACAAAGCAACACAGGCACTTCGTCGATATCTGTAAACCGCAGCGCACGACTCTTTGACTATCCCGTAGCCATCCATTCAGAGTGCAGTCACACGATGATTTCAGAGGACGACTACCGCCGCTTCTTCCTGCCCATCGACCAGGAATGGAGCATGCGCCATGTACCTTACGGCATACACTACTGCGGCAAAGACCCTCACCGCCATGCAAAGGCGTTCGCAGAGATAGAGCGTCTCACCTTCCTCGACGTCGGATGGGGCGGCGATGTGGCACTGTTGCGACAGCATCTGCCTGAGACTTTCTTCAACATACGTCTTAATCCTGTTGACATCCAGAAATACACCTACGATGAGCTCCACAAGAACATCTGCGAGCGTGTTGCAGCCTCGGGACCCGACCTCACGCTTACCGGACTGTGCTGCGTGAACATGGATAAAGAAGTAACCGACCAGAGAATCCGCGAGATTCATCAAGTGGCAGCGGAGATAATTAACCAGCCCCCATCTTCCGATTTTTTTGATTTCACCCTCGCCGACAGCCAAGCAACAGCAGTCTGCCCGATAGAGCCAAAGGGTTTTGACACAAATCGCTACGCAGACTATGCTGACAAACTCGACGAGGGTTGCCGTAATTTCTGGAATGCAGACCAAGGTATCATGGTCTATCGCCGCATGCGCGTGAAGGAAGTCTTTGCGCAAGACTCACGCAGCATGGAACGTTCTCTGCGCTGGCAGCTCGGCGCCCTACAGGAAAGCATGAAGTTCAAGAGTGATATTCCCAACTTCCTTGAGCCATGGCACGGACTCGGCACGGTAGCTTCCGCATACGGATTCGGCTATCTGTGGGAGGAAGGTCAGGCACCTGCAGTGAATGGCAAGTTTCGCTCTGTACAGGAACTTATCGACTATCCTTACACAAGAGTGAGAGACACGGAGATTGGTCGTTACACTCTTGAGATGACACATTATTTCAAGGAGCAAACAAAGGGCAGAATACCTATGAGTTTCTGCGATGTGCAGTCGCCGCTGAACACCGTCAGCAATATTATCGATAGCAATCAGTTCTACCTTGACTTCTACGACAATCCCGAATTGATGAGGAAAGCTTTGGACCGCACGGCAGACCTGCTCATCGACTTCACACGCGAACAGCAGCAAATAATAGGCAATGCCCTTGCGCGTCCTGGTCATGGCTTCGCATCGAGCAGACAGTTCACAGGTCTCGGCATGAGCGACGACACGGTGACGATGATGCCCGACAATATCTATTTCTCTGCTTGTGTGCCGGCAATGGTTAGGGCGGGCAATGAGTTTGGTGGAGCGGTGTTCCACTCGTGTGGCAACTGGAGCAGCAAGAAGGCGGACATAGCCCGTATTCAAGGCATAAGGATGGCAGACGGAGCCTTCTCTCTCGCCACAGACCCGGGAGCAAACCCTACGGAAGGCTTTGCCGACGCCTTCACAAACACGGGTGTGGTGCTCAACGCGAGAATAGTAGGCAACCCGCAGATGGTGGTTGAAAAGGTGAGACAGCTATGGCGACCGGGAATGAAACTCATCGTCGTAACATACGCCGAAACACCGGAAGAACAGGAATACCTATATAATGAGATTCATAAGCTCCTATGACAATACCCACAAACTACCGCTGGCGCATAATAGCCCTTTTATTCTGCGCCACAACAATTAACTATATAGACCGTCAGGTATTAGCACAACTGAAGCCATACCTCTCTGACGACCTAGGCATTACGGAGTCGCAGTATGGCTATATCGTCTCTGCCTTTCAGGCAGCCTACGCCATAGGTATGCTGCTTTCAGGAAGGTTCATCGACAAATATGGCACGCGCATCTCCTACAGCATCTGCATCTCCCTGTGGTCGCTTGCCGGCTGTCTGCACGCTGTGGCGCAAGGTTTCCTCTCGCTTGCTGGCTCACGCTTCCTTCTCGCCATTGGCGAATCGGGCAATTTCCCTGCAGCCATCAAGACTGTCACCGAATGGTTTCCGAAGAAAGACCGCGCTTTTGCCACAGGCATATTCAATTCGGGCAGCAATATCGGAGCCATCGTCGCGCCGCCACTCGTCACCTTCCTCGCCCTAACCTACGGTTGGCGCACAGCCTTCCTTGCCACGGGAAGCCTCGGTTTCCTATGGCTCATCTTTTGGCTTTGGCTCTACAACACGCCTGAAAAGACAAAAGGAATAAGCAAAGAGGAGTTGGAATATATACAGGGAGACCCCCCTCTAACTCCCCCCACAGGGGGGGAGGACTATAAAGTTAGCTCTGAGTGCGGATTACAAGAAGTTAGTTCTGAGTGCGGATTACAAGAAGTTAGCTCTGAGTGCGAATTGCAAGAAGTTAGCTCTGAGTGCGAATTGCAAAAGGTAACTATCCATTCCTCCCCCCCTGTGGGGGGAGTTAGAGGGGGGTCT
>JABUUE010000063.1 GCA_021443335.1 Bacteroidaceae bacterium
GATTACCGCATATTTAGTCAAATCATATCAATCCAATTAAAGTATATTCAGGCTCCACGTCTTTTTCATCTACATACTCTACTCTATCATTATGCAAGTACGGGGCACAGTTGCATTGCGCTAACAGTATGAATAAGGAACAATCAATAATCCTGAAAGGCATTGCCGTTTTGTTTATGGTTTGGGGACATCTTTTTGGCAGAAATACCGATTTGTATTCAGACGTATTTTATATTTTTGGAAAACCCTTTGCCCAATTTATATGCGGCGGTATGTCTCCTGTTGCTTTCTTTCTCATGATTGGTGGTTACGGCTTGTATAATGTTTACCTTAAAGGTTATGACAAAAACAGGTATAAACGTATCTTTAGACTGTATTTACATTATTGGATAGTTCTGATTATTTTTGTTCCAATCGGATATTTCTTTGTAAATGAAGAGAGGTATCCTGGAAGTTTTTATGATGTCATTCTGAATCTCATAGGATTAAGCACAAGTTACAATAGTGAATGTTGGTTTCTACTTCCTTATTCCTTGGTATCTTTATCTTCGGCTTTCCTTTTCCGCATCTACGACAGATTTAACGCAAAAACACTGATCGCCATAACATTCTCAATCCATTTATTAACATGTACCGCATTGCATTTTTATGGAGAAACATTCATAAATCACAATGTATGGATTAGTCTCCCTTTGGTCTTTCTACATTTCCAATTATCTTTCTCTCTTGGTGCATTACTAAAAAGAGAACAAATATTCGAGAAGACAAAGCATTTTGTTAAGGAAAGAAATATTAAAACGTATCAAACATTATTGCTTTTATTGTTTGTCTTCTTGTTGATGTGCTCTGTATGGAACACTGGATATTACTCATTCTATGTTATGTTTTTTATCCTTTCTATCTCATTACTTCCTATGGAAAATATTATTGGCAAGACATTGGCATATATCGGTAAACACTCTATGAATATTTGGATGACACACACATTCTTTGCCTATCATCTATTTAAAACATACACCTACTCTCTAAAATTTCCAGTTATTATATTCTTAGCAACTATCGCAGTAAGTTTGCTATCTTCCTCTATTATAAATTTCATCGTTTCATTTCTCAAAAGACACACATTTCTTCCAATAACATAATACTCAATCCAACCCTCCGAGAAACTCGTTAATAAAGAAGACTATGGAAGCCAAAAATAAATTCTGTCTTTTAACGAAAACTTCATTATACCTATAAATCTTTGACGACAAAAAACAACCGCTATAAATATATAAGATTTGTAGCGGTTGTTTTTTAGCAACACTTAATTAAAATTAACTAAAAACATAGAGGAAAACTCATATTAAATGTGTAATTTTGCAGCGATTATGATTATTATGTTCACTCACTCATGGAAATAAAGATTATAAACAAAAGCCATCATCCACTGCCGGCATACGCCACAGAACAGAGCGCAGGCATGGATTTGCGCGCATTCATAGACGAGCCTATCACGCTCCGTCCACTCGAAAGAAGACTGATACACACAGGTTTGTACATGGCTCTGCCAAAGGGTTACGAGGCACAGGTGCGCCCACGCAGCGGACTGGCACTGAAGCACGGAATAACAGTGCTGAACACTCCCGGCACCATTGATGCCGACTACCGCGGAGAGATAGGCGTGGTGCTCGTGAATCTCTCTA
The DNA here is from genome assembly GCA_021443335.1 of Bacteroidaceae bacterium. Lineage (GTDB taxonomy): Bacteria > Bacteroidota > Bacteroidia > Bacteroidales > Bacteroidaceae > Prevotella. Next base: position 1,686 of record JABUUE010000063.1, read on the forward strand.
ACGACGAGTTTACCATCAACGACGGCGAACGCATAGCACAAATGGTAATCGCCAAGCACGAGACAGCTACTTTCATAGAGGTAACGGAACTTGACAGCACAGAGCGTGGCGCTGGCGGATACGGTCACACAGGAAAATAATGTGCAAAGCTAAGCCAGAGAGCCACATACAACAAGCAAACAATCAAATTGGGAAAGTTAAAACACATATTATTCCTTGCATTTGCGATAGCATCACTTAACGTCTTTGCTCAGAACAGCGACAGCCTACGCAAAGAAAGGGTGGCGCTGCTCGACTCCTTATATGCAGACTTCATAGGACAAGAGGTCAGGGACAACTACGACTCTGCCTACTCTATACTAAAGAAATGCTATGAGATAGACCCGGAGGCAGCCGAGCTGAACTACCAGATGGGACTCTACGACAAGATGTTTGCCTCAAGAGACACCACCCAGAACCAAGAGGAGGCGATGCAAAGGCTTATCGAAAAACTGAAAATAGCCTACACCAAAGAGCCAGACAACAAGAAATACATCCACACCCTGCTCAACGCAAGCGCACAAGCGGGCGACACAACAACGATACAACCATTGTTGGAGAAACTCATAGAGCTTGACAAAACCAACGAGCAGTATATTTCCATCCTTATGCAAATGTATGACGGCAAGAAGGAATACGAGAAGGAGATGGAACTGCTTGACAGGTTAGAAACATACTACGGCAAAAGCACAGCCACAGAACTGACAAGGGTGGAGATAATGAAAAACCTGTATGGAGAGAAGAAGGCCCTGAAATATATTAACTCCTTGATAAACAAGTCGCCTAAAGAAAGTGGATATATCCTCTATATGGCGCAGCACTATAGGGAAAAGGAAGAATATAAGAAGGCTCTGCCATACTACGAAAAAGCCCTTGAACAAAACCCTAACGACGGGACTATCCGCTACAGTTACATCTCCTGTCTGGAAAGTATGGGACAAGAAGCGGAGGCAAGACAGTTGGCAATAGAGGCTGTGAACGACCCAAAGTCGCCCATCGAACTGAAGGTGCAGATAGTAAAAGACCTGCTCGAAACCTTTGAAAGCGAGCCTAACGGAACGGAAAGGATGATGCAGGTGTTCCGCAAGGCCCTTGAACAACCGCAAGAGACCAGCGACATGACCGACTTGTATCTCCAATACATGAAGTTGCAAAAGTGGGCGCCAGACTCCATCGTGACCGCCTTGAAGGATGTGCTCAAGATAGAGCCTACTAACGAGTACGCATATCTCGTACTATTAGACTATTACGGCACAAGAAACAAGAAGGAAGAGGTGATAGACGTATGCAAGCGCGCCATAGACAATGGTGTAAAGAAACTTGAACTCTACTACTATCGCGCCATCTTCAACTATCAGTTAGACAACAAAGACGAGGCTTTGAGACTACTGAGAGAGGCTGTGGAACAAAGACAATTCGCCAACAACACAAAACTCTATGCCGACTGCTACGGGATGATTGGTTCCATATACCACGAGAAGGACAGCCTTCCAAAGGCGTTCGAGGCTTTTGAGGACTGCCTGAAATGGAACCCCGAAAATGCAAGCACACTGAACAACTACGCCTATTATCTGACGCTCGAAGGCAAAGACCTTGACAAGGCGGAGCAAATGAGCCGCAAGTCAATAACCATCGAACCAAAGAACGGCACATATCTTGACACCTACGCATGGGTTCTTTACGCACAAGAACGATATGAAGAGGCAGCCGACTACATAAACAGGGCTGTCAGCGATACGGAAAGTATATCGGCTGAGATTTACGACCACGCCGGCGACATATACCTTAAACTTAACGAGATAGAGGCTGCAATGGCATACTGGGAACTTGCGCACAACAAAGCAACAACCGAGGGCGCAGACACAACAGCCATCGATAGCAAAATAAAGAAATACTCGAAAAAGAAGTAGTTACAAGGAGTTCAAGGAGTTCAAGGAGTTACAAGAAGTTCAAGGAGTTCAAGGAGTTCAAGGAGTTACAAGGAGTTACAAGAAGTTCAAGGAGTTACAAGAAGTTCAAGGAGTCGCAAGACATTACCTGAAAAAATCAAAGACCACAAAATTATTATGAAAAAGATTCTATTATACATAATAGCGATAACCGTAATGGCATCATGCGGTAGTTCAAAGAAACTTACCGCAACAGGCGGTAGCGGCACTACTACACCAGCGCCAATAGTGTCAACAACCGATTTCATGTACAAGGTCAGCGACAACAGCGTCTATGCGAAGAATATTGTCGCAGGCATTGACTTCACAATGAACGGCATAAACGTAGGCGGAAAACTGTTTATGAAAAAGGACGATGTGATACGCGTCCAGCTTGTAGCCTTCGGTCTGATGGAGGTGGGCCGACTTGAGTTCACGAAGGAATATGTGCTTATCCAAGACAAGATGCACAAGCAGTTTATGAAGGAAGACTACAACAGGGTGGAGTTTCTCAAACAAAACGGATTAGACTTCTATGCCCTCCAAGCCCTGCTATGGAACAATCTCTACATACCAGGAAAAGACAAGGTTAGCGACTCCGCACTAAAGGAATTTGATGTCAAGCCACAAGACGGCACTGCAAAGACCAACATCAGCCTCAACAGAGGAGACTTCCTCTATAAATGGACTGCCGACAATGAGACAGCACTCCTTGAGAAGGTGGAAGTAAACTACAAGAGCATGAGCCATGGCAGCACCAACGTAAACTGCAACTACTCTAAGTTTGTTCCTATGGGCAGCAAGAAATTTCCAACAGACATAGTCCTTGAACTGCAGACAACATCGCTGAAATCCGCAAAATCACTGAAATTAGGTTTCTCGCTCCACGACATAAAGAACACTGACGACTGGGAGACACGCACAACTCCTTCAAGCAAATACAAGCAGGTCTCTGTTGAAGAAATGCTCGGTGCCCTGATGAGCATCGCTAACTAAGTTCACGACTTTCTGACGACCACCTATGACAATGAAATATTTTCTGACCATACTTCTATCAATAGCACTGTGTTTCGGCACTAACGCGCAAACGAAAACGCAAAGCAAGACGCAGACTAAGACACAGGCCAAGACGCAAGCTAAGACGCAAGCTAAGACGCAGACACAGACCAAGACGCAAACCAAGACACAGACCAAGTCAACGACAACAACACAATCCAAGTCAACGACTAAGTCAACATCAAAGCCAAAATCAAAGTCATCGTCTAAAGCCAAGTCCAAAAACACTGCGCCTGCCATCAAGTACGTCCCTTCACAAGAAGTGAAAGACCTCCGTGGCGAACAGGCACAAGTGCAGGCAAAGATAGACGAGGAAAAGAAGAAGCTGGATGCCAAGAAGGCCGACGTAAACAAGAAACTCAATGAGCTTGCCCTTATTGGTAGCGACATTGAGACGCATAAGACGAACATCGACAATATACAAAACGAGCTCGACCATCTTGACGAAAACATCAACACGCTAAAAGCCCAGTTGAAAAACCTTGAGAAGCAATTAGATGAACGCAAGAAAAAGTATGCGCAGTCTATGCAGCACATGCGCAAGAAAGGCAAGATTCAAGACAAGATAATGTTTATCTTCTCAGCCAAAGACCTGCCACAGATGTATCGTCGTGTGCGCTTCATCCGCGAATATGCCAACTACCAAAAAGCGCAAGGTGACATAGTAAAGAAAAAGCAGGGTGAGGTACAGGACAAGCAAGAGCAACTGCAAAAGATAAAGCAGAGCAAAATTTCACTAAAAAGTCGCCACCAGCAGGAGCAAGACAAGTTAGAAAGAAAGAAGGGCAAACAGCAGGAACTGATACAAACACTGCAGCAAGAGGAGAACGCGATAAAAGCGGTAATATCAGAACAGCAGAAACAAAGCGCAGCCATCAACGCACAGATAGACCGACTTGTAGCAGCGGAAATGGCTAAACTGCGTGCAGCAGCAGAAGCAGAGGCAAAGGCGCGACGAGAAGCAGCTGCATTAGAAAAGAAAAAGCGTGAGGAGGAATTGGCAAGGAAACGCGCTGAAGCGGCGGCGGCAGAGAAAGAAAGACAAAGGAAGATAGCCGAAGCGAAGGCGCGCGAGGAGAAGGCACGCGAGGAGGCACGCAAAGCAGCGGAAGAGGCGAAGAAGAAAGCCCAGATTGCAGCAGCAGAGAAAGCAAAGCTTGCGGAGGAAGAGCGGAAACGAAGAGCAGAAGAAGACCGCAGGATTGCCGCAGAAAAAGATGCCGAGGCACGCCGCTTAGCTGCGGAGAAAGCGAAGTTAGAACGAGCAGAGCGCAAGGAAAGAGCAGAGCGTGCGGAGCGTGAGAAGGCTGCCTTGTTAGAGCGCGATGCCGAGCTTAAAGCCGAAGCAGTAAAGAGGGCTGAGGCAGAACGAATAGCGATGGAGCGCAAGGCAGAAGTAGAAAAGGCACGCGCGGCGAAAGAAGTTGACGAGGCAAAGAAGGCCGCCACAAACACCAATGCCTTTGAGATAGGAGCCGATGACCGCAAACTGTCGTCAGCGTTTGCAAGCAACCGCGGCCGACTGCCTATGCCTATCACGGGAAGCTATAAGATTGTCAGCCATTTCGGCACCAACACTGTGGAAGGTTTGAAGAATGTGCAACTTGACAACAAGGGCATAAACATACAAGGTCAGGAAGGCTGCCAGGCACGCGCGATATACAATGGCGAGGTAAGCGCCATCTTCGGCTATGGCGGAAAGATGGCTGTTATGGTGCGCCACGGTGAATATATCTCCGTCTATTTCAACCTTTCATCCGTATCAGTCTCAAAAGGACAACACGTGTCAACGCGCCAGACACTCGGAACAGTGGGTTCCAACAATATCCTACAGTTCCAATTACGCAAACAAACAGGAAAACTTAACCCTGAACAGTGGTTAGGAAGATAAAAAACAAGTAGAATACAAGCAAAGCTTATATAAACAAGATTATGCAAGAAACAAGACAAAACCGTATAGCACGACTCCTTCAGAAGGAGCTATCACTGATATTCCAAAGCTACACCAGAACAATGCGTGGCATCATGGTGAGCGTAACGCATGCAAAGGTCAGCCCCGACCTCAGCATCTGCACCGCCCACCTCTCCGTATTCCCATCTGAGAAAGGCCAGGAAATATTAGAAAGTATCAATGCGCAGAAAAGCCAGATACGCTTTGAACTGGGCAATAAAATAAAGAATCAGGTACGAATAATACCTGATCTCAGATTCTTCATCGACGACTCGTTAGATTATATCGAGAAGATTGACGAACTGCTAAAGAAATAATCCCAAACAGTTCATTAGACGAATAATCGGATAATCCAAGCCAAACAATAAACGATTATCGCACCGATATCGTTTGCAATGAAGTCAAGCCAGTCGCCGGAACGATTACCATTGGTACAATAGGCTTGGAGAATCTCCATCAGACCACCATAAACAAAAGATAGCACCACTGCCCAAAGCGTTGGTGCTATCTTTTTCTTTTTCACGCTTCTCTCTAATATCACCGCCGCTGTAAGCCCTCCGTACATCAGGGAATGAGCCCACTTATCGCTTAGCGTCATGCCCTCTAAGTGCAGTTCCTGCACTGGCATAAGGCTAAGAACAGCGATGACAATAAGAACAAGTATGGTTAGGGGATAGACCATGAACTCCTTTATATTAAGAAAGCAAGAGCATAGGCCTTAATCTGCTTAACCATTGCAAGCAAACCGTTGGAGCGAGTTGGCGACAGATGGTCTTTCAAGCCTATCTCATCAAGAAAAGCCATATCAGCATCGAGAATTTCCTGCGGTGTATGCCCGCTTAGTACACGGATAAGCAGTGCCACAATGCCTTTAACAATTAGCGCATCGCTCTCCGCAAGGAAATAAACCTTGCCATCCTCCTTGTTATAATCAGCCTGAAGCCACACACGGCTTTGGCAACCGTCGATAAGGTTCTCAGGCGTTTTGTATTTCTCGTCGAGCGGTGCCTGCTCCGAGCCGAGGTCTATAAGAAGCTGATATTTGTCCATCCAGTCATCAAAATCCTGGAATTCTTCTATCACTTCCTGCTGTAATTCTTGTATTGTCATGTTGTAGTTAAGTAAGTGGTCAAAATTATTTTTATAATGACTAAGTAAGTGGAGAAATATTATCTTGCACTCTCTTTGG
>JABUUE010000064.1:0-12348 GCA_021443335.1 Bacteroidaceae bacterium
AATTCGTAAGTTACCATCTGAACTTCACGCTCTTTGTAGCCATCAATCTCAATTTTAACTGGAGTCTTTGCCATAATAATAAATTTTTAAGTGTTAATAATAATATGATTTAATGATATGGTTTTATTTGGGTTGTTTTTCGAGTGGTTTGTGTGGTGATAAGCTTTGTGCTTCTCTTGTTTTTCTGTTGCAAAGATATGATTTTTTTCTGACACCAATTAATAAATCCGTATCAAAATATAATAATTTTGTATCAATGTAACAAATTTGTCCAAAATGTAACAAATTTTGTCACTTTCGAGGTTTTTTTGTAGCATAAACGGTTTATAATAGCTGTTTATGTCAAAAAAAAACAATGAGCCGGACATTGCTGTCTGGCTCATTGCATTATTGAGTTGTTGATATGTTTTAGAAAAGGAATGCTGCACTTGTGTTGACATTCCAGTTCCTAATTTTTGAATTGTCGTTTGAGATATCATACAAACCATGCTCGTATTGTATGCCAATGCACCATCTTCTGAAGTTGAACTTTGTGCCAACAGCGATACCCCAGTCAAAACGCTTAAGTTGATTATTAGCACTTCCAAAAGTATCGTATGAGGTTTCTCCATATAAGATCTCATCTTTAACTGCCGCAGATACCTTTGCTTTCATTTTTCCAAATACACCAACTGCAATGTACGGACCAGCATTGATATCCCAGCGAACATTGTTGCCGAGATGAATGCGACCAGATGCAAGAACTGGAATCTGGAAATAATATGAACTTATAGATAACTCATCTGCTGTTACTACTTGTGGATTAATACGGGTATAGGTTTTGGAACCTCCTTTTAATGTAAGGTAAAGACCAGAGTTGATACCGAAATTTCTGGCGATGTTGAAGTCAACACCTGCGCCAGCGTTGAAACCTACGCCGCTATTTGCGTCAACGTCTCCGGCGATACCGCAAATGTTCAAACCTCCACCAACACTGAAGCTAACTTTCTTGTCGAGTGGTCTCTGTGCGTTTGCTGCGAGTGCGAACACTGCACAAACTGCGATAATGAGTAACTTTTTCATAATTTTGAGTTTATTGTTAAAGTTGAATTCTTGGGTGCAAAGGTATAAGGTTTTTTTGTTTTAAAGTATAAAATATGTAAAAATGTATAAAAAAACCTACAAAACAACTAAAATGATTGATTTATTTGGATGGACTTGCACAAAAAACAAAGAGATATTCATCTGTTTAGTGTGCCGTATCCAACAAGGCGGTCGGCGCGGTCTGTCTGTCCGCGATAGTAGATAAGAGCTTGATATGTGTTCTCTGTTTCATGGAAATTTCCGTCTTGTGGCAGGTGGCGGACAGTGCCATCTGGTAGTTGCTGCATAATGGTATAGTTGTAATAACCTTGTTTTTGCAGCAACACCGCCTCGTAGCAGTGGGTGGTGGAATTATAACTCATCATGTTGTATTCTGGAGAATACTTCCCGTTGGTGAATCGACCTTCTATATAAAGGTCTCCTTCTGCAGGTCGGTCTGTCATATATATATAATGTACGAAAACATATTCCGTGGAATAATCGTTCTCGATGTTGTCCGAGTTTCTTATGTAGAACGCTCCGTTGGCATCCTCGTCATAGACATAAGAGTATGAAGGTTCCACTCCCCAGGGAAAGACATGATAGTTCTGGCCGTCCCAATGAATGCGGTCGATCCCCATTGTCGTGTGGCTAACTGACAAAATCTCGTATTTGTGATACTCGTTGCCTGCGTCAAATATCAGGTCGCGGCAGTGGTCCCATCCAAGTCCTTGTGTGGTTGAGTATTGCCAGTTAGGATTCCATTTGGCAGTGCTCCATTGCTGGTTTTGCAGCACAACGGTTTTAATCTGTTCTTTGGGCAGGGTAGGAGAGAGGTTGTTGTAATACAGCTGCATGGAGATTTGCTGATGGCTTTTCCTGTTGTCGATGTCAGTGTTCACATTCATATCCATCGCCACCTGCATCTTGTCTTCCACAACCATAAAGCAAACATTTATGACCGGCTCATCCTCATTGTCGTCGTACACTGTAAGTATGTAGTTTCCTGACATTTTAACTTGACACTGTGAGTTGGGGAAATGAAAGCGATAATGGGTGTAAAGCATTTGCGTGTTTACGCTTTCCGTAACATCATCAATGGTTATGCCGTTGTAGAAACCATCTATATAGTCGCTCTCAAACAACGCTTCCGAGGGAGACCAGTCAGCCTCGCAGTGCTGAATCTTATACGAGAAGCGGCGGTAGCGGTGGGTCATGTCGTCAAACGATATGTTCAGCACATCGTTAGTGCGGGTGCCGTTCAAACTTATTATGGGCATTTCCGTCCATCGGTCTCCCGCCACAACTTGCAGAGTCTGTATGTTGTTGTCCAAAATCTGATGGTTTTGGGCGGCGAGGTGGAGAGAAATCACCAATAATATTATGGAAGGAAATATACGGTGGTACATGATGCGTGAGAATTTTAAGGTGGAAACTAATTTATAGAACCCACCTTAAAATAATAACGTTTTTTTTCGTGTTTTATTGCTTTTCTTTCTTTTTACTAAATAAAGTCACACTTACTTAGAAGAAAAATTACAATAAAAATGCAAAAAAAATCACTTTTTTGCTTTATGATTGGTAATTTATATGTAAATTTGCAGACAATTGTAGAACCTACCTATATAATATATATATGTGTAATTTAAAGAAATTATCTTATTTGCTGTTATTGTTGTTCGTCATGGTTGCGTGTTCCGATGAGAAGAAATTCAATGTCGGAGTGTCGCAAGTGCATGTGGATGTGTGGACAGAACTGATGAACGACGAGATTTCCAACGAGGCTCGCTATTGTGGCGATGTCGATGTGGAGTTCCGTACCAAAGCCACCAATGTGAAGCAGCAGATTGCTGATATTGACTCGTTTATCTTAGAAAAGAAAGATGTTATCATTGTTTCTCCAAGCGATGAGGTTGAACTGCGCCCAGTCATAGAGAAGGCTTTTAACAATGGCATTCCTGTGGTACTTGCTGACAGAAAGATTGAAGGCAAGAAATACACCGCGTTTGTGGGAGTTGACAATTTTAATATCGGCTCACAGATGGGAGATTTTCTCGTTGAACATGCAAGCGAACGCAAAGGAGAGATAAATGTCATTGAGTTACAGGGAGCAGAGAACTCTTCTACAGCCATAGAGCGCCACGATGGTTTTATGGATGAGATAGATTGGAACAACAATGATTCGCTTGAACACAACCAGATAAATATATTGGCCAGCGTATATACTGGCTGGCAATATGATGTGGCAAAGAGGTCTATGGACTCCCTGCTGAGAATAAATCCGCATGTTGATTATGTTTATGCTCACAGCGATATCGTGGCAAAAGGTGCTTACGACGCTATAAAGAAGGCGGGCAGAGAGAAGGAAATAAAGGTGCTTGGCATCGACGCATTGCCTATAGAGGGGGGCGGCGCGGACATGGTTCTCGACGGAACACTACTTGCCACTCATACCAACCCTATTTGTGGTGACGAGGCGTTGTCCATTGCGCGTAAGATAATGCAAGGCGTGAATTTCGAGCGTAATATGGAATTGGCTACGGAAGTCATTGACACTACTAATGCCAGTGTGCTGAAACTTCAGTACGACAAGGCGCAAAAGCAGGCGGAGAAATATAACAGCATAGAGGCTATTGCCGACGAGCAATCGTCAACAATCAGCAAGCATAAGTGGATGTTTGCCGGAAACATCGTCATCGTCATATTGTTAGTGTTGCTGTTCCTGACTCAGTATAGAGTTAAAAAGGAGATTGACACTACTGACGACATTATGATGATGCAACTGCAGATGCAGATACAGGAGATGGCAGCAAATAAGACCGCAGTTGCCGCTACCAATAACAGTGCTAACGACTCTCATGTTTCAGGCGCTCAGTCTAATGGTTCCGCGAATTCACAAGATGCGACTGCTGGCGACAATGTCGCGAATGTGGAGATTGCGCCAGTGCAAACTGATAAGTTCTGTGAGGAGGTTGAGCAGATAATTATCAAGCATATAGGCGACAGCAACTTCTCTGTCAACGATATCGCCGACGAACTCGGCATCAGCCGCATACAGCTTTACCGCAAGATTAAGTCACGCAGCGAGCAGAATGTCAGTGACCTCATCCGCAAGGCCCGTCTTGAGCGTGCCCACGAACTGCTCAGTACAACAAACAAGACTATTAGTGAGATTGCATATAAGGTAGGTTTCTCTTCTCCAAGTTATTTCACCAAGTGCTTCAAGGATTATTATGGATACGGGCCTTCTGAAGCAGGTTTAGACAAGAAGTAGTTATAATAATATTTCCAAAACCTAACTCCCTAACCTCTCGAAATATGTTGAAATGTCTTCCCAACATTTGAAGGTGTCGCTGCCGAAGACTATGTTTGTGCCCATAAAGTCCGGCTCCTCTTTTCGTGTGATGTAGAAGTCGCCGAGAAGGAGTTGCGGACTGTTGGTGAAGATTATTGTGTCGTGTGCCGGTGCGGAAAGATGTTCTTCCACCCAGTCCTGCACATTGTTTGTATATCGATGGTCGTTTGTCGGCGCTGATGCCACAATATATACTGTGTATTTCTCAATCAGTTGGTAATAAGTGTTCCTCATGCTTGAGGCGGCTTTCATGTAACTGTCGTGTAGGCAATCGAAGTGTATGAACAGCGGTGACAGTTGTATGCCAAGCTGCTTGTTGCGGATTTTGCGTATCAGTGGCATCAGGTAGTTGTGGGCTATGTGGTCTGTTAGCTGATGCTCTCCGTGGAAATGGATGGCGTTAGGATAGTGTTCGCGGAAGATGTCAAAAGTGTGGACGAGAGGGTCTTCGTCGCCAAACAATCCGTAAACGCGGCTTTTCTCCTCTTCTGTGATGTCCTGAAAACACAGTTGTGTGGCGGCAGCGTACTCTTTTACCAGAGCCTTTGTTACGATAAATTCCTGCACTCCGTCGGCGCGTGGATTAGAGAATGTCTGCTTGCCCACCATTCCGTGTGAGCTCATGGTGTCGCCCATCTGGAAGGCAGGATTGACAAGTACGCGGTCGTAGCCTTTCAGCTGCTCGGCGTACATTCCCCCCATTGAAGTGCCGACGATGATGTCCGGCTGTTCTTCCTCTGCCATTTGTTTCAGCATTGCGATTGCCTCTTCGGGAATTATCGGAATATCTCGTGCCACAACCTCGTCGTCGGGCAGACATGAACGGAGCAGACGGACAGTCCCTGATTGAGCAGAAGAGCCGAAGCCGTGAACATACATTAGTTTCATATCGATGTTATTTTGTGAATTTCAAATTGTCGAGCGGGAGAACTCGGCTCTGCCGCTTTGCTCGCAAAGAACTTTCCTCTATCAGATAGACAATGATGTCACTGACTGTAAGGAGGTAATTTCGCGCAATTTATTGCGCAAAATTATATAAAATAAAAAAGATTGGCAAACTATTTGCATTTATTAATTCGGGCAATGCCGAAAAAAGCAAAATACTCGCGAATAAAATCCATGTAATAGATTTTTGGCACGCTCTTTGCATTTAAGATGTAAATAGTAATTCCGTAATGGAAACAAAAACCTAAAAATGTTAAAGGTCTAAGGTTAAAGGTTGGAGGTTAGAGGTGAGATTACCGCTTGCCACAACCACAAAATACCTNACTATGGGAAAAGTAATTGGTATTGACTTAGGCACAACAAACTCATGTGTCGCAGTTTTTGAAGGTAGCGAACCAATGGTTATCGCTAACAGCGAAGGTAAGCGTACTACTCCTTCTGTAATCGGTTTCGTGGATAACGGCGAGCGCAAGGTGGGTGACCCTGCCAAGCGTCAGGCAATAACAAATCCAAAGAACACGGTCTTCTCCATCAAGCGCTTCATGGGAGAGACCTACGAGCAGGTTTCTAAGGAAGTGGCTCGCGTGCCTTACACAGTAGTAAACGTAAACAACACTCCGCGTGTTGACATCAACGGTAAGCAATATACACCACAGGAGATTTCGGCAATGGTGCTGCAGAAGATGAAGAAGACCGCTGAAGACTATCTCGGACAGGAGGTTACGGACGCAGTAATCACCGTGCCGGCATACTTCTCTGACTCACAGCGTCAGGCTACTAAGGAAGCTGGTGCCATCGCTGGTCTCAACGTGCTTCGTATCGTCAACGAGCCAACAGCTGCTGCCCTTGCCTACGGTGTTGACAAGGCTAACAAGGACATGAAGATTGCAGTCTTCGACCTCGGTGGTGGTACTTTCGATATCTCAATCCTTGAGTTCGGTGGCGGTGTATTTGAGGTGCTCTCTACTAATGGTGATACTCACCTCGGAGGCGACGACTTCGACCAGGTAATCATCGACTGGCTCGTGCAGGAGTTCAAGAACGATGAGGGCGCAGATCTCACAGCCGACCCGATGGCAATGCAGCGTCTTAAGGAAGCTGCAGAGAAGGCAAAGATTGAACTCTCAAGCTCTTCTTCTACAGAGATTAACCTTCCTTACATCATGCCTGTAGGCGGTGTGCCAAAGCACTTGATGAAGACTCTCACACGCGCTAAGTTCGAGCAACTTGCCAACGGCCTCATTCAGGCTTGTCTCGTTCCTTGCCAGAATGCTATGCGCGACGCTAAACTCAACACATCAGACATTGATGAGGTTATCCTCGTAGGAGGTTCAAGCCGTATTCCTGCAGTGCAGACACTCGTTAAGAACTACTTCGGCAAAGAACCTTCAAAGGGTGTAAACCCGGATGAGGTGGTAGCAGTAGGTGCTTGTATTCAGGGTGCCATCCTCAACAAGGAAGAGGGCGTTGGCGATATTGTGCTCCTCGATGTTACTCCTCTTACCCTCGGCATCGAGACCATGGGCGGCGTGATGACAAAGCTCATCGAGGCTAACTCAACAATCCCTTGCAAGCAGACGCAGACATTCTCTACTGCCGCTGACAACCAGACCGCCGTAACAATCCATGTGCTTCAGGGAGAGCGTCCAATGGCTTCACAGAACAAGTCCATCGGCAACTTCAACCTCGAAGGCATCACACCGGCACCACGTGGCATTCCTCAGATTGAGGTTACATTCGACATCGACGCCAACGGCATCCTCTCCGTTTCCGCAAAGGACAAGGCTACAGGCAAGGAGCAGTCTATCCGCATAGAGGCTTCTTCAGGACTTTCTAAGGAGGAAATCGAGCGCATGAAGGCAGAGGCAGAGGCAAATGCCGCAGCCGACAAGGCAGAGCGCGAGCGCGTTGACAAGATGAATCAGGCCGACTCAATGATTTTCCAGACCGAGAACCAGCTGAAGGAACTTGGCGACAAACTCCCTGCCGACAAGAAACCTGCCATCGAGGCAGCCCTCCAGAAACTCAAGGATGCTCACAAGGCAGCCGACCTCGCAGCCATCGACGCAGCCATCAAGGAACTCAACGACGCATGGCACGCAGCATCACAGCAGATGTATCAGGGCGCACAAGGGCAGCCAGGTGCAGATCCTAACATGGGCGGAGGCAACCCATTCGGCGGTGCCGGCGGTCCTTTCAATGGCGCACAAGGCGGTCAGCAGCCAAACAATGGCGGCAAAGACGATATCCAGGACGCCGATTTTGAAGAAATCAAGTAGAAGGAGATACAAGTAATGTAGATATAAATCCCGTATAACCCAAGTGGTTATGCGGGATTTGATATTTTTATGGATTTGCTGACACCTATAGATTTCGGTGTATACATTAATTAATTCGCTTCATCCGTCGTCTTTTGCTTACATCTTTATCAGGGTGCCATTATGGTTCTTGACAGCAGATTAATGTCTTTTTTATTGCGTATTTATCAATTATATCAAGAAAATTCAGTACTTTTGCAGCGTATATTATTAATAGAAAAGTTAAACGCGTTATATAAAGACTCGGAGTTGTTTGTTTTACAAGGTCGGTTCTATATAACATATCACATAATTGTTTATTTCAAAATATTTATACGGACAATAGAATGGAACGCAAATCGATAGAAGTGGTAGCCGCAATTCTCATTTGCGACGGTAGGTTGTTTGCCACCCGGCGAGGTTATGGCGAGTGGCGAGGATGGTGGGAGTTTCCTGGTGGCAAGATTGAGCCGGGGGAATCGCATCAGGAGGCTTTGAAACGCGAAATGTATGAGGAGTTGGCTACGGATATGGAGGTGAAGGACTTGCTTGTCACCGTAGAATATGACTACCCAAAGTTTCATCTGAGGATGCATTGCTATCTGTGTTCTGTCTTATCAGGTGGACTGACGCTGCTTGAGCATGACGATTCGCGTTGGCTGTCAAAAGAGAATCTTTATTCTGTAGATTGGCTTCCTGCAGACAAGGCAGTGCTGGCAGCCATCGAAGAGATTCTCTAATGTATTGCGCCAAGATAAATAAGGATTTATGAATTTCTTGGATGATTAGTTTGGCATATCGTGGAAAAAGTGTAATTTTGCGCAATAAATTGCGCGAAATTACTCACGCTCGACAATTTAAGTAAACTTAATTGTACTCGCTTAATCGTAATTTTGCAGTATAAATGGCGACAAATAGAAGTTTGTTATGATGATTACAATCTTGGGACCTACGGCTTCAGGCAAGACGAGATTGGCGGTTGCCTTTGCTGCTGCTGTTGACGGGGAAATAATTTCCGCCGATTCGCGGCAGGTTTACCGTGGCATGGATATAGGTACGGGGAAGGATTTAGCGGACTATATGCTGCCAAACGGAAGTGTTGTTCCGTACCATTTGATAGATATCTGTGATGCGGGGGAGAAGTATAATCTGTTTCGTTATCAGCAGGATTTCAGATCTGCTTATGACGAGATAATGTCTCGCGGCAAGAGTCCTGTGCTTTGCGGCGGAACGGGTTTGTATATAGAGGCTGTGCTGAAGGGTTACAACCTTAAGCAGGTGCCTGAGAACAAGGCTCTTCGGGCTTCGTTGCAGGGAAAAACCTTGGAGGAGCTGACCGCAATTCTTGTTGATTTGAAACGCAGGAACGGCTCTCACATGCACAATAAAACTGATGTTGACTCTTGCAAGCGTGCTATCCGGGCGATTGAGATAGAGAGTAATCCGCCACAAAATGCCTCTTCAATGAATGGGAATCCAAGGGAAGCATTGATATTTGGAACTGCTATCAGTCGCGAGTTGCGCCGAAAAAAGATAACGGAACGATTGGACCAGCGTTTGAATGAGGGTATGCTTGACGAGGTGAAGGGAATTCTTGACGGTGGTGTCAGTCCCGATGACCTTATTTACTATGGTTTGGAATATAAGTATCTGACTCTTCATCTGACGGGAAGGCTTTCTTTTGACGAGATGCGCAGCCAGCTTGAAACGGCCATTCATCAGTTTGCCAAGCGGCAGATGACTTGGTTTCGTGGTATGGAAAAGCGAGGTCTGCATATTCATTGGATTGACTATGAGCTGCCCATGGAAGAAAAGTTAAGAATAATGATGGAAAAAGTATTTTAAGATGAGATATGCGCTTATTTACTGCCCTAAAAACACTATTTCCTCAACGAGAAGGATGAAGAAAACTGTTGAGAGCTGTTTTAAACAGAGGGGGCTCGAATATAAAATATATGTTACGACCAGGGAGATGCCTGTGAACTCCTTGACATCTGCTGCTATAGCGGAAGGCTGTGATACGATTGTTGTTATTGGTGGTGACCGTTCGCTGAATCTTGCTGTAAATGCTATTCTCGCACAGCCGGAAGATGTTCAAAAGAACATTAAATTAGGTGTTGTGCCTAATGGAACAATCAATTCGTTCTCTGGTTATTGGGGATTGCGTGACGCTTCTGTGGAGGATTGTGTGGATTACATACAGAAGGGCAATGTTCGCAAGATTGACGCTGGATGTATAAAATATACCAACAAGGATGACGAGAGGTGTCATCGTTATTTTTTGAACTGCATAAACATAGGTTTGTCGGCTCACATCACGCGTATCCGCCACAACACGCGTAGGCTTCTGTTTTCGCGCAAACTCTCTTTTGTTGTTTCCACGCTCATATTGCTCTTTCAGCGTTCTGTCTATAAGATGCGCTTCGCTCTAAATCACGAAACGGTGGAAGGTAATTTTATGACTGTCTGCATAGGTAACTGCACTGGTTACGGCCAGACGCCATCGGCTGTGCCTTATAACGGCATGCTTGACGTGTCGGCGGTAACAATAACGCAACTTTCGGGTATGGTTATGGGCTTGTATCTGTTGCTGACAGGCAAGTTTCTGAAGCACAAGAATGTTCAGCCATTTCGCACCCGCAGTATTGTTTTCAGCGAAGTGCAGTCGAATGCGGTGTGTGTTGACGGTTCAATGATAAACACGCCCAAAGGCGAGTTTACTATCGACATACATAAGGAGGTGGTAAATTTTATTATACCCTATAAGAAATGACGCATTTATTCATTGATGGATTTTTGATGTTTAAAAGGCAAAGAATAAATGTGTCGTTGTTTACAGGCAGAATATCTCGCTTGGTTGCTTTCTTTTCAGTACATCGAGAAGGAAGTCTTTGCCTGCTATGATGCCGTTTTTTGACAGTTCCATCTCAATGGTCTTTCTTGCAAGTTCCGGATGGTTGTTCTCCTCACTGAGATGGCAGAGCCATACTCGCTTGAGGTTTGGAGTGGCGTGGTTGACAAGGGCTTCAGCGCATTGCATATTGGAAAGATGGCCGGTGCCGCTTGATACTCTCTCTTTCAAAAATTGAGGGTAAACACCATTCATGAGCATCTCTTTGTCGTGGTTGGCCTCCAAGACGAGGTAGTTGCTTTCTCCGATGACCTCAGCAATTCTGTCTGTAACATGGCCACAATCTGTGATAATGCTGAAGATTATTCCCTCAACCTCTATTCTGTAGCCTACGTTGTCAGAACTGTCGTGTGGCACATGGAAGGGTGTTATCTTGAAATCGCCAGCCTGAAAGGTCTCGTCTTTTATGATGTTGCGCTGGTTATTGCATGGCACTTTCTTTTTTACACAATAGTTTCTGAATATGCCTTCGTGTACTTCTTTTGTGGCATATACGGGGATGTTGTTTTCGGTTGAGACATAGCCAACACTTTTCACATGGTCGGCGTGGTCATGCGTTATGAGTATTCGTTGCAGTCCGCTGAACTTAAAATGGTTGTTGGCGAAATGTTTTTTGAGCATACGAATGCCGATGCCAGCGTCAATCATAAGATTGTCGTTGTCTGTCATAAGCAGGTATGCGTTGCCACTACTACCACTTCCCAATGCTATGAATCTAACCATATTGGCGGCAAATTTAGCAATTTAATCTGAGATTACAGCCTATAATTAGAAAAATATAGGATTTTTTAACAGAAGACAAAGGCTTATTTGCTGTTTTTCCTACACTTTTACATTTTGTTGTGCAGGATGTTTGTGAATTCGTGGTTTTTCAAGCCCCAATTTGGTGCTATCACTTTCCCTGGTGGTGACTGTGAGACGAAACGGTCGTAAACGATGTCGTCGGGAAGGGCTTTGATATAGCGGATAATCAGATTAATGTATTCTTCTGCAGTGTAAAGCGGGAACGGCTTTGCAAGATATTCCTCTGCCATTCTTGTACCGCGAATTATTTGTAGTTGGTGGAGTTTTAGCAGTCGCATCCCTTTGTTGTAAAGTTCGTGAATGCCCTTTATGTTTTCCTCGTCGTTTTCGCCTGGTAGTCCAAGGATAATATGTGCTCCCACAAAGATGCCTCTCTTGGCTGTTTCTTCAACGGCTGTCAGTGAGCACTTGAAGTCATGGCCTCTATTGATTCTTTTCAAGACATCGTCGTTGACAGATTCCACACCGTATTCCACAAGAACGAAAGTGCGCTTGGCGAGTTGTGCAAGATAATCCAGAATCTCGTCGTTTATGCAGTCGGGGCGAGTGCCGATGACAATTCCCACAACATCCTTGTCGTCCAAAGCCTCTTTGTAGATTTTCTGCAGACGGGAAAGGCTTCCGTAAGTGTTTGAGAAACTCTGGAAGTAGGCAAGATATTTCATTTCCGGGTATTTCGTTTTGAAGAAATCTTTCCCTGCCGCGAGTTGTTCTGTCACAGACTTGTTTCCGTTGCAGTATGCTGGCGAGAATGTTGTGTTGTCGCAAAAAGAACATCCACCGATGCCCACTTTCCCGTCACGATTAGGACAGGTAAAGCCGGCATCGATGGAAATCTTTTGTATCTTTTGGCCAAGTAGGTCTTTTATCCAACTTCCAAAATCCATTTTGACTACTTAGTAATGGTAAAAAAATAACTTCCTACGTTTTTTATTTTTCTTTGAGTCGCTTTGATTTATCTTGTTGGTTATTTT
>JABUUE010000064.1:12538-24747 GCA_021443335.1 Bacteroidaceae bacterium
GCCGAGCGAGAGCATTTTATCTAACAATCTAAACCAAATCGTCCCAAGTTATTTTTTCATCATTACTTACTGCAATTCTAAATCGCCATCGTGAATCTCGTGCCAAGGCAGTCCGTGCTTGTTGAGCTGCTCCATGAACGGGTCTGGGTCGAACTCCTCTACATTCCACACACCTGGTTTCTTCCAAATGCCTTTGCAGAACATCATTGCGCCAATCATTGCAGGCACACCGGTGGTGTAACTTACGCCCTGCATGCCAGTTTCCTCGTATGCCGCGCGGTGAGAGCAGTTGTTATAGACGTAATAAGTATGCTCCTTGCCGTCCTTTATTCCGCGGATACGGCAACCGATGGATGTCTGACCTTCGTAGTTTTCGCCGAGGTCTTGCGGATTAGGAAGCACGGCTTTAAGGAACTGCAGTGGAACAATCTTAACCTTTACGGGCTTTCCGTCCATACCTGTTGCCTCATATTCTATTTCGTCGATGCGTGACATTCCTATGTTTTGTATTACATCAAGATGCTTCAGATACTGCTCTCCGAATGTCATCCAGAAGCGTGCGCGCTTGATTGTTGGGTAATTCTTGACGAGAGATTCAATCTCCTCATGATGGAGAAGGTAGGACTCGCGAGGGCCGATTTCCGGATATGTCAGTGGCTGGTGGAATTCAAGAGGCTCTGTCTCAACCCATTTTCCGTCCTGCCAGTAGAGACCTTTTTGGGTAATTTCACGAATGTTGATTTCCGGGTTGAAATTTGTTGCAAAAGCCTTATGATGGTCGCCGGCATTACAATCCACGATGTCAAGATAATGTATCTCGTCGAAGTGATGCTTGGCAGCGTAGGCTGTGTAGATGGATGTTACTCCAGGGTCAAATCCGCAACCAAGAATGGCTGTCAGTCCGGCCTGCTCAAAACGCTCCTTGTATGCCCACTGCCATGAATACTCAAAGTGGGCTTCATCCTTTGGCTCGTAGTTTGCGGTGTCCATGTAACTTACACCGGCTTCAAGACAAGCGTCCATAATGGTGAGGTCTTGATAAGGCAAAGCCACATTGATGCAGAGTTCTGGCTGATGTTCTTTGAACAGAGCCACGAGGTCTGCCACATTGTCAGCATCAACGGCAGCGGTCTTTATCTCCACGCCGTATTTCTCTTTGATAACTTTTGCAACAGCATCGCACTTTGATTTTGTGCGACTTGCAAGGATGATTTCTGTAAAGATGTCGGCATTCTGTGCCAACTTGTGTGCGACGACAGTTCCAACTCCGCCGCAACCTATTTGAAGTACTTTGCTCATTGTTATGTAAGTTTTGTCAACTTACGAAGGCTGATGGCTAAAATCCTCAGTTTCTGCAAGCCTGCAACATGTAGAAGCTGAATTATTCCAAGTAAGTGTATCCGTAGAGTCCGCTCTTGTAGTTTGCAAGAAACTCCTTACCTTCGTCAAGCGATATTTTTCCGTTTTTCATAGATTTTGTCACCCATGTTTCCAGTCGGCGTACAAGTTTCTTTGTGTCAAACTCCACATAGTCAAGCACGTCGTCAATTGTTTCGCCGTCTATGGTCTTGTCGATGTTGTAGCCGTTCTTGTCAACAGTGATGTGAACGGCATTTGTGTCGCCGAAGAGATTGTGCATATCGCCGAGAATCTCCTGATAGGCGCCTACGAGGAACACGCCGAGATAATAATGCTCATTGTTTTTCAGCGAGTGTACAGGCAGGCTTGAGCATATTTGTCCGTCTGCTATGTAGCTTGCTATCTTGCCGTCGCTGTCGCAGGTCATGTCCTGCAGTGTTGCGCGCCGTGTAGGTTTTTCGTCAAGGCGATGTATTGGCATTATCGGGAAAACCTGGTCTATCGCCCAAGAGTCAGGCAGCGACTGGAAGATTGAGAAATTGCAGAAATACTTGTCGGCGAGGAGTTTGTGCACTCCGTAAAGTTCTTCCGGGAGACGCTTGCTGTGAGACGCGATGTTGTTTATCTCTCTTGTAACGCTCCAATAGAGTTTCTCAATCTGTGCGCGTGTCTTTAAGTCAATGATGCCGTATGAGAACATTCTCAGTGATTCGTCGCGTATTTCCTGTGCGTCATGCCAGCTTTCGAGGGCTGAACGTTGTGACAGATTGTCCCATATCTCGTAGAGTTCCTTCACGAGCTGGTGGTCGTTTTCGTCCACTTCCCATTCTTCCGGCATTTCCGGCTGCTCAGCGTGTTCCAATACCTCCATAACGAGTACGGAGTGATGTGCGGAAAGTGCTCTGCCAGACTCTGTGATGATGTTGGGGTGGGGCAGTTCGTTTTTGTCTGCCGCGTCCTGAATCTGGTAGATTATGTCGTTGACATACTCTTGGATGGAATAGTTTACGCTTGAGCAATTGCTTGCCGACCGCGTGCCGTCATAGTCAACGCCAAGACCGCCGCCAGCATCAACAAAGTCAATGGGGAAGCCGAGTTTGCGCAGTTGCACATAAAACTGTGACGCTTCTAAGATGGCTGCTTTGATGTGGCGTATGTTTGTTACCTGTGAACCGATGTGGAAATGTATGAGTTTCATGCAGTCTGAGAGGTCTTTTGTCTGCAACAACTCGAGAGCATCAAGGAGTTCACTTGATGTCAGTCCGAACTTGCTTGCGTCGCCGCCAGAGTCTTCCCATTTCCCGCTTCCTGATGAGGCTAATTTAATTCTTATTCCTATGTTTGGCTTTACCTTTATCCTTTTGGATATTCGTGCAATGATGTTCAGCTCGTTAAGTTTCTCCGCCACGAGATAAATTCTTTTGCCCATCTTTTGGGCGAGAAGTGCAAGTTCGATGAAACTTTCATCCTTGTAGCCGTTGCAGATGATAAGAGTGTCTTCGTCTGTGTTGGCGGCGAGTACGGCATGAAGCTCAGGTTTGCTGCCTGCTTCCAGTCCAAGGTTGTATTTCTTGCCGTGAGCCACAATCTCCTCGACCACAGGCTGCATCTGGTTAACCTTTATGGGAAAAACGGAGAAACATTGTCCGTTGAAGCCGTACTCCTTGGCTGCTTTTTTGTAGCAGGTGGAGATGTTTTCTATACGATTGTCGATAATGTCGGGGAAACGCAGTAGCACGGGAGCCGAGATGTCGCGAATGGCGAGTTCGTCCATAAGTTCGCGAAGGTCAATGGCTACGCCGTCTTTCTTTGGCGTGACTGTCACATTGCCTTTCTCGTTGATGTCAAAATAAGACGCTCCCCAGCCTTTGATGTTGTACATCTCGGCTGCGTCGTCAACATGCCATTTCTTCATTTCTCAAAAATATTCACTAATTCTTCAAATCTTTCTACAGTGCTTTCGCCAAACTTCTGCAATGAGCGGCGTGCTTCTGCAAGTGTCTTTTCTTTTTCGGGGTGTGACTTTGAGAAGAACTTGTCGGCGTAGCAGATAAGTTTCTCTTCCATCGTTTCCGGCAGCAGGTCGATGGCGGGCAGAGGCAGATGCTGGCTTTCAATGTCTTTTGCCGATATTCCCGCGCCCGTGTGTCTTTCCGCCACCCTTGCGTGTCTTGGCAGTCCTTCTTTTCGTAGGATTTCCGCTCCGAGTGTTCCGTGGCAGATGTAAGGCTCATTGCCGTGACAATGTATTCCTGGGGCTGCCGTCTTGCATATTCCGATGTCATGCAGCATTGCTGCTTCTTCCACAAACTGCGTGTCTATTTGCAGATGTGGAAGATTGCGTGAAATCTGTAATGCTTTTTGTGCAACAGCCGTGCTGTGAAGAACGAGAAGTTCCTTTAACTCCTCGTTCCCCTCGCAGTATTTTTCTATGATGTCAGAAGGATTCACGGATTGAAGCTTACGCCTTCATCAGTGTTGCGAGTTTCTGGCCGCGTGTCACCTTTTGTCCTTGTTTCACGCACACTTCGTCAACTTTGCCGGCAAACGGTATTTGTACTGGAACGATTTCTCCCCACATTGTCTGGATGTAAGCGAAGGCATCGCCGACATTGTAGCTTGTGCCTACTATCGGTTCGATGCAGTCTTTGAGCAGGCTGTCGGTGCCAAACTCGAAGAATATCTGACCGTTTTCTATTGCTCCGAGTGCGTAGTAAGCGTGTCCGCCACCGCTCTGCTGCGCTTTTTGTTCGCGAATCTTGCGGCAGTCGGCCTCGAAATTCTCCTTAGCCTTTCCGCTCTTGTAGTTGCGGTACTGCTCTGGGTGCATGGCAAGTTCGTAGAGTTCCTCGTCGTCTGGTCCGCGGTCCCATCCGTTTTCTTCCATCTCCTTGATGAAGTCTGGCAGCGCGTTTTTCAGCAGTGTGTGAGGGTCGGCGTCAGTGAATTCGCGTCCCTGCTCCTTAGCGAGTTGTACTAATTCCGGAGCAATCTCACCAGGAATCTTACCAGACTTTCCGAGAATCATTCCCCACATAGAGTCGTCCATCATTGAGAATCTTCCCTTGCCTTGTGCCTGTGTCAGCAGGTTCATCAAGGCAATGTTCTTCACATATTGTGAGAATGGAGTTACGAGTGGAGGATAACCTACTCGTGGCCACACATATTCAACCTCGTTGAAGAGTTTTACGAGCATCTCGTCAGAAGAGTATTCCTTCTCGCCCTTCTTCTTTAAGATATTATTGATGGCGCTGTGAATGCCGGCGAGGTCAGCCATCATACTTCCCATCATACCGCCGGGCAAGCCGCAGCCAAGGAGAAGCGACGACATGTGCTTGTTGCCTGGATTGATGAACAGTCCGAGCCAGTCGTCGATAAACTCCTGTGTCAGGGAGCGTGCCTGCATGTAGGCGTTCATGTTTATGTCTTTCACCTCGAAGCCTTCGTTTTTCAGCATGCTCTGTACAGAGATGATGTCTGGGTGAACTTTTCCCCATGACAGCGGCTCAATGGCGGTGTCTATAACGTCTGCGCCATTGTTGCACACTTCGAGTATTGAAGCCATGGAGAGGCCAGGTCCTGAATGTCCGTGATATTGAATTATGATGTCAGGCCATTTTGTCTTGATAGCCTTTGTCAGCGCTCCGAGCATTGCCGGCTGTCCGATGCCTGCCATGTCTTTCAAGCATATTTCCTCTGCACCGGCAGCCACCACCTGTTCTGCTATTCCCATGTAGTAATCCACGGTGTGAACTGGTGAAGTAGTGATGCAGAGGGTTGCTTGCGGTGTCATTCCCGCCGCCTTAGCCCATTTTATGGAAGGTATGATGTTGCGTACATCGTTAAGTCCGCAGAATATGCGGGGAATATCCACTCCCTGCGCGTGCTTGACCTTGTATTGCAACTCGCGCACATCGTCAGGCACAGGATACATGCGCAGCGCGTTAAGTCCGCGGTCAAGCATGTGAGTCTTTATTCCCACCTCGTTAAAAGGCTTTGTGAAGGCACGAACAGCGTGGTTAGGGTTTTCGCCTGCAAGCAGGTTCACTTGTTCAAAGGCACCGCCGTTGGTCTCCACACGGTCGAAACATCCCATGTCTATTATTGCTGGAGCAACGCGGATAAGTTGGTCTTTCAATGGTTGGAACTTTCCAGAAGACTGCCACATGTCTCGATAGACGAGACTGAATTGAATCTTTTTCTTCATAAAAGCAATTTTGTACACTTACTTGGCAATGGTTAAAACCGTTGCGTATCACTAATTTTGGCACAAAGTTATAAATTATTCTTGATTATTGTTATTAATTCACATTATTTTTTTAATTTTGCATCGGATTTTCACTATTATTCAAACTTAAATCAAATGAAAGTTAATGCAATATACTTTGTTTTCTGCCTTTTGCTGCTGCTTGTGGCGTGCGGAAAGCGTGGAAACAAGGTTGAACAGCAAGAAAAAAAGACTACAGGACTTGAAGAGAAGGACGGCATGATTTACGGCTTGGCGTGCGAGGGCTGCAACGACACCTTCGTTGTGATGATTCCAACCTCCGACCTCGACGGCAGACCGTTAAAGCTTAATGTCTTGCGCGCCATGAAGAGGCAGAAGGTCATTGGCATTCTTGAGCCGGGCGACTGGTGCGCTGTCAAGCTGAACGCGAAGGACAAGTCTGTTGCCGATATGGTGATAAATATGGATTTGCTCAAAGGCAAGTGGGTGCATTTGGTGATGCCGCATGAGAAAGACAATGCCCGCACGCTGCTTCTTTTGGAGAATCCTGACGCGAATGTTGACTCTATCATCGAGTCATATATGATTCCCATCGAGCGCGGTTTCCAGCTCATGCGCAAGGGCAGGGCATCCACTCTTGGCGTAAAGATTGTCCATAACGCTGAGAGCGATAAGATACCTGTGGAATACTCCGCGAGTTCCGTCTATGAGTCTTGGAAAGTTGTTGACGGTCAGATAATTCTCTCCGAGGCAGATTCAGTCAAAGACCCTTTGGACCCGACAAAGATGTTGTTTAACAAAGACTGCGAGCGTGACACCTGCGACCTTGTCCTCCTGCTAAAAGACTCGCTGCAAATCAGTTATAAAGGCCACGTTTCAAGTTATTACAGAGCGAAGGAGTGATGGAGACTCTCGACCAAAATATACTTTTTCTCATCAACGGCAGCTACAACTCTTATTTCGATGCGCTGATGTCGCTCATATCCGGAAAGCTGATATGGCTGCCGTTGTATGTCTGCATCCTGTTTGTGTTGTGGCGGCGACTGCGCGTGTCGTGGCAGATGCTTGCCGTGTTGCTCACCATCGGTGCCACCTTCTTCCTGACAGATTTCTGCTGCTCTCATATTGTCCGTCCTTTCTTCATGCGACTGCGCCCCGTCTGCGTGGAAAATCCTATCCACACTATGGTTCACGCTGTTGAGGGCTATCGCCATAACAGTTACGGCTTCCCGTCGTGTCACGCCTCAAACACCTTCGGACTTGCCACGCTGCTGTTCCTGTTTTTCCGTGAACGCTGGACCTCCGTCTCTATGTTCCTTTGGGCTACAGTGATGTGTTACAGCCGCGTCTATCTCGGAGTTCATTACCCCGGCGATGTCTTTGTCGGCGCGTTGTTGGGAGTAGCTGTTGGTTACGCCGTTTACTATGCAAGCCTTGCCTTGCAGCGAAGATACATTAAAGAACCGGTCACGCTGACAGGCAGTTCGCCCCTTGTGCCTCTTGCCGTGGCTCTGATGTTTGCGTTAGAGGCGGTGATTGCCGGCGTGACTCTTTAGCCTGATGATGCAAATCTCGTTACATTTGTTGTAATAAAGTTACATCTCAACGATTTTTCTTCGATATTGCTGACAAAGATAAAAACAAGAGTTGTAATTTTGCGTAAAAAATAAAGGTGGGTTCTATAAATTAGCTTGAGGCATTTTTGAGAGTTTTTATTGAGTAGATTCGCTCGGCTCTGCCGCTTTTACAAAGCGCANAAAGCGCACAGCGCGACTAAAAGAACTTTCATTTTGTAACGATAGATAATATCTTTCGTCACAAAAGGAAAGGTAAGATGCCAATAAAAAACTCAAAATGACCAAGCCATATATAACCCCATTAATTATTAAAACTTGTGGGAACTAATTTATAGAACCCACCTTAACAACTATGGAAAATAAAAAACTTCTTTCTCTTCTTCTTGCATTGTGTTGCGCTGTTGTCGCATCTGCAAAGAACCCAAAGTATGTGTTCTATTTCATTAGTGATGGAACGGGTGTTAATATCGTTCAGGGAGCGGAACATTACCGTGCCGACATAAAGGCTTTCCCTGTTGCTGAAGGTGTTGAGATGGTCAATGCCAACGCGCCGTTCCTCTTCTCGCAGTTCCCCGTTGTTGGTATGGCAACAACTTATTCCGCTTCCTCTCGTGTCACTGACTCTGCCGCTTCAGGCACAGCCCTCGCCACTGGCCATAAGACAGACAACGGCTGCATCTCCGTGCTGTCAGACAAGAAGACACCTGTCTATAGCATTGCCAAGGCGGCGAAGCAGTTGGGCATGGCTGTCGGAGTGGCAACGAGCGTCACTGTCAACCACGCCACCCCTGCCGCTTTCTATGCTAATGCGGCAAGTCGCAGCAGTTACCACGAGATAGGACACCAGCTTGTAGATTGCGACTTTGTGGATTTCTTCGGCGGCAGTGCCATCGCCAAGGCTTCAAGCGATAAGTGCGACATGGAGAAAAGCCTTTATGATGTGGCTGTGGCAAAAGGATTTGCCGTTTGCCGTGGTGCCGCTGAGTATGACAAGAAGGCTGCTTCGGCAAAGAAGATGCTCCTCATCCAGCCTGAAGGACAAGACGACAACAGCCTCTCTTACGTCATTGACCGCAAGCCGGGCGACATGACCATTGAGGAGATTGTGGAGCGAGAGTTGGACTTCCTCGTCAAGAAAGACAACGGCAAAGGCTTCTTCCTGATGAACGAGATAGGAGGAAAGGTGGATTGGGCTGACCATTCCAAAGATGCTGCCACCGCTTTCGCCGAGTTGGAAGCCGTGAACCGCTGCGTGGAGATTGCTTACAAATTCTACCAGCAGCATCCCGACGAGACGCTTATCGTCCTCACCTCCGACCACGACACCGGCGGTCCAAGTCTTGGCAACGGCAAGTACGAGATGAATCTCAAGGCGTTGCAGTCGCAAAAAATCTCAAAAGACAAATATACCGACTTCCTCAACGACCTCCGCAAGAAGAATGACAACAATGTTACGTGGGAGCAGGTGAGGCAGAGCCTGGAAGAACTTTGGGGCTTCTGGACTGTTCACAAGCTGACCGAGAAGCAGGAAAAACTTCTCAAAGACACTTACGAAAAAGCGTTCAACTCAGCAGAAGGCAAAAAGACCGAGAAGAGCGAGTATAAGAGCAACGACATCATGTCGTCAGTGGCTTGCAGCGTCCTCTCGCAGATAGCCATGATACAATACGCCCACGGCACACACACCGGTGGTTATGTCCCTGTTTATGCTGTCGGTGTCGGAGCTGATGAGTTCAAGTCAATGAACGACAACACTACGATACCCCGTAAGTTGGCAAGCATCATCGGAGCGAAAATGTAGAAGATCCGGTAGGCAAAGACGTTGTGAGGGAGGACAAAAGAGTAGGAGGAAGCCGTTTTCGGTTTCCTCCTACTTGATTAAGGTGGGCACTAATTTATAGAACCCACCTTAAGATGTATATGAGAGTTTAGAGTATGCTTTCGACAGTTGCGAGCATTCCCTTTTCCTGTATGCTGTCGAGGAAGTCCTTGACCATAGCAGTGAGTCCCGGTATCTCGTTGATGTCGCTCTTCCACACTTCTGTCATTGCGAGAACGCCTTCGGCAACCTTCTGTGTGTCGCCAGTAGCCCAGAGGTCGGCAACTTTCTTCATGATTGCTGGATCGTCGTTAGGCTGTATTGGCGCTCCGTCTTCGCGCACGCCGCCCTTGTAGTATGTGATGATTGCCGCGAGACCGAGTACAAGTCCCTTTGGCAGTTCGCCCTTGCGCTCGAGATATACCTTTACGCCTGGGAGGTCGCGTGTCTCATACTTAGGGAAGGAGTTGAGCATGATGGATGTTACCTGATGGTCAACGAACGGGTTGTTGAAACGCTCGAGGACATCGGCTCCGAACTGCTGCAGTTCCTCCATCGGGAGGTTGAGAGTCTGCATGAGTTCTTCGAACTGCACCTTGTGGATGTATTTGCCAATGACCGGGTGGTTGCAGGCGTCGCGTACGATGTTGACGCCGCTGAGGTAAGCCACTGGTGAGAGCACAGTGTGAGGACCGTTGAGGAGTGTCACCTTACGCTCGTGGTATGGCTTCTCGGACTCGGCGATGAGCACGTGGAGACCAGCCTTCTCTGCCGGGAACTCCTTGCGGAGGTCTTCGATGGACATGTTCTCTGGCTTCTCGATAACCCAGAGGTGGAATATTTCTGCCTGAACGACGAGGTTGTCGTTGTAGGAAACTTTCTCGCGAATCTGGTTTATCTCGTGGCGTGGGAATCCAGGCACGATGCGGTCAACGAGTGTTGCGCAAACATAGCAGTAGTTAGTGAACCAGCTCTTGAAGCCTTCGTAGTCGGCTCCGAGGTCTTCTTTCCACAGCTCGATATACTGGTAGATGCACTCCTTCAGATGATGGCCGTTGAGGAAGATTAGCTCGCAAGGCATGATGATAAGTCCCTTTGTAGGGTCGCCCTGGAAGGTTGTGTAGCGGCGGTAGAGCAGCTGGACGAGCTTGCCGGGATAAGACGATGCAGGGGCGTCAGAGAACTTGCATGAAGGGTCGAAGGCGATGCCTGCCTCTGTGGTGTTGGAGATGACGAAGCGAATCTCAGGCTGGTCGGCGAGCGCCATATAAGCCCAGTTCTGTGTGTATGGGTTGAGTGCGCGGCTGATGACGTCGATGCGCTGTAGTGAGTTGACGGCTTCTCCGTTCTCACGGCCCTGGAGGTTGACATGGTAGAGGCAGTCCTGACCGTTGAGCCAATCGACCATTCCTCTCTCGATAGGCTGCACGACAACGACGGAGCCGTTGAAGTCGGTCTTCTGGTCCATGTTCCAGATAATCCAATCTACAAACGCGCGGAGGAAGTTACCTTCGCCAAACTGAATGATTTTCTCTGGCATAACGCTCTTTGGAGCGGTACGCTTGTTAAGTTCTTGAAGTTTTGCCATTTTGATATTTAGTTATAAAAAAGTTATATGTAGGCTTTGGCCTTGGCTCAGAGCCAGGACTTACACTCCCGAGAAAGAGCTGAAGCCGCCGTCAACAGGTATTATTGTTCCTGTGACGAAGCTTGCCTCGTCGCTGGCGAGGAAGCGTACTATTCCGTTGAGTTCGCTGATGTCGCCGAAGCGTCCCATCGGTGTCTTGTTGAGCACTTTGTGGCTGCGCTCGGTGAGTGAGCCGTCGTCGTTGAGCAATGCCTTGCGGTTCTGCTCTCCGATGAAGAAGCCTGGTGCAATGGCGTTGACGCGAATCTTCTCGCCATATTTGCGCGCGAAGTCTTGTGCTAACCATCGTGTTAGTGCGTTGACACCTTCTTTAGCGATGGAGTAGCCCATGACGCGTGAGAGGGCGTCGTAGGCAGCCATGCTCGACACGTTGATGATAGAGCCGCTCTTCTGCTCTGCCATTATTTTTCCGAAGGTGAGACACGGATAGACAGTGCCCCAGAGATTAAGGTCAACAACCTTGTGGAGAGCTTCCATGTCGCACTCATAGACATTCATGTCGTCCATGATGTTTGCTCCGCCCACATTTCCTCCGGCGGCATTGACGAGGATGTCAACACGTCCGAACTGCTCTTTTATCTGTTCTGTCAGTGCCACGATGTCGTCGTGGTTGAGGACGTTGCAGGCAAAGCCAGTCACGGTGGTGTCGTTTGCCTCGGCAACAGGCGTCAGCTTTGCCATTGCCTTGTCAACTGTTTCTTGGCGTGAGCCTACGATGATAACTGTTGCTGCGGCTTGCAGTAGTCCTTCAGCGACATTGCTTCCGAGTACACCTGTTCCTCCGGTGACTACGGCAATCTTGTTTTTTAGTGAGGTCATATATTTCGATTTTTTGTTTCGCAAGGGTTGTAGGTTGTAGGTTGTAGGTTGTGGGTTGGAGGTTGCTACAACCACAAAATACCTTAAACCTTAAAACCTTTAACCTTAAACCTTAAACCTTAAAACCTTTAACCTTAAAACCTAACGAATCATGGTGATAAGGCTCGCCCTTGATGATGGTGCATGCCCTGTAGAGTTGCTCTGTGAAGATGAGTCGCACCATCTGGTGTGAGAACGTCATCTTTGAGAGTGATATCTTCTCGTTTGCTCGGTCGTAAACCTCTTTCGCGAATCCGTAAGGCCCGCCGATGACGAATGTCAGCCGCTTGGCTGTCTGCTGCTTCTTTTCTATCCATGCGGCATATTCGACGCTTCGGAACTCCTTGCCTCGCTCGTCGAGCAGTATGACGGTGTCTGAAGGTGAGAGCAGTCGCAGTATGGCTTCGCCCTCTTTTTGCTTCTGCTGTTGCTCGCTGAGATTCTTTGAGTTCTTGACGTCGGGTATGACTTGGATGTCGAACGGCAGATAGTGGTTTATGCGTGAGACATAGTCGTCTATCGCCGCCTGATACATCTTGCTGTCCGTCTTTCCGATGAGAATGAGCGTGATTTTCATTAAGCGAGTAAGTAGTAGTAAGTACAAAGTACTAAGTACTAAGTAGTAAGTACTAAGTATGATTACCTTTTTTAAGTACTAAGTAGTATTAAGTATTAAGTTACTTCCTTTCAGTCAGTGACATCATTATCTATCTGACAAAG
>JABUUE010000065.1:0-7242 GCA_021443335.1 Bacteroidaceae bacterium
TATTTAAACGCAAACATAAATAAAACATGTCAAAACCAATAATTGCTATCACTCATGGCGACACCAACGGCATAGGCTATGAAGTGATTTTCAAAACATTTGCCGTTCCAGAGATGCTCGACATCTGCACACCAGTAATCTACGGTTCACCAAAGGTGGCTAAATATCACCTCAACGGCCTTGGTATGGATGTGAACTTCCATATCATAGACAGTATAAAGAACCTGAAGCAAGGAACGATAAACATCATCCCTGTCTTTGACAATGACGTGAAGATAGAATACGGTCAAGCATCGAAAGAGGCAGGGGCATCTGCTCTGAAAGCCCTTGACAAGGCAATGGAAGACTTCAAGGCGGGAGCGTATGACGCCCTCGTTACCGCGCCTATCAACAAGAATAACATACAGAGCGAGGAGTTTAACTTCTGCGGTCATACGGAATATATAGAGGAACGTGTGGGCGACGGCAAGGAGGCATTGATGATTCTGATGAGTCAGAACATACGCGTGGCACTCGCCACCACCCATCTGCCAGTGTCAGAGATACCGACGCAAATAACCACAGAGTTGATAGAGCGTAAGGTGGAGATACTTAACCAGTCGCTAAAGCAGGATTTCCGCATACTGCAGCCACGCATCGCCGTGCTCGCCCTTAACCCTCACGCTGGCGAAGAAGGTTTGCTCGGCAAGGAGGAAGAGGAAATAATAATCCCTGCAATAAAGAACCTTCGAGAGAAGAAGATACTCGTCTATGGTCCTTACGCCGCTGACGGCTTCTTCGGACACGCGTCATACATACATTTCGACGCCATACTCGCCATGTACCACGACCAAGGATTAGCTCCTTTCAAGGCTCTCTGCGCTGGCAACGGCGTGAACTACACGGCAGGTCTGCCAATAGTGCGCACATCACCCGACCACGGCACTGCCTACGACATAGCGGGCAAGAACTGCGCCGACGAGAGTTCGTTCCGCCAGGCGACATATTCTGCAATAGACATAATGCGCAACCGCCGTAACTACACGGAAGCATCGGCAAACCCGCTACCAAAGCTGTTCCATGAGCGTAGGGACGAAGGCGAGCGCCTGCGCTTCAATATTCCAGAGAAGAAGAAGGAGAAATAAGGAGTTACAAGGAGTTACAAGGAGTTCAAGTGAAGAAACTTGACAACATATTCTTCTTCATCGGCATAGTGGCATTTGCTATTATGGCGATGCAGCTCGACCTTAACGAAGTTGTTGAGGGAGTGAAGCGTGCTGGCTATTGGTTTCCGTTTGTCATACTGCTCTGGGCGCTGCTATACATCATAAACATGATGAGCTGGAACGTGATAATAAAGGCGCAAGGAGGAAAGGTAGGACTACTGTGGCTATATAAGGTGACCATCGCCGGCTTTGCTCTGAACTACGCCACCCCTGGCGGACTGATGGGCGGCGAGGCATACCGCATATCGCAACTAACGCCAAAGGTGGGCGTGGAGAAGGCTTCGTCATCGGTCATACTTTATGTGATGACACATATCTTCTCCCATTTTTGGTTCTGGCTCGTCTCCGCCATCCTGTTCATCATCTTCTACAGCCTTAACACGATGATATATACGCTGCTCGGAGTGATAATTGTGTTCTGTTTAGCTGCCATAATGCTGTTTCTGAAAGGTTACAGGAACGGCATTGTGAACTCTCTCGCCAATATATGCGCCCACATACCGTTAGTGAAGAACAGCGCGAGCCGCTTTATCGAGAAGCACAGGGAGAAGCTGCTGAACATAGATATGCAGATATCCAACCTGCACGAAAAAAACCACAAGGCTTTCTGCCTTGCGGTTTTCTTAGAGTTTCTTTGCCGTGTGCTGTCGTCGTTTGAGATTATGTTCATCCTGCTCATAATCACTCCCGACATATCTTTCCTTGCCTCAATGCTTATCCTTGCCTTTACCTCCCTTTTCGCCAATATGCTTTTCTTCCTTCCTCTGCAGCTTGGCGGACGTGAGGGCGGCTTTATGCTGTCGGTGTCAGGACTGAGCATATCAGCCAGCGCAGGAGTCTTTGTGGCACTTATAGTCCGTCTGCGCGAGCTATTCTGGACAGGCTTCGGACTATTGCTTATGAGGGTTAAGAGTTAAGATTTACTCTCTTCTGCCAAAGATGCGGAGGAGGTAAAGGAAGAGGTTTATGAAGTCCAGATACAGGCTCAACGCACCAAGGATAGCTATCTTCTGCCCCACCTCGCTGTATTCGTCAGCATCAGCAAGCATCATCTTTATCTTCTGCGTGTCGTAAGCAGTGAGTCCGGTAAAGATAAGCACGCCGGCATAACTGCATATCATAGTGAGCAGAGAGTAATGGAGGAACATATTGACGATAGTGGCGATAATCAATCCTATCAACGCCATAAGCAACAGTTTGCCCATTGATGTGAGGTCGGTCTTAGTGACATAGCCATAGACAGCCATTGCGCCGAAAGTGCCGGCGGTGATGAAAAACACGCTGGTGATGGAGGTCATGGTGTAAGCAAGGAAGATGAACGACATGGTAACACCGTTGAGCACGGAATAGAGTATAAAGACTAATGTCGCACCCATTACCGACAGACGATTGATGCCAGCAGAGAGCCACACTACAAGTCCTATCTCGGCGAGTAACAATCCCCAGAAGAGTATGCGATTTGTTGCTATCGCACTGATGATGCCAGGCGACTGCGATATGCCGTAAGCAGTGAAGCCTGTTATTATCAAGGCTAATGTCATCCATACAAACACCTTTCTCATCAAGGCTGGGAAGGACGATGATATCGAACGTCCGTAGCCATAATCTAAATCTTTAATATTTCCCATAATTGTTTTTTTGTTGAAATCTCGATTTTGTAATAATTATAATTCAAGTTTCGCAAGCTAATTTATGGAACCCACCTTAACTTATTTCTCAGCTTGCACTTTATTGAAAAAAATCCCCGAAGCAATACACTTCGAGGATTTCATATAAGAATACTCTTATAGCGATTACTGTGCAGCAAGCTCCTTGTAGTAAGCAGCCTTCTCTGTGTTCTCTATAGAAGTGTAGTAGTCAGAAAGTCTCTTTGATACAGAAGCGATAGTTCCCTTATGCTTTACAGCGTCCTCAGCCATTGCAGCTTCAACAAGTTTCTCGAGGAAAGGAGCAGAAGAAGCACCTGATGGGTCGAGAACGTCGTTGATGTTAGCGCGCTTGTAGTAGATGTAAACGAGCAACTTGCCTGGGTACTTCTCGAGCATAGTAGCGAAGACAGCATCCTGCTTTGCGCGGAGAGGCTTAGTGATGGTCTCGTCCTCAGTAGAGCGGATAACCTCGTCATACTTTGTTGTGAGGGTATAGTAGTCTGTAAGCTCTACCTTCTCATACTTTGCAAGGTAGTCATTGTAAGTGTCGAATCCCTTCTCGTAGTTGCCCTTTGCAAACTCAATCTCTGCGATAGACTTGAGGATGATAGGCTGGTTTGGCTCGATAGCAAGAGACTTGTTGAGTGCAGCCTGCGCATCAGTGAAGTTCTTCACGCCGCAGTAAGCCTCACCGAGGATTCTGTAGTCGTCAGCATAGTCCTTGTATTTCTCACTTGCGAAGAGCTTCTTTGAAGTCTCGATAGCCTGCTGGAAGTTTGTCTGAGCAACAGCAGAGTCAGAAGAAATCTGTCCGAGCATATTCTGTGCATACATCTTATAGCGTGCGCAAGTTACATCATCTGGAACGATAGAGAGACCTCTGTCGGCAACCTCGATACACTTCTCATACTTGTTGTAGAGGAAGAGCACATATACGTAGCGCGCATAATCCTCCTCGCGGAACTTGTTGATATCCTCCTTCTGGAAGTATTCGAGAGTTCTACCCCATGTAGGCTGACCAGCGATGGCTGCATCATAGTAGAAGCCAGCAGCAACAGCGTTTGCAGGATATGAAGGGTCGATAGCCTCAAGTTCCTTCAGGTTCTCAACGGCAGCTCTTGGGTTTGCCTTACGATATACACCGGCAACCTTCTCGTAAGCCTTTGGATTGCGGTCGTCGTTGAGCTTTGCGCGCTCATACCAGCCAGCAGCAGTACCTGGGTCGTCGTCGATATAGCGGAGGTCGCCAAGGATGATATAAGGCTCACAGAACTTGAGTTTCTTCTTCTCAACAAGAGCAACACTCTTCTCTGCGTAAATACGAGCGTTGAGGGTGTCGTCCTCAAGGTAGAACATTCTCGCAATCTTAGCAAGCGCCTCAGGGTCTTTCTTGTAAAGTTTGTCCATCTGCTTAAGGTTTTGCTTGTAAGCAGCAGGATTACCAGCATTACTCTGAACGA
The DNA here is from genome assembly GCA_021443335.1 of Bacteroidaceae bacterium. GTDB lineage: Bacteria > Bacteroidota > Bacteroidia > Bacteroidales > Bacteroidaceae > Prevotella. The sequence goes on from JABUUE010000065.1 coordinate 4,315, forward strand.
CCTTCTGCAAGTTTGCGAGGTCTGTTGTGATGTCCTGTGCATTGGCTACAGAACACATAGCCAGCATTGCGCCGGCAGCAAGGTATTTAAGTGTTTTCATAATTTCCAATATTATAGTTTAGTTAATTAGGAGTCTCCAGAGAGTTCAAGGAGTTTCAAGACATTACCAAAATGTTGTAAAGTTACGTTGTTACAAAGTTTTGATGCTATTGTCTTTCATTATATATAATGTATGTTTTAGAAAAATATTATTTCAAAAACCTTAATTTTTCCTAAATCAGTTCAAAATCATCATTCATCATCGTCGTGGACATTCATATCTATTATCTGAATATCGCCACGATAAGGCAGGAGAGCGGACTTGAGAATAATCTTCTGACCTATTGGCGAAACGACGAAATGGGCAAATCCCCAAGGGAGTCCGTGGCGCGGGTCTTTAAGCAAAGCCCATACCGTGCGGTAAAGAGGGTACAGTCCCATCTGGATATATGCCTGGTAAGGCTGATACGAACTGTTGAACTGTGGCAGGTCGGCGTTGCTTACCGCCATCACCGTAACATTCTTCTTATATGTTATGTTAGTAGTGTCTCTTTTATCATTAAGCCAGTTGGAACCGACGATGCCAATGGCATTAGGCGTGTTCTCCACGCACTTTATAACCTCTGCACTTGTATTTACAGCCTGAATGTTCGGACTGTTGATTGGTTTTCCACCAAGGAGAGAATCAACCACCCAGTGCACGGTAGAAGATTTTGGATTGTCGAAAACCACTTCTATCTCTCCCATCTTAGATTTCGGGAAGACATCTTTCCACTTTGTCGCCTCGCCAGAGAGGATACGTTTCACATCCTTCACGGAAATCATCGAGTCAGGATTGCTGTTGTTCACAATAAGAGCAAGTCCGTCATAGGCGATAGGGAACGAGATAGGCAGTCGTTTCGTATTCTTTAAATACTCACGTTCTTTCTCTTTGAAGTCGCGCGCGGCAAAGACAAGCCATATACTGTCGCTGTCGTTCATCAGACGGTTAATGGCGTCGAGCTCGTTTGTATATACCGCTGTCAGGTGCGCGTTGGGATGGGAAGCCTCAAAAACCTGCACTTCCTCATCGATGACAGGGCTAAAACTTTCGTCAGAAGCGAAAGTTATCGCTCCTGACGACTTAGTGTCTGTTCTGCCACTCTTCTTAGTTTCGGTGCAAGCACCAAAACCAAGAGAGAGGAGACATAGTGTTATTCCTAAAAAAAGGATTTTTCTCATTTATAAAGGTGGGTTCTATAAATCAGTTCCCACAATTAAAATACATTACTGGAGACGGAACACAACTGGCAGAGTGAACTTACAGTTTACAGACTGACCGTTCTGCTTACCAGGTACCCACTTAGGCATTGAGTTAACAACGCGGAGGGCTTCCTTATCGAGTGAAGAGTCAACACCACGAACAACTGTTGCGTTAGTGATAGAACCATCCTTACCTACGACGAACTGAACGATTACACGTCCTTCAATACCGTTCTCGGCAGCTACTGGAGGATACTTGAGGTTCTGAGCGAGCCACTGGTTAATGTTACCATTGAATGTAGGCTGCTGCTCAACCACGTCGTAAACCTTGTTCTCTTCAACCTTTTCAGGTTCTGGCTCTGCTGGTGGTGGAGGAGGAGTCTTGTCAACCTCAGGCTCTGCGATTGTCTGAGCACCGTAGTCCTGCTGACGATCGTTAGTACCCTGGTCGTAGCTCTCATCAGCTGTACGACGCTTATCCTTGTTGAGGTCGTCCATGTTGAGAAGAGTATTTTCTTCCTTCACCTCGTCATCCTTCTTGATGACAGGAGCAGTAAACTTGACTGTGTTCTGCTTAACTTCAACAATCTTCTGTTCTGGTTGTACAATCTTCTTTACAACCTCTTCCTTCTTCTTTGGCTCGTCAGCCTTCTTCTGCTGAAGCTTAGAAAGTTCCATTTCAGCCAACAAGGCCTCTTGGCGCTTCTGATAAGCCTCAAACTCGTTCAGACCTACGATACCTCCATAAAGGAGCAAAGTGAGAAGAAAAATACCGAGTATTGCCTGGAAGTTACGCTTACCCGTTTCCTTACGAACCACATACGCACCGTATGCTTGGTTCTTTCCGGCAAAAATGTTGTCAACCCAAAGACTGTTCTGCAAGTCTATACCAGAGAAAGACATTATTGCCATTACCAGCACGATAACGATACCGGCAATTATTACACTTGAATCTATCATGTTTTCTTGGTTTTTGGGTTATTTAACATTATTTGACTCAAGAAGCTTAAGGTCATCAGGAGTGATTTTATCGAGCACGTAAGTACCGATGTTACAGATTTGCATCTCGTCAAGAGCATCAATCATGTTCTTGTAGCTTGCGTTGTCTGTACATTTGATGATAACAGTCAGAGGGTGAACCTTCTGTCCATTAACCTTACCACTCTTGATATCCTTCAATTTAGCCTGATATTCGTCGTCGCTCATTTTGCCTTTTTGCTTTTCCATATCAAGCTTCATCTTAGCCTCTTTCATGAGAAGAACTGGCTGTATGCCTTCACCTGTCTTGTGTGTAAGGAAGACCTCACGGATGCCATCTTTGCCCCATGTGGTTTTCTTAAGACAAGTAGGGTCGTCGTACTTAGGGATACCTGCTACATAGTAGAGCTGGTTATCGCCTGCAGCAAAGATTGTGAAAGTCTCTGATTCACGTGTTTCATTCTTATTTTCCTCTTTTGTATCCTGCTTGTTACTTGGCAGTGTGAGCTGCATAGTCTGAGGTTTAGCAAGAGAAGTACAAAGCATGAAGAATGTAATAAGGAGCATCATCATATCCACCATCGGCGTAAAGTCGACGCGGGTCTCCATCTTTTTCTGTTTACTTTCTTTCTTAGCCATTAGAGTTCCTCCCCTGTTTTAAGAGTTGTG
>JABUUE010000065.1:9433-14679 GCA_021443335.1 Bacteroidaceae bacterium
ACATAGAGTTCGTCGTGCTTCTTGATGACCTCAGCGAGAGCAGCAAGTTCTTCCTGAGAATACACGCTTCCCGTAGGGTTGCTTGGTGAGCAAAGGATAAGCATCTTGGTCTTCGGTGTGATTGCTGCCTCCAACTGTGCGGGAGTAATCTTGAAGTCCTGCTCAATGCCTGCCTCAATATATACAGGCTCACCGCCCGCGAGCTTCGCCATCTGCGGATAACTTACCCAGTAAGGTGCAGGAATGATTACCTCATCGCCATCATTGACGAGCGCCATCAACGTGTTACATACGCTCTGCTTAGCACCGTTAGATACAAGAATCTCGGAAGTCTTATAGTCAAGTCCGTTCTCGTTCTTCAGTTTTGCGACGATAGCCTCGCGCAGGTCGGCATATCCCGGCACAGGAGAATAAGTTGTAACATTATTGTCGATAGCCTTCTTACCAGCCTCCTTGATATGAGCAGGTGTCGGGAAATCCGGTTCACCCACACTGAGGTTAATAACATCAATACCCTGCGCCTTCATCTCAGCGCTTTTCTGCGACATAGCGAGTGTTGCAGATGGTGCAAGTCTGTTTAGTCTGTCTGAAAGTTTCATAAGCCTCACCCCCGTTTCCTCTCCCATAGGAGAAGGTATTTTATGTTTTGTCCGCAGGGGGTAGATGCGGGTTTATTGATTGGTTTCTATTTGTGATTTTACAAATGAAGCGTATGCCCCATTCTGTTTTTCTTTGTCTCGAGGTAACGGCGGTTATACTGGTTAGGCGTAACCTCTATTGGAATATTCTCTGTTATCTCCAGTCCGTAAGCCTCCAAGCCTATGCGCTTGATAGGATTATTTGTGAGAAGGCGCATCTTGTGAATGCCTAACTCGCGCAGAATCTGCGCTCCGCAACCATACTCACGCTCATCTGGTTTAAATCCAAGGTGGATATTGGCGTCAACAGTATCTTCGCCCTGCTCCTGCAGTTTATATGCGCGTATCTTGTTCATGAGTCCTATGCCACGACCTTCTTGCTGCATATACACGATGGCGCCCTTGCCCTCCTTGTCTATTGTTTGCATTGCACGATGAAGTTGCTCACCGCAGTCGCAACGCATGCTGCCAAGGATGTCGCCAGTTGCGCAAGAGGAATGTACGCGAACGAGTATCGCCTCATCCTCTTTCCACTCTCCTTTCACAAGAGCGAAATGCTCCAGTCCATTGCTTTTCTGGCGGAAAGGAATCATCCTGAAATCGCCCCATTGCGTTGGCAGATGCACCTCTTCGCCTTTTTCGACGATGCTCTCCTTTTGGAGTCGGTAAGCTATCATATCCTTTATAGATATGAGCTTCATGTCATACTCCTTTGAAAACTCATACAGTTCAGGGAGGCGCGACATCGTTCCGTCGTCATTCATAATCTCCATCAGTGCGGCGGCAGGATACAGGCCCGCCATCTTACAGAGGTCTATCGCAGCCTCGGTATGCCCACTACGACGAAGCACACCATTGTCTTGTGCGTACAAAGGGTTCACATGGCCAGGACGGCCAAAGGTCTCAGGCTTAGAGTTAGGGTCAGCCAACGCCTTTATGGTCTCGGCGCGGTCGTAAGCGGAGACTCCTGTCGCACAACCGTCAAGTTTGTCTATTGTAACGGTAAATGGCGTTCCCAAGAGCGAGGTGTTATCTTGCACTTGGTGAGGCAGTCCTAATTCCTCACAACGAGAGTTGGTTATTGGCGCACAGAGCAGGCCGCGCGCTTTCTTCAGCATGAAGTTCACCTTATCGGCGTCTATCTTCTCAGCGGCAATGATAAGGTCGCCCTCGTTCTCGCGGTCCTCATCGTCAACCACAATCACGAATTTTCCTTCCTTAAAGTCAGCTATCGCCTCTTCTATTGTGTTTAGCTTTATCATATTTCAATATTTTAAGCACCTTCTTATTCTTTGCCCAGAATCGGATAAAGATATCTTTGTTGAAAACAGTCAAATCTTTGTTAGCCCTGTATGTCACGAATATTGCGAACGGCATAAGCACCGCCGTCGGCAACAACTTTCCGAACCACACTGCCCAGAAATGTCCGCGCGCCATACGATAGCCGGAAGTATCAAGGATAATATATATAATGAATACTATAACCGATATTAGGACAGGCACGCCAAGACCACCTTTTCTGATGACGGCTCCAAGTGGGGCACCTATAAAGAAGAATATCATACAGGCAAACGACATAGTGAACTTGCTGAAAATCTCCAGTTCGTGCATCACTATAAAGTGGTCGCCTTCGTCTGTCACCAATCCTTTATATTCGGCCTCCATCTCTCCTCTTCGAGCCTCCGACAAGGCCTCCTGAGTAACAAGAAGTTTCTTCTGCTCGGTCAGTTTCACGAAAAGAGAGTCGGGAGATTTCTGCTTTACCTTTTTCGCATTAGCCCACGCGAGCAACTTTTTCTTCTGTTCTTTCTTGGACAAGCAAGTATCCACGATATGAATCATCTTGACCATTCTTATCTCATCTGTCAGGAATGACCTGCCGATGGAGTCGAACTGGCAATTAACGGAGTCCATATCATGCACTATCTTATTCAGTCCCTTTGACCTCGCGTCGTTGGCTATACCTGCCGTCTCTGCCAAATCGAAATCACTATTGTATTCGATGAGTATCTTCTTTTCCGTGAATGTCTCACGACGATAAGGGATGGTTGCCTGGTCTCCAAGACCCGAGCGCTGCATATTCTCGAACCACTCGCCGCTATACAGACTCAGAAGCAAGTGTTTCTTGTCGGCTGTTGCCTGTATCTTTCCCGAATCGGCGAGAATTATCGCGGCATCCTCGAAGCTGTCGGTCATACGATAAATCATCAGGCCATACAACATAGCCCTCTGCAAGTCCTTTTTCTGCACATACACATTAGAGCCCGGTATGCCGTCGTAGAACACCCCTTCAGGTATCTCCAACTCAGGGCTTTTCTGCTTCATGGACAGGAGCAGCTGGCTGAAAGAAAGGTTTGCATTAGGTCCGATAACATTTTGGAAGTAAAAAGAGACGCCCATTATAATCAATGCCACGACAATCAACGGGCGGAAAGCCTGCATGAGCGATATGCCCGCCGACTTTATAGCCGTAAGTTCGACGCTTTCGCCCAGGTTACCGAAAGTTATCAATGACGCAAGAAGGATGGAAAGAGGCAAGGCCTGCGGCACAAGCATCAAGCCCATATACCAAAAGAACTGCGCAAGCACATCCATTGGAATACCCTTACCAATAAGAGCATCGATATATTTCCACAAGAACTGCATCATCAGCACAAATTGGCAGATGACAAAAGCTCCCACAAGCAATCCCATAAACTGCTTGACAATGAACCAATCGAGTTTTTTAATTATGCGCATAGTTCAGCGCGCAAAGTTACAACTATGCACGCGAAAAACAAAATAAAATGAGTAAAAGTAAGAAAGTTTCTTATTTTTACTCATTTTAGGTGGGTTCTATAAATTAGCTTGAGACATTTTTGAGAGTTTTTATTGAACATATTGACTTTCATTTTATAACGATAGATAACATCTTTCGTCATAAAATGAAAGGTAAGATGCCAATAAAAAACTCAAAATGACCAAGCCATATATAAACCCATTAATGATTTAACTTGTGGGCACTAATTTATAGAACCCACCTTTATTTTATCCTACATATTATGTAAACATTGCTTATCTGCCCTACATCCTGACAAAATTTCGAGCGGCATCCATCCTCAAAAAGATGAATAACAGGATGGTAAAGCCCCATAACGACGAGCCTCCATAACTGAAGAAAGGCAGCGGAATACCGATTACAGGGGTCAGTCCGAGCACCATTCCGACATTAATGAACAGGTGGAAAAGGAATATCGAGACCACACAATAACCATATATCCGCGAGAACTTTATATTCTGTCGCTCCGCAAGATATATCAGTCTGAGAATCAAGGCAAGGAAAAGACAAAGCACAAACGCACAGCCGACAAAACCATGCTCCTCACCCACAGTACAGAAGATGAAGTCGGTGTCATGTTCCGGCACAAAACGAAGCTTCGTCTGCGTGCCATTAAGAAAACCTTTTCCGAAGAAACCGCCTGAACCAATGGCAATAACGCTCTGATGCACATTATATCCCGCCGCGTTTACATCCGACTCCAATCCGAGAAGCACGTTGATACGCGTGCGCTGGTGCTCCTGCAAGACATTGTCCATAACGAAACTGGCGGAGTGATAGAACAAGAGAGAGAAAAAGGTGAACAGCCCGAGAAGAAGGTAGGCGCGTGTCTGCGTATATAGGGAACGATAAACAAGGAACAGGACAATGGCGGAAATAACCACGAGCTGCAGCACTGCAATATTAAACTGCCACAGGTAGATTGAGACAAGAGTGCCCAAGATATTTGTCAACACTACCGTAATAATCATCCACATCCTCTCCCTTGAATGTTCCTTAAAATAGGAATAATGGAGCAACAAGGTGAATATCTGAATCATCATGTAAACGGCAAATGCTCCGACATAAGTGGGCGTGCCAGCCATCAGTTCTTCCTCAAAGCGTATGCCGACGACGAAATAAGCCACCATTGCCACGCCGGTGAAAAGAATAGCACCCGGCATTCCTTCCCTGTAAAACATGATGAAGAACGAGAGATACACAAGCGCGGAACCCGTCTCCCTCTGCGCAACGATGAGCAGCATAGGCAAAAGAATTATTCCACAAGCACGGTAGAAACTGCGCGAATCAGTAAGGTCGAAGTGCCAGCCACTCATGAACTTAGAGATAGCTATCGCCGTCGCGAACTTCGCAAACTCCGCCGGCTGGATATGTATCGGTCCGAGAACAAGCCACGAGCGTGAACCCTTGATAGTGTGCGGATTAAAGATTGTGAGGAACAAGACTATGATAAAGCCCGCATACAAAGCATAGGCGAAAGTGTCGTAGTAACGGTCGTCGAGCAAAAGGATGACGACAGCAATAATTATTGCAGTACATATCCACACCACCTGCATACCGCTTCTTGCCGAGATACTGAAAAAATCTGTATCTCCAAAGTTATAACTCGCACCGCAAACACTGAACCATCCCAAGAAGAGCATAAAGAGATATAGGCCGACTGTCACCCAATCGACGGAACGGAATATGTTAGTGTGTCTGTGCGGCATTGCCATAGGCAAGTATTGTATCTTTTGTGGAGTTAATGTGGAATTAAGTTATCTACTTGACTCTCCGTATCTTATTCGTTT
>JABUUE010000065.1:14696-19149 GCA_021443335.1 Bacteroidaceae bacterium
GATTCGTACCCTTCTGTCAGTCTGCCTCTCAGATACTGCTCTATCATTACCGATGCCATCGGAACGGCATAAGTGGCGCCAAAGCCTCCGTTCTCGACATAGACGGCAATGGCAATCTTCGGATTGTTCATCGGAGCGAAGCCCATAAATATGGAGTGGTCATGGCCGCGGTTCTGCGCCGTACCAGTCTTTCCGCACACAGCGTATGCGGCAGTGTTAGCACCCACGCATGTTCCGTGAAGCACAGCGGAACGCATACCGCTTATCACAAGGTCATAAGCATAGCGTGTGGCTTTTGTATAGTGGCGCTCGGTATATACAGGGTCTATCTCTTGTCCTTTAATCTCTTTAACCACATGAGGCACAACATAATATCCGCGGTTGGCAATTGTCGCTCCAAGGTTCGCTATCTGCAACGGCGTAAGGTTGACCTCGCCCTGTCCGATAGAGATAGAGACTATCGTAAGTCCATTCCAATGCCCCATATAGGCATCGTCATAGAACTGGGCGTTAGGGATAAGTCCACGCTTCTCGCCCGGCAGGTCAATGCCAAGTCTGTAACCGAAGCCCATGCTTACCATGTAGTCACGCCAAGTGTTCATGGCGTCCTGTTTGGTCGGGTATTTGCCACGATTGCTTATCATATTATAAAGTCCCCAGCAAAAGTATCCGTTACAAGAGGTGGCGGTAGCACCGACGATAGACAATGGTGAGGGATGACCGTGGCATCCCACTTTCAAGCCCTTATAGCGGAAACCGCCCACACAAGGAAAACTTGTTACCGAATTAACAATACCCTCGGAGATGAAAGTCAATCCCTGCGATGTCTTAAAGGTAGAGCCTGGTGGATACTGACCTTGTATGGTACGATTGAGCAGCGGTCGCCATATATTCTTTGACAAAGCAAGCATATTCCTACCGCGATTCTTTCCTGTCATGCGCTTGGGATTATAGCTTGGGGCTGACACCATGGCAAGCACCTCTCCCGTAGAAGGCTCTATCGCCACTATGGCGCCTATCTTTCCTTCAAGCATTCGCTCGCCAAGGGCCTGCAGGTTCTCGTCGATGGTCAGTTTAATATCTTTGCCGGGAGTAGGCTTGATGTCATATTTCCCGTTCATGTAGTTGCCTTTGATGCGTCCCCTGGAGTCGCGCAGCATTACCTCCACGCCCTTATCTCCGCGCAGCACATCCTCATAGTAGCGTTCCACGCCCGTCTTACCGATATAGTCTCCAGCCTGGTAATACTCATCCTCGTGAAGGTCTTCCACCGACACCTCTCCAAGGTCGCCCAAGACGTGCGCTCCACAGTCTGTATTATACTGTCGTATAGCTCGTTTGCGTATATAAAAGCCGGGATATTTGAACAGCTTTTCCCTTAGTATGCTGTAGTCGCGCTCGGTCAACTGCGTCATAAAAGTCTGCTGTGTGTAACGTGAATAGCCGGGATTCTTCACAGGGTCCTTTATATCCGTCATTCGTTTGGCATACGCATCCTTGGTAATGCCCACTGTCTTGCAGAAATCCAAGGTGTCTATATGTCCCTTCTGCTCGTTCATAATGACCATTATGTCATACGAACTCTGGTTATAAACAAGTATCTTGCCGTTACGGTCAGATATCACGCCTCGGGCGGGAAACTGCACACGCTTCAGGAGCGCGTTGCTGTCGGCATTCTTCTGGTACTCATCGCTCGACAACTGGAGAGAAAGCAGACGGATACAATATGCCACCACCACAGCAACAGCTATTGCGCCGATGACAAATCTTCTGTTTCCATAATCAAACTTTCTGTTCATTGTTGTACTGGATTTAGGTGAACACTAACAGACACAGCGCATCATCAGTGTTTCTGGAAGGCAAGTGCCACGGCGGCTATCGTCAGCAGGGTAAGGGCGAAACTGGTGATAATGCTCAGAAGCCACAGTCCGAAATGCCAGAACGTGAAGTAGTCAACAGTGAAGAAAACAATACAGTACAGCGCGGTGTAAACGCCCGAGAAATACATATACTTGTCGAAACCCATCTGCTTCATGCTCGGCGAGAAATCAGAAGAGGCATCTACCGTGAGGAAAGGCTCAAGGATATAAGGTCTCAAAGCAGCGACGGTGGTGCACGATATGGTCGCCACGCCGGGAGTATTCATGAAGGTGTCGATGACAAAACCGAGGAAGAAACCCCACAGATAAAGTTTCCATCGCTCAATGCCTCGTGGCAGCTCTATAAGGAAGTATATATATAATAAAGGTGTAGCACAACCGAAGAGCTGCACGAAGTTCAACACTAATGCCTGCACAAGCACCAGTACCACAAACATTCTTATTCTATGTAGAAAAGCTATGTTCAAAATTCCTTGGGATTATGCATCGCTAATTGTTCACACTTATTGAGTCTTTTGCCGAGCGCATCAGGTTTATGCGTTCTAACTGCCGTTTGTTGTCTATCACAAGTACATCGCGCAAACGGCTGAAGTCGGTCGTCAGCTCTACAGTGAGCCTATACGACAAGCCATCGGAAGAGGAATACACGTGCTTCACCTTACCCACAATAAGTCCTTCGGGGAATATTGAAGAATAGCCGCTGGTCTCTATCCATGCATTATGAGAGTTAAAGCGGGCAAAACGTGGAATGTCCTCCACCTCTGCCTCATTCACCTGCTGACCATCCCAGCGCAGATTGCCGAAATATCTCTCACCGCGAATTCTGACACTCAGCGACGACCGCGTATTGAGCAGAGGGACAACAATGGAGTAATGGGCCGACGACATATAGACCACACCAACAGGACCCAACCCCGATGTTACAGCCATGTCTGGTCGCACGCCATCGCTTGTACCCTTGTTGATGGTTATGTAGTTCTCCGCCTTGTTTATCTCGTTAGTAATCACCTTTGCAGGTATAGTGCGTATATACCGTGTGGCACTGTCGTTCATCGCTATCACGGTAGAGTCACGCCGTGTGCCGTCCTTGTCGAGCAGTGTCTGCAAGCGTGTCAGTTCCTGCTCTAACATATAGTTGCGTTGGGTAAGCGCCTCATTGTTCTCCGCCTGATGGATGAAGGCAAGCATTGAAGCATGAATCTCATAAATCTTTCCGTTGATGGCGTTTGCCGTAGTGTAGTACACGCTTCCCTGGTAGTTGTTGAATTTAAACAACAATACTGCTCCCAGAAATTCAAGGAGCAGTAACAGAAACCAGTGGGCATTCTTTGTTAGAAAGTCTATGAGGTTCTTCATTCAGGATGTTTTGGAGGATATTATCGCATCAAGAATGTGAAACGGTCGATATTCTTCAAGGCAATGCCGGCACCATAAGCCACACTGCGCAGAGGGTCTTTCGCTATATGGAAAGGAATCTGGAATTTCGTCTCCAGTCGGCGGTCAAGACCACGAAGCAATGCTCCACCACCAGTAATCCATATACCATTGGTCATAAGGTCGGCATAAAGTTCCTGTGGAGTATGCTCAAGAGCGTTATGAATGGCGTTTTCAATAGACTTGACTGTTCTGTCGAGACAGTGCGCAATCTCCTGATAGCATACAGGCACCTTCATTGGGAGCGCAGTAATCTTGTTCGGACCATTTACGATATAGTCTTCAGGAGCCTCACTGCCAAGGTCAGTCAGCGCAGAGCCCACATTAATCTTGATACGCTCAGCCATACGCTCTGAGACCTTCACGTTATGCTGCTGGCTCATATATTCCTGAATGGCGAAGGTCAGTTCGTCGCCCGCAGTACGGATAGAACTGTTGGTCACGATACCGCCAAGGGAGATTACGGCAATCTCGGTAGAACCACCACCGATATCCACAATCATGTTTCCCTCCGGAGCTTCCACGTCAAGTCCGATACCCACAGCTGCAGCCATAGGCTCAAAAATCAAATACACATCGCGGCCGTCGGCGCGCTCAGCAGAGTCACGCACAGCACGAAGTTCCACTTCGGTAGAGCCTGAAGGCACGCCGATAACCATTCTCAATGACGGAGAGAAGAAATGGCGGCCAGAATGAACCATGCCTATCAGTCCACGCATCATCTGCTCGCAGGCAGAGAAGTCGGCAATCACACCGTCGCGCAAAGGACGGATAACACGTATGTCAGGATTTTCCTTCTCATACATCAGTTTCGCCTTGGCGCCTACGGCACGCATCTTCTCTGTACGCTTGTCGAGGGCAACGACAGAAGGCTCGTCAACAACAATCTTGCCATCACCATTGATAATGATAGTGTTGGCAGTACCAAGGTCCATCGCTATCTCCTGAACGAAAGAGAAAAAACCTGAGCGACCACCTTTCTTTCCATAATTACGGGAGTCAAACAATTGTCTGAAGGGATTTTGAAGATTATCTAAAAAGCTTGAAGCCATATCTTAAGGTGGGTTCTATAAATTAGCCTGAGGCATTTTTGAGAACTTTCCTCTATCAGATAGACAATGATGTCACTGACTGAAAGG
>JABUUE010000066.1 GCA_021443335.1 Bacteroidaceae bacterium
CTTTTTCCGTCAACCGTTGTGGCGGGAGACTTTACCTGTAATATACAGGGCGATATCGTCAGCTCGTATCTTTGGCGCGGCATGCCTCAAGCCGGATTCAGCATGCAGCCAAGTGTGACACTCGCATACAAGGGACTCTCGCTCTCGGCATGGGGCAATGTAGAATTGACGAAGGACGGACAAAGAGAATTGGACTGGAACCTCGACTACAACATAACAGATAATCTGTGTTTGGAGATTTCAGACAATTGGAGCGTTGTAGGCGGTAATTCGAAAGGATATTTCTACTATCGCAAGGACACCGAACATTCCTGGGAAGCTCGTGTCACCTACACTCTGCCAATAGAGAAATTCCCTCTGTCGCTGTCATGGGGAACAATGTTTGCCGGCAATGACTTCAACGACAACGGCAAACGCGCCTTTTCATCCTATTTCATTCTGTCTTATCCATTTAAGATAAAGATGATAGATATGGGAATAGATGTCGGAATGTCGCCATACAAATCGCAGGGAATGTATGGGTGTAACAGCTTCTCGGTCAATCAGATTGCAGCCAAGGCTTCATATACAGTCAATGCGTGCAAGCATCTGTCAATACCTATTTATACGCAACTCGTAGCCAATCCCGCCACCAATAACATATATTTTGTATTAGGCGTTGCCGTAGCAACAGATTTTTAACCTAAAAAAATCCTTAGGCTTTCGGGGTAAAAAGTTCCCGTGAAACATGTCAAAAGTCCCACGAAAAAAAAATTTTTCGTGGGACTTTTGACATAAAACTCATAGGGAAATTGAACCCTTCGCTGTGAAACAATTACAGGATGCAGTATCGGTGTAATATTGATGTAGTATAAAGACACCATACTACACCCGCAAAACACTTATTGTTAACATTTTATGCAAAAAAGTGTAGTATTGAAGTATCTCTCAACATCTTAAATATCTGCTATTCCCACTCGATTGTTGCTGGTGGTTTTGAGGAGACATCATAGCATACGCGGTTTACTCCCTTGACATTGCGGATGATGCTGTTGCTTACCTCTGCAAGGAAGTCGTAAGGGAGGTGCGCCCAGTCGGCAGTCATCGCGTCGGCAGATGTTACGGCACGGAGAGCGACAGGATTTTCGTACGTGCGCTCGTCGCCCATAACGCCGACAGACTTAACATCGGAAAGGAGTATTGCTCCTGCCTGCCATATCTGGTCATAGAGAGAAACTTCTATCTCGCCGTCTTTCATATCAGCAGGTACGCCGGCGGCAAGAACCTTGCGAGCCTCTTCGCCAGAGAGTTTAACCTTCCAGTTGCGCAGCCCACGGATAAATATGTCGTCAGCCTCCTGAAGCACACGAACCTTCTCGGGAGTGATATCGCCGAGAATACGGACAGCAAGACCAGGGCCTGGGAACGGATGGCGAGTGATGAGATGTTCAGGCATCTGCAACTGACGGCCAACACGACGAACCTCATCCTTGAACAACCATTTCAACGGTTCACAAAGTTTCAAGCCCATCTTCTCAGGAAGTCCACCAACATTATGATGGCTCTTTATGACCTTGCCCGTAATATTAAGCGACTCGATGCGGTCAGGATAAATAGTGCCCTGAGCAAGCCAACGCGCTCCCTCAATCTTCTTCGCCTCAGCCTCAAAGACATCAATGAAGCCCGCGCCGATAATCTTACGCTTGCGCTCTGGCTCATGAACACCGGAAAGTTCGCTGTAGAATTTCTCAGAAGCGTCAACGCCACGGACATTAAGTCCAAGACATTCGTAGTCACGCAGCACATCTGTAAACTCATTCTTACGGAGCAGTCCGTTATTCACGAAGATACAAGTGAGATTGTTGCCGATAGCCCTGTTGAGCAGAACGGCAGCCACTGAAGAATCGACGCCGCCAGAAAGACCGAGGATAACCTTGTCATCTCCAACCTGTTCGCGTATTTCTTGGACAGTCTGCTCAACAAAATGCGCCGGACTCCAATCCTGCTTGCCGCCACAAATGTCAACAACGAAGTTCTTCAGGAGCTGTGTGCCGTCGATAGAGTGGAACACTTCCGGATGATACTGCACGCCCCAAATCTTCTCATCATTAGCAGCATAGGCAGCATATTTGACTGTTGATGTGGAAGCGATGACACGGAAACCTTCGGGAAGAGCAGTGATAGTGTCGCCGTGTGACATCCACACCTGACTGTTAGGAGCGAAATCCTTCAAGAGAGGATTGCCCTCCTCCATAAACTCAAGGTTTGCACGGCCATACTCGCGTGTGCCTTCCGGCTCTACCTTACCGCCGAAAGTGTGAGCCATAAGCTGCGCACCATAGCAAATGCCGAGAATTGGGTACTTGCCGCGAATCTCCGAAAAATCTATGTGGAACGCGTCGTCAGCATAGACACTCAACGGAGAGCCCGAAAGGATAACGCCGATGATATCCGGATCGTCCTTTGGGAACTTATTGTACGGCATAATCTCACAGAATGTATCCAACTCACGAACGCGTCGTCCGATAAGTTGCGTGGTCTGTGAACCGAAGTCAAGAATAATTATTTTTTGCATATATGATTAGATTTTCAAACTGTTTAGTGTGTCTAATTTTCCGACATCCGTAAGATTGAGATTATCTTGGACAAAGGCTTTGATTGTTGTCTTTTGGCACGCCCACAGGTAGAAATCCGTAATCGAGAATTTTGGGATTTTAACTTGTCCGACATTACTGTCCTGCACGCTTTTAACCTTTTCTGCATATTCCTCCAACAAAGGGAAGATAACAGGAGAGACAACATGAATGCCCGAGAAGGCGTAAGGTTTTCCAAGTCTGCCTTTCGCCTCTCCCGTATTAACATTCTGCCATCCGATAAGGTTATTGTCATCATCGAAATGAAGATAGCGGGAAGTGGAGCGAGAAGAGACAAGCAGCGTGGCAACAGGTAAAGCATCCGAGTGCTGTGAGTTCTGATGTGACTTCATCAATCCCTGAAGGTCGGCATTGCTGACAATGTCAACATTATGGATAAGGATTGGGCGCGCCTGCGAGAACTTGTACCTTGCTTTCAGCAATCCGCCGCCAGTATCAAGGAGTTTGTCTGTCTCATCGGATATGGAGATAGAGAGCCCTGCGACAGACTCGCGCGGAACAGACATCTCCGAAGCAGAAGGATACTGGAGATAAGACTTTATCTGGTCAGCGAAATGATGAACATTGACTACAATATTCTTAAAGTCAGCAGAACGGAGCGTATCAATCGTGCGTTGGAGAAGGGTTTTCTCCCCCACCCTAACCAATGCTTTTGGCATAGTATCTGTGAGCGGTTTAAGTCTTGTACCCAAACCAGCGGCAAGGATGAACGCTTGTGGTTGCTGCTCACGATGACACAGTTCAATATTTACCTTACTGCCAAACTTTTCCTTCAGATGTTCTGCTAAATGCTGTGCCGAATAAACAGAACGATGCTGACCTCCAGTACATCCGAAAGAGAACATCAGACTTGTGAAGCCGCGTTCAATATAACGGGCAACGTGACTGTCGGCAAGCTTGTAAACACTGTCAAGGAACTCCAAGATTTCGCCATCATCCTCAAGGAACTTTATCACAGGAGCATCAAGACCTGTCAGCATCTTATACGGCTCATAGCGACCGGGATTGTGTGTGCTGCGGCAGTCGAAGACATAACCTCCGCCATTGCCGGAAGGGTCTTCAGGAATGCCCTTTTTGTATGAGAAGGAAGTGATGCGGACTGTTAAAGTGGGAGTTGCGGTGTGAGTCAGGGCGTTGAGAACCATAGTTAAATACGGATATGGAAATTCGTTTGCCTGTAAAAGTTGTCGCAAGTTCTCAATTGCCGGCGGAATGCTGTCGATGAAATGCTTCTTGCGTTCAAAATAACCCCGAAAGCCATAAGCGCCAAGCACTTGCAAAAGACGGAAAAGAACAAAAAGGCTTACCTCACTCTTATCGAAAGAGTTGGTTGAACCCAGATATGTTTCAGACAGCCTTGAATACTGCTGTTGATAAACATCTATCAGCTCATCGCGCAACTTCTGCGGATATTTTGCCGATGCCTGCCAAAGGAAAGAAACAAGGTCATAAACGCCAGGTCCTTTACGCCCGCCCTGAAAATCAATGAACCAAGGATTATCATCATCGTCAAGCATTATATTGCGTGCCTGAAAATCACGATACATGAAATCAGCCTGAGAATTTGACTGAGAGGTCAAGTCCTTTGCCAACTGTATGAAATCTTTCTGAAGCGTTACCTCGTTAAAATCAATTCCCGAAGGCTTCAAGAAGCAATACTTGAAGTAGTTAAGGTCGAACATCACATTCTCTTCATCAAACTCCGGCTGCGGATAGCAAACGCTCCAGTCCATATTCTTGGCGCCAAGTATCTGCAATTCGGGGAGTTTTGCAATAACCTTTCGAAGCAATGTGCATTCTTCCTCAGAATAATCGCCACCCTTCTCTCTGCCTTCCTTCAACGCATCGAAAAGGCTGCGACTGCCCAGGTCCTGCTGAAGATAACGCATCTTATCGGCAGAAACGGCGAATATCTCTGGCACAGGCAAGCTCTGCTTGCGGAAATGTTCCGCAATAGTGAGAAAAGCGTTGTTTTCCTCGTCAGAAGTGCCGACCGCACCGATGACCGTAGCGCCCTGCTTGTCATACATTCTAAAGTAGCGGCGATTGCTGCCAGCCCCTTTCAAAGGCTCAACAGAAACAGGCTCGAAGCCAAAGGTCGCAATATACAGATTCTTCAGTTCTTGCATCTGAGAGACAGATTTATCCCAAAAGTTCTTTGCAAGCAAAGCGGCAGAGCCGAACGCATTAGAACGTATATGGGTTTTATTTATTGGGCAGTTTTATTTCTTCTTGCGCTTTTCAATAATGTCAACAATAAGATATTCCAAAAGAATCAGAATAATCATCACACCCAATGCCATAAGAGAAGCGCCCAACAAAGGGAAATCGTTCATTAGGAAAAGCACCAAAAGCAAACCTGTCGCAATAAAATACAATATTATCTGCGAAGGTTTCAGTTTGAAGTCGTTAGGATCTATCTGATTCATTTCTGGAATGTATAATTTACGTGAAGTTCAAGGAGTTCAAGGAGTTCAAGAAGTCCAAGACAATAGCTTTTTTAGTTGAAGAATAACAATAGTAATCATACTTTGTACTTAATACTTTGTACTTAGTACTTCGTTAATCATTTCGTTTGTTTCTTCGGCCACGCCTCTCCGTTCTTGAAAACATTGAGAGTCTCTTTGATGACATTGTCGTCCTTGCAGAGGTACTTCATCAACGCCTCCTCATTAAGCATATTATATATGATACGGCTATGGATAAATCGCTTGAACAGTTTGCGCGATTTCTCTATCATAAGATTTCTACGCTTCAAGCCCTTTCCTTCCGCATAAGTGACAAAATCGTTAACCAACGACAGTTTATCGAGATATGCTGAAAGCGACTCCATATCCTTGTACTTGCCCAACTCATCACGATGGCTATCAGTATATTTATATGCAAACTGCATGATAAGTCCTGACATTGCAGCCTCCTTGTAGTAAGAAGTCATAAATGTAGTGTCTTCTGGGACAAAGATGTCAGGCGTGATACCACCACCGTCATAAACAACCCTGCCAATGCGAGTCTTGAAGGCTTTACCATTATTGTGTATGCTGTCAGCCGAATAAATCTCTCCGTTCTGATAGCGGTTCATCAAATCTTCCTCATACTTCAGTCCCTGTCCTGGCACATAAGGTTTCTGGATGCAGCGACCGGAAGGAGTGTAGTAGCGAGAAACAGTAAGACGGAGCAAAGAGCCATCAGTGAAACTCAACTGCTGCTGTACCAATCCCTTACCATAAGAACGGCGACCGATGATTATACCACGGTCATTGTCTTGTATCGCACCCGCAAATATCTCACTTGCAGAAGCAGAAATCTCGTTGATAAGAACAACGAGAGGGATTTTCTTGTACGCTCCCCTGCCATCAGCTCTTATGTCCTCGCGCTTAGCTTTTCTTCCTTGCGTATAGACGATGAGCTGGTCTTTCTCCAAAAACTCGTTTGCCATGAGAGCCACCGCTTGCAGCAGTCCACCGGTATTGTCGCGAAGGTCAATGACAAGATTTTCTGTATTCTTCGTTGACAACATGGCAAGCGCAGAAAGAAATTCGGGATATGTGTTTTCTCCAAAATTTCGGATCTTAATAAATCCTGTCGTGTCATTAATCATGAAGGCTGATGTTACACTATGTTGCACCACGTTTCCACGAGTAATGGTAAACTCCTTTATCTTATCGCTTCCATAGCGGAGAACACCAATCTTTACCTTCGAGTCGAGCGGACCTTTGAGGGTTTTCATCGCCTTGTCGTTAGTTATCTCCTTGCCTACAAACTTTTTACCATCAACAGTAACTATCTTATCGCCGGCAAGCAGTCCGGCACGTTCCGAAGGTCCGTTAGAAATAACATTCTGCACGCGGATAGTGTCCTCGCGGATGTTGAATTCAATGCCGATACCAGAGAAAGAGCCGCGCAAATCTTCCTCCGCCGACTTGGCCTCTGAAGCCGGAATATACATGGAATGAGGGTCGAGTTCGCCCAAAATCTGTGGAATAGCCTTGTCAACGAGAGAGTCTATATCAACCGCGTCAACATACTGGTCATCGATGACGTGTAGCAGATTTGTAAGTCTGCTACTACCAGAATTTATTATCTGAAGTCGGTCGCCCCCGAAGTGATTAGCACAGAATGTTCCAATAAGAATACCAATGATGACACACGCCGCCATCAACATCGGCATCAAATATTCTTTTTTCATACAGCACAATTTAGGATGCAAAGTTACATATTTTTATTGTTTTACATCCCAAACAGGCAAATAAAAATTGATTTTTTGTTGTTTTATAACCAAAAAAGCTCAAAATACCCGCTAAAAAGTTTGCAGATTTGACAAAAGATTGTAACTTTGCATCCGCAAAAACGGGTAAAACCCTGCAAAAAGACGGGTAAGTCTTGTACGGTCAGCTCCCTTCGAATCCTCCAGGATGGGAACATAG
>JABUUE010000067.1 GCA_021443335.1 Bacteroidaceae bacterium
AGTCACGTTCGTTCTTGCCTCTTGTACTACTTCTTGTCTATGTAAATCTTTCAAAGAGCGATTAAAATGCCGCCTTTTTTCATTGGCGGCGAGTGCAAAGGTATGACTATTCTTAAAATCTCACAACACTTTACGAATAATTTTACAATAATCTTATCATAATTTGACTATTATCAAAGAAAGTATCACACGCACATAACTTATTACATATATAGGTCGCGCAAGCGTGTTGTGCGACCTATATTCCATTACTTCCACAATAGCGGCAATGCGTGGTAGAGATACTCATTTATATGTCCATAGAAATGCTGTCCTCCCTGCTTCACGCCAAACTGCATATTCTTAGGAGAGAACATCGGACTATTCATATTATACAAAGCATTTATGAGTTCTGTCTCTGGCTTACCGGCAATATCCTCAGTACCAGTGTAGGCAAAAATCTGGAAATCGTTGGCATAAGGCGACTCTTTAAGTTGAAGACAGAGCCATTTGGCAGACACATCCGCTGGAAGCTTATTGTTCTCAGCATCGTAAGTCCACAAGTCACCGCTCAAAGGGAGGAAACGGCTGACAGCCGCAACATCATAAGCCAACTGATACCAGGTGCAGAGCGCGCCCATAGAGAAGCCTCCGAAAGCACGATGGCTGCGAGACTCTTCAATGGCATTCTTTCCCTTACCTGTATAATATGAATTATACGCCTTTTCTACAGTTGGAATAAGATAGTTGCGCAGTTCCTTGTTGAAATCGCGAGTCTGGGCAATTGCATCCTCCATCCTGTTCTTACCGATGTTCTGGTCGTCCTGATAGAATGTAGGACAAACCACAATGATAGGCTGCATTTTGCCTTGTGCTATCAGTCTGTCGAGCACGCGCTTCAAAGGAAGCCAATCTTTTGGAGGAGTAAGGAAGGACGTTGTATTATCGCCACCGCCATGCATCAGATACAGCACATTATACTTCGTAGCCTTGTCTTTCGCGTCATACCCGTAAGGCAGATACACCTGCGCGCGCTTTTTACATTTCTTGCCGTTCATCTTTGCAGTATAGTTGAACTGCTCAATACGGCCTTCCTTCTTCTCGCAGTTAGCCTCATCCTTTTTACAAGATTCAGCGTTTCTCACACACTGCGGCACTTCCGTAAGTTTCTCGTAAATACGGATTATCAGTTTCCCGTTCTCGTTATCAAGTTTACCGAGCAGGTTATCCTTGTTCAGCGAAGCGAGAGCCTTGCTGTCTGTAGTGATGCGTGGATGAGTAAAAGGCTCGCCAAATTTGCCGTTGTTCTCAATGTAAATCTTGCATTTCTCGCCAGTATAGTCAGTACCTTCCAGAATATAGCGAGCAGAAAGGGAGCCCGACGGCATCTGTCCCTCACCAGCCGACTTAAAATAATTCTGCGTATCAACGCCACCGGGCAATGTCTTTCCCACAAAATAAGGGCTGTCAGCATCGCCGTTAAAACTAATCATGTTCACACCTTGTTCTGGACCCTGCACCATTGCAGAGCCAAGAATGGTAATAAGAATTCTTAAGATTTCAATCATAATAAGTATATGGGGTTTTAAGGTTATAGGGTTTTGAGGTTTTAAGGTTTTAGGGTTATAGGGTTTTGAGGTTTTAGGGTTTTAGGGTTTTAAGGTTATTGTTGAATCAAGCTAATCCTCTTGCCAAAGCCTTTTGCTTTCACACTAAGCACTACTTTGCCAGCGCGTTCGGTGCTGCGTAGAGCAACTATGGCCCTACCCTTCCATGCCTTGCGAATGTGTGACGGATATGGCGTTTCATCTTTAAGATTAGCATTGGCTGTTGCTAATATCTGCGCCGGACCGCTTACAGAGAATTGCAGTTCATCCGTTGCATCAGGCACCAAAACACCTTTGTTGTCGAGCAGTTCCACGGTTACCCACACGATATCCTGCCCATCCGCTTTCAGCGTCTGCGATGTTGGAGTAAGGCGCAGCTGGGAAGCTTTCTCTGCAGAAGTTTTCAGTATGCTCTCGCTCTCGGCTATTTCCGAACCATCACTGTTGAGCGCTACACAGCGAAGGGCGCCAGGAGCATAGTTGATGCTGAATGTTGCCTTAAACTCTTCAGCCCTTGTTGTAGGCTTCTCGCCGACGACTTTGCCGTTAAGATACAGTCGCACTTTAGGATAACGCGAGTAAATCTCCACTTCTATCGGCTTGCCTTCATGCCCCTTCCAGTTCCATGACTCCCATGTAGGCCACACCGACCAGCTTGTTTCGCTCAGTTTGCCGTAGAATCCTTGTGGCTCTTTCACAGCCATATAAAGCGGATTCTTCTTATCGACATCCCATAATATCTCACGATAGTATGATATAGGCTTGCGCCAGCCAGTAAGGTCGATGTCTCCACAGTAGGCTCCGTGCCAAGGATAATGCTCGCCTTGCCAATGCTCGCCTCGGTTTTCTCCGTCATAATGCCATGTGCCGATAGAGCTTTCCCCGATATAGTCTATTGCAGTCCACACGAAATCGCCCAATATATACTGGTTATCCACCACCTTTGCCCAATTCTTGAAAGCATCTCGCGGATAAGATTCCGTCTGCCACATCACCCGCTTTGGCACACGCTCATGGTCGCTCTCCGCCTTATGTATCATGTAGTTATAGCCCGTGATGTCGAGAGTGGCAGCCAATGGGTCGTAAATTTCCCAGTCACTGTCCCATGAAGCCAATGCTTGAGTTACAGGGCGTGTAGGGTCAAGTTCTCTCATTCGGTCTGCCATCTTCTTGGATGTTGTCACTACTTCTAACTTCTTACGCTCTATAACCTCGTTGCCGTTGCTCCAGCAGATAACGGAAGGATGATTTCTGTCGCGCAGAACGAGTGCATCAATATCCTTCTGCCACCACTCATCGATTAGCGTGTGATAGTCGTGAGTGTTCTTTGCGTCACGCCAACCGTCGAAGGCTTCGTCAATGACCATCAGCCCGATATGGTCGCAGGCACGCAGAAACTCCGGACTTGGAGCGTTATGCGAGGTGCGTACAGAGTTGAAGCCTGCCTCTTTCATCAACTGCGCCTTGCGCCATTCCGCCTTATCGTATGCGGCAGTGCCGAGCATTCCATTGTCATGATGAATACATCCGCCGTTGAATTTCACCGGTTGCCCGTTAAGCAGAAAGCCTTTCTCTGCGCTGTATTCTATTGTGCGGAAGCCAAACTCAATGTTTCTGCCGTCAACGTCAATATCGTATAATTCCGGATGCTCAGGACTCCACAGGCGAACATCGCGGAATGAGCGCAGCTCGTCTGACTGCCCACTGCGTGAAATACGCACGATAGCCGAGTCTGCCTTCACGCCGTCATCAGAAATGCCAAATATCTTTTCCATGCGGACAAAAGGTTCCCACGGCTCCTGGCGGTTGCTTTCTTTCTCTTTCATCAGCCACACATGGCGGTAAATGCCCGAGCCCGTGTACCATCGGCAGTTCTTCTGCAGAGAATTATCTACTCTTACGGCAACAGTGTTCTGCGTATCATAGCTTACAAAATCAGTGATGTCAACGAAAAACGAACTAAAGCCATAAGGATGACCGCCTACAAGTTTACCATTTACATAAACTGCAGAATTCATATACACACCCTCAAAATACAGCCAAAGCCTCTTCTCCTTATCAGCTTTTGTAATGCGGAAAACCTTTCTGTACCATCCTGTCCCACAAGGCAGATAACCGCCATCGCCGCCCGACGGGTTTTCCTTATTGAAACCGCCTTCTATGCTCCAGTCGTGAGGGAGGGTGACCTGCCGCCAATTCACCGTCGCATCAGGAAACGCGGGGCAGAGAGAGTCGGAACATAACGTAAACTGCCAGTCGCTGTCGAACAGTGAGCGTGTCTGGGCAACAGCCGTCAGAGTGCAGATTGCGAATATAATTGCAGAGATGTATGTTTTCATGTCATTATTGCTAAAACCCGGCTGCAAAGTTAATAAAAAAAACTAACCCAAGAAATTTTAACCCCAAAAATAACTGGAAATTATAACCTCTAAGCGTCTCTTTGGGAGTTGCGCTGATACATGATGTGAGTTTCGCCGATATTGCCGAGCGAAAGCGACATGGTAATGGGAATGATATTTGCGGGGGCGGGTATAAAAAACATAAGGGTAACAAATATCTTTCATATTATGTGGCCAATGGTATAATAATGGCACGAAAACAAAGCGAGTCAAAACGGTTACTGCAAGGAATAGCAGCGTCCATCTTGACTCGCTCTATTAATATTGCGGAACGGAAATCTGTCCGCGTCTACTATTCTTTATTGTTGCGCTTGTTGAAGTGCTTTTTTTGCAGCTTCCGCAGCGTTTATAACAGCTTCTCTGATATCAAAACGCTTAAACTTAGGTGAAGGGAGATATTGACTTGATTTTATGTCATTATTCTTGAAACCGCTTGGACAGTTGCAATATGCTCCACAGCAAGCATCCCCAGCATCAAGGAGTTCACTGCTTATAGTAGGTTGCCATGCTTCATCATCATAGAAATAAACCTTTTTATGACGACCATTTTTTGTTGTTCCACCATGATAGTGACAACGATGCACATAATACTGTCTGATATTGACATCATTGTAACGCAAGAAATACATGTCGAAATCTATCCATCCTGAGAACACCGTACCCCCACTCCGTGGATTGTGGGCAGCAAACTGAAATCCGCGCACTTCCTGATACGGATGTTTCAACGATTCATCAGGATAAAGAAATATTTCATAAGGCCACAACCTTTTCACTTTTAAGGAATCGTCTGGATATATATGCCTTGTAACCGCCTCCACAAATGGTGTTTTATATTCATCCTTTTTCTCTTTTTTGTTTTTACTTATAAAATAACTATTGAACAATTTAACTTCTTTAGCAGTAAGCATCTCACAAGTATCTTTATTAAACTCATTCTTGTGCATGTTCATTGCTTTCCATTTTTCAAAGGCCTCTTTAAAAGCCCACCATTCTACATCGTTTCCACCTTTTGGGCCTCTTCCACTGCCCATTTCATTAATAATCTCTCGGAAAGTCTTTTTACGGGTTGTAACATTATTGTTCACATCATTATCCGCCATAAACTCTATATAGCAACCTGGAATTGTACAACGATATTTCGCTCTAAAAGCCATTGAACTCTCTTTCTTTGGATCGTATTTCTGGTAAAATTCCTTCAAAGTAATTAGATTTTCTCTAATATCATCTAATTCTGCCCTCAGCAGATTCTCTGGAATATTCTTACCCGTAAAATATTTACTTCTTGATGTTATACAGTACATTGCTTCCATCACAACTTGAGTTGCCAGTACCGCAGCATCCTCTGCGCGCAGCGCTTCTACGACAGGACCCGCCTCATTTTCCCAAGGCACAGCCGTGATTGCCACACCGCTGTATGCCACCGTCCAAGGATAACTTAAGCCATTGTTCGCACGAGTCATGTATTTCACTAAATCTTCTGCCCTGTAACCTTTACTTTCGCACTCTTTATACCATTTGGTCAGATAATGATGGAACAATTCTATCCTGTTTCTTGCCAAAGAGTCCTTTTCAAGAGTCACAGAGTCCTTCTTCGTTCCGGAATCAGGACTAATCAGCAACATATTTTCCCTGTTATAATTTTCAGTTTTTTTATTATTTCCGTCTATCATACCAATAGCCATCGCCATCAGTCGCCAGTACTTTTTTTGATTGTCAATTACATCTCTTAACCTATTGTCACGATCTTGAATAACTTTTCTAACCTTATCAACGCCATCGTTAAGAATTTGATTTGTGATTTTTGAATTAATCTTACCAACGATGTCACTGATATGATCAAGCTTCTGGTCCATCTGTCCCAACTGGGCAAGAACATTATGCAGAAGGAGTATGCTTTCATCTATACCACACACTTGCGCCATTATCATCGCACCTTCATCTGTGCATCCTGAATTTACATACTTCATCAAGAACACCTGTCCCGCCATCTGACCGACAATATTAAAGACTTCACCAATTATTGTCGAAGAATCATCACCGCCACCATCGCCAGCGCGGGACATAGCAACTCGTGATAGTTCTTTTTTGGAATAGAAAGGCAGCATCTCTACATACTCCTGCAATTCCTCATCTGTGAACATAGTAGCCAATTCCTCCATATCCCCTTCAGAATATGGGCAAAGTTGATCGAACATTGCCAATTCAGCATCATTCAAACAATTCTCAACCGCTCCTTCTTCATCCGTTGGTGTCCCATCAAAGTCCTCATTTTCAGGTTCAGAAATTTCCTCTCCAGTAATAACCACATCATCGGTCTTACAGCCCATGAAAGTAATCAGACACAGGGCTGATAAAATCATCAAAAATTTTCTCATTGTTTAATAGTGTTGGAATCTTGAAATATGTTAGCGTACAAGGCAGAAGACACCATACCGCCGTCGCACAACCTATAAAATCACTGCGCAAAATTAACAATAAGACAACTAATAAAAGAATTTTTTGCAAAAAATAATTCAAAAAGTTCAATATACTTATCTATGGTTAAGACACTTAGATCATATACAAGTTGAAAGTATGCGAACAGTAATTGTTTCATGTGTATTTTAGACAATATAAATCAACATTTTAAACATCAGCTTCAAATCCTCATACATTTCTCAATTATTTTAGCGTTTATACCAAGAAAAATTCTTTATTTTGCAACTGAGATAACTTAAATTTAAACAAACATGAATCTGAAAAATTTATCTATTTCACTTTGCGCCTGCGCTTCTATAGCTCTGCTTACAGGATGCAGCGGCGCGCAGAAAAGTTCGGAACAAGCAGCACTTTCTATTGAAGAATTGACTGCATTGAACAATGACAAGACTACTCACCCCGAGCTGAACAGAGGCACAAACAAGGAAATCACCAGCGAAGACTACGACAAGGAGATGGCTGTGAAATGTGCCAACGGTACTTTCGTAGGCAAGAGCTACGA
>JABUUE010000068.1:0-3191 GCA_021443335.1 Bacteroidaceae bacterium
TAGTTACTTTCAGTGACATCATTATCTATCTAATATAGGAAAGTTCCCACAAGTTTAATAATTAATGGGTTTATGTATGGCTTGGTCATTTTGAGTTTTTTACTGGCATCTTATCTTCCATTTTGTAATGAAAGATGTTATCTATCGTTACAAAATGAAAGTTAATATACTCAATAAAAACTCTCAAAAATGCCTCAAGCTAATTTATAGAACCCACCTTTTTTTTATTGTTTTTCACTCGTTTATGGGCAGCCCTTGTTTGTTTGGTCTTACATGTCGAGCAGATGCCGTCAAATGTAAGCGTGAAGGCCTCGCTCGAAAATCGTCTCAGCTTTATGCCCTCAATCAGGCGGCTGACCTTTTTGCTGTCAAGATATGTTGTCTTTCCGCAGATGCGGCAGATTTGCTTGCAGGAGTTGGATGTGAGCGATATGTCGTAGTAAGAACAGGAGTTCTGTCTTACGCAACGCATAAATCCTAATTCCACAAAGAGCTTCATGGAATTGTAGATTGTCGTGTTGCTTATGTTATACTCCGAATGAGTTGCGATATATTCCTGTATCTGGCTGAAAGTAAATCTCGTGTCTAACGAATATGCCGCCCTCAGCACTTCCTCTCGTTCGGGAGTGTTGCGACGGTTGTTAGACGAAATATATTCTTTTAACCGTTCAAGGGCGATATTAAAACTTTCTATTTTCAAGACAAAGCCTTCTCTACTATTTTCTCGTGTTCCTCTGACAGTCCCGCAAGTTTGTTCAAGCAGTTGATTGCGGCGTGGGAACGAGTGGCAAGTGCCTGGTCAATGAGCTCTTGCATATCACGGAATGACGGCTGCCTGCCCTGAGAGAACAGACCTGACAGCGCGTTATACCCACACTCCTGATATATTGCGCTTGGCGAGGCTATCCACTGGAAGGCGAGAGAAGTTGCGGCGTCTGTATGCTGCACAAGGAAGAATGCGAGATACTGGGCAATCTCCACTGTTGGTGTCTGTTCCATCCACAGCATCGCGAGGTCTTCCGGAAATTCCGCTGGCGGCATAAGCATGGTGGCGAGAATCTTACATTCGCGAGAGTTGCTCTTCCATAGTCCTATAGCCAACTCATAGCTTTTCTCGTACTGGGCAGCTATCTGCTTGAGGTTTCCGAGTTTCAACCCCCAGTTTATCTTGTAGTCAACGCCTTTGTCACGCATTGACTGCGCCGCAACGCCATCCATATATAGATGAAACTGGCGCTTTATTTCATTAATAGTCTCCTCTGCCATAGCGTAACATCTGTTCTGTGTATGATTCTGTGTAGTCGGCGACAACATCCGTGACATTCCCTTGCTCGTCTTTTACAAGGCAAAGCATGGGGTTGATAAATCCCTTGTAAGGCGCGATGTTGAGCTTCTCGTATCGGTCAAGCACCTCCTTGTGAAGTTGCTTGTCGATTTTCACGCCGAAGGTTTCCACCAGTCGTTTGGCCTCATTGTAGTCGCCTTCACTCTTTATGCGCTGTATTTCAGCCAACTGATAAGCGAAGATTGAGCGCAGAGCCGCGAAGTCATTGATGCGGAGATATGTCTTTCCGTCCTTTTTGTAGAGTTGGATGGGATTTGTTGCCGGGCTTTCTCCCACAGCCATTGCCCAATTTGCGATGAGCGCTCGGTTGCGCATGTGGTCTTCCTCAATGTCACTGCCCAACTTTATGCGCACAGTCTGAGTGAGCAATCCGTTGAGAAGATATGTGTAATACATTGACTTATAGGCCTCCATGTCAGGAAGCAAGCCTAACTCCACCATCTTTTCATCAGCACAATAGTAAAGTCCGAAAAGGTCTGCGCGCGCCTCTTCTATCGTGCTGAAATAGTTTTTAAGCGCGTCTGTGGCAACACCCGGAAGTAGCTGTCCGCTGCCGTGGCCGAGACACTCGTGAAGGTCGGTGTGAAGAGAGTCGCACTGGTCGGCATACTTGTCGATAAGAGCTATCATTTCCTCGTCGCAAGTGAACTCGCGCTTCATCGGAGAACCTTTCGCAGCCTCGTTGTAAGCAGCGATAATATTGCTGATGGTGATGCTCTTGCTGCCGTAACGCTCCCGAATCCAATCGGCGTTTGGCAGGTTTATGCCTATAGCTGTTGACGGATATTCGTCGCCGCCGAGCATCGCCGCACAGATGACTCTTGCCGAGACACCTTTCACCTCTGGCTTCTTGAAGCGACTGTCAACAGGTGAGTTGTCCTCAAACCACTGGGCGTTGTCAGCAATAAGCCTCGTCTTCTTGGTCGCCTCGTGGTCAACATATTCCACAAGTCCTTCCCATGAGCCTTTGTAGCCGAGCGGATCGCCATAAACCTCTATGAATCCGTTGATGAAGTCTATCTCGCCTTCCTTCTCCGTAACCCATAGTTTGCTATATTCGTCAAAGGTCTGCAGGTTGCCGGTGTGGTAGTAACCTACGAGCAGTTCGATGAGTTTTTTCTGCTTATCGTTTTCGGCATATTTCTTAGCCTCTTCGAGATGCTCGCATATACGCAACAGTTCCTTCGAATATTTGCCGCCATTGACACACCAGACTTGCTCACCTTTGTTGGTAAGCGTGGAGTTGAGACCGAACGAGGGTATCTCATCGTCATCGAACTCAGCCTTGGCTTTGCCGTAAAAGGCTTCCACTTCTTCTTGCGAAACATTCTGGTAATAGTTGCACGCGGAAGTCTTTATCAGGTCAACACCTTCTGCCTTGTTCACTCGTTTAGGCTGTATCTCAGGATTGAAAATCACATCCAACAGCACATTTGGCGCGGCGATTTGTCCTTCAAGCCATGCTCTCGAAAAGCCTGGCACAAACTTCTCCATACCATAATGATGGTGAATGCCGCTGCTGAACCACACGCGCTTCAGGTAAACCTCGAATGATTTGAACTCCTCATCGTCGCGATCGCCGTTATAGTTCGTGTAAACATCTTCGAGCATCTGGCGGATGGAGAGGTTGTACTTTCCGAACTGGTCAAAGGTGATGTCGCGACCAGCCTCCGTTGCCTTCGCAAGATGGTAAATATATAGTTTCTGCTTCAGCGACAGGTTGTCGAAGCCTGTCAGCTTATAACGCAGCATTTGTATGTCAGCAAATCTTTCCAAATCTTAATGTCTTAAGGTGGGTTCTATAAATTAGCTTGAGACATTTTTGAGAGTTTTTATTGAACAGATT
>JABUUE010000068.1:3225-5179 GCA_021443335.1 Bacteroidaceae bacterium
GTTACAAAAGGGAAGGTAAGATGCCAATAAAAAACTCAAAATGACCAAGCCTAACATAAATCCATTAATTTTCAAGCTTGTGGGCACTAATTTATAGAACCCACCTTAATACCTTGCTTATTTCGTCAAACTCTTTACCTTTGTTAAGGTTTAGGTAGATATTGTATAACGGAGAGCCCCACTTGTCTTTCCTCGCAGGCTCGCGTTTGCGATATTTCTCCATATAAGGTTGGGCATTCGAGTAATACTCCAACATCTTCTTTTTAAGAGCCTTGTCCTTTACCGCCTTGTCCTTCAACTGCTCCGCCATATAGACATTTGCGATACCAGCGATGTAATAGCAGTCGGCTATAGAATCGGAAAGGGCAAGCGCAGAGTCAGCGGCAATGATGCTTTCCGGAAACCTTTCCATGCTAAGCAGCAAATGCGCTCTTGCATATCTGTAAACCAAGTTCTGAGGACACGCTCCAGTGGCTTTATCGGTCAGAGCCAAGGCTTCTTCCTGTTTCTGGTTTGACATATAGATGTTCAGGCTGCGGGTGAAGAAATATTCCTCGCAAGGGTAAGTCGCAAAACCAACATCGAGCGTCTTGACATAATCATTGAAAGTAGAGTCGGACTTCTGATATGTCTCTGCTAAATATTTCAGCGCTACTAAATTGCCGGGCTTGTACGACAAGGCTTGCGCACGATATTTCAATGTCTTTTGCATATCGTCCAAACGATAGCCGCAACACAGCGCGCGGAAGGCGGCAGGCTCTTCGTGAAGCATTTCCTGCTTGTAATCGGCGAATATCGGGTGTTCACGGCAAGTGAGATAGGTGTCCAACAGAGCGTAGGCATCGGCGTATTTCTCCTTTCTGAAAAGATAGATGCCACCAACATAAAGGTTTGACACATAGCGAAGAAGAAACTCCTCGTTGCGCTTCCTTTCATCCTTGAGAACACTGTCGGTCATAAGGGCGTAATTAAACGCTCGATTAAGCGTAAGGAATACATTCGCGGAATCGACGCTCTGCTTCAGGTACATCTTCTCGTTAAGTTGGGTGTACTGCTTTTGGATGGAAAGGTTAAGCAAGCGGTAAATCTTCTCGTTCCCCCTGTTTGCTGGATTCTCAAGAAGTTTGAGCATGCTGTTTTCCGCCTGCTGCAGGTTGGTTCCCTTTTTCACCTGGTCGCGCGCGGTCGCAATCTCCTTCTTTTGGGCGAAAGAGACAGTGAGTGTCAATGATAGTAATATGGTAAATAAAAGTCTATTCAATAGTTTTTGGTGATGCTTATGTGAACCTCTCTTCGGGAGCTGTGGCAAAATCATCGTGTGTGATATCGTCCCACACTTTTTCTAACAACGCTGCCTTGCCTTCCTCTTTCTTTGCATATTCGCAGGAGTGGCTCCATTCCTTGCCTGTTATCAGTTTGTGCCCCGGCATTGTCAGTGCCTCTTTGGCGTCAAGGTAATAGGTAATCTTGTCGTCCACTTTGTAGCCTTGCAGAAGCAGCTCACGCTTCTGGGCAAGAAACTCCTCTTCGGTAGTATATTGCACATCATACTTCACTGCGCCGCGAATCTTCACAAAGAAGCCCGCACCCTTCGAGGCACTTGTCGATGTAATGGAGTTCATCAAGCGTTCTTTCAGAAAAACATCAAGGTCTTCCGTCGCTTTCAAGGCTGTCTCACGGTTATGAACCTTGGAGCCCTCAGGAAGTTCGCTCTTGTTTTCCCAATGGTTCAAACCGATATAAATACTGTAAAACGTGTCGTTGTCGATACAGAACTGTGCGGCAGCATAGCCGTCAGGAAGGATGTAAAACTTCCTTGGAACAGGGCGCGGTCCTGATGGAGCGACCAAATCTTTCAAATCCTTAAAGAAACTCATCTTGCCTGTCTGTTTTTCTTAAGGTGGGTTCTATAAATTAGCTTTGTTAGATTTTGAGGTTATTTTTTAGGACAAAG
>JABUUE010000068.1:5253-12046 GCA_021443335.1 Bacteroidaceae bacterium
AACGTAACTCTTCATTATATTGTGATTATTACGGTGGGAATTTATAGAACCCACCTATATTGAATTATCTTACAGCAACCTTTGAGACATTGCCCAGGCCAGACACCACATAAACACCAGGTGTTTGTACAGTTACAGTAGCAACGCCTCCAACAGATTTTGCCTTACCGAGAAGCGAGCCATCTGTTGCAAAGACAGTAATCTCCGCACCTTCGGTAGCATCTTCAACAATAATATTATTGCCTATTACTTTAGTCTTTAATTTATTGTTGTATGTAGCAGTTTCTATTGCATCAACACCTCTTACAGGGATTACATTAGTCTGCAGATATGTTCTTGGGAAGAGACTGTTCAAGAGAACACAACAAGCCTTGTCTATATCAGTAAGGAATGTGGTGACACCATCTTTGATGATATATTCCTCACCTTCTATAAGCTGCTCACCAGAGATTGTTCCTTCTTCCGCATCATATACCGGCTCATCGTAGTACCATACGAACGTCGTTACGGCTGTGTCACGAAGAGCTTGACTGCTTAGGTCAACCTTACCGTCAACACATTCAACAATCAGGTTAGGCTGTTTTCCGTATGTGTATAGATTCCATGTAGGCTGCGGTATTGGAAGGTTAGAGAAATCAAACTTGTTCTGGTCAAGATACAACACTCTAAGTTGCTTTAACGGAGTGAGGTCAACAGATGACAGAATATTATTGTTGAGGAACAACTGCTCAAGATTTGGCGCACCCTTCAAGTCGATTTTTTCAAGCAAATTATTTGAGAGAGCCAACTGCCATAGAGAAGTGTTATCGCCAAGCGTTATCTCCAGTAGTCCATTGTTTGAGAATCCAGCCGAGCCAAGCTTGGTAAGTCCAGACAGGTCAACGCTATCAAACTGATTATTATCCAAATTTACAAATGTCAAATTCGGATAGCGAGTTAAATCTATCTTTGAGAATCTACAATTGTCGAGAGACAGTTCCTTGATATTTGGAGACTGTGGCCAAACGAGGTCACTTATACCACTACCACTCAGTGTAAGACTCTTGAGGTTCTTCATTGGAGAAAGGTCAACATCTGCCAATGCTGCATTTGTAAGAGAGAACACTGTAAGATTGTCATTTTCCTCATAACTCCACACCTTAACCTTTGCGTTTTGTGTTGTAGTAGCCTCAAAAACCGTATATGATGTTGCAAGCGGATATTGTTCCAACGACTCTGTTCCTGTCCAGTCGATATATACAGAGTTGTTTGGTACGGCAGAAGCCAACGACACACGCACTGTTTGTCCACCCTTTGTCGTAGTGAAAGAACCAAGCAGATGTGTAGGCATACCCGCAGATAGCATTGCCGTTGTCTTCAGTGCGTTACGCCCGGCAAAAGCAGGGAATGCAGCATTTGTCAACTCACAGTAGAGCTTCTTACCTACAGTAGTATTCGCAAAATGAGTTACACCATCAGTGCAAGTGTAGTCAACGCCCTCTGTTAGGGCTTCACCTTCAACGGTTTTCCAAGTGAAGACAGTTGACTTTCCTTTAATAGAGACATTTTGGCCACTCAAGTTATAACCCGGACCAACCGATGGAATCTGAATATCCGCCTGTGGAGCGTAAGTCAAAACAGGAGAAGGACATGTAAACAATGAGAAATCTGGCAGTGTGGCAAATGTGAAACAGTTGTTAGAACAATCGAATGTTTCAACAACATTAGTTTCTGGCATCACGATTTCTGTCAGTTTGTTATTGTTACAATAGAAAGTCTTCATCCGTCCAAGGTAATTCACCTTCAGATATTCGAAACTATTATAGCTCACATCAAGATAATCAACATAATCAGCATCAGTGAAGTTCACCTCAGTGAGTTTGTTATGGCTCAAATCAATATACTTCCATGAACCAGGCTCATTGAGTTTCACAGCCGTCATATTGTTGTTGCTGAGGTTGATATGGCTGAGCACGTTCTTGCCATATCCGCCATTGGCACCCTCAAGGGTAAAACCACTGCCGAAATTGTTTCCCGTAATATTAACGGATTCAAGCGCACGGTTCCATTTCAGGTCAAGTGCTGTCAGCCGTGTGTTTGTAAATGTCAACTCCCGAAGTTGCGTTGCAAACGAAAGGTCAACATTAGTCAACTTAATATCCTCTACTTTTAAAGAGGTAAACACCTCGCCTTCTGGAAGATAAATCTTAATGGCACCTGTGCCAACCTTTTCGCCCTCCACATTTGAATAAGACTGTATTGTTGAACTTAAAGAGGCGAACTCCTGAAGTTTTCCATCGCCAAAGTCGCAGAAGAATGTCCTTTTGTTTCCAACCTTTGCATTTGCCAAGCCTACATACAGCTTAACCTCATCACCCTCCTTCAGATTAGTGCCCAATACAGCCATTAGGTTCGGATTGTCGAATGAAGAGTCATCCTTTACAAGGAAACGAGTTGTTTTTAGTTCCGTGTCAGGGAATGCCGTATTATAGAAAGATGCATAAATAGAATCGCTGATTACTTCATTTACTACAAGCAGACCATTCTCAAACTTATATAACGAAGGGTCTATTTCTTGCACATCTAACGGATCGAGCTCGTTTGTACGGAACACTGTGGCATAAGTCTCCGAACCTGGTCGCACAAGATAACTTTCAAGACTAAGTGAACTTCC
This sequence comes from Bacteroidaceae bacterium, assembly GCA_021443335.1. GTDB lineage: Bacteria > Bacteroidota > Bacteroidia > Bacteroidales > Bacteroidaceae > Prevotella. Next base: position 7,907 of record JABUUE010000068.1, read on the forward strand.
CTGTAGATATGAAGAAGGAACCACGAAAGGTCTTTGGTTTAAGCTGTATTCGCCCCATGTAGGTTCTGGAACCGGCAGCGTGTTAAAGTCCATGTAGTTGTTGTCAATGAACACATTAACGAGTTCCTTATTGTTGCTCAAGTCCAAGGAGGTCAACCGATTCCAATTCAAATAAATATCTCTTAGAGCAGTACATTTACTCAAATCAACCGAAGTAAGATTGTTTCCACTGACAGCCAAATAAATCAAATTCGGGCAGCATGTAACATCCAAAGACTTCAACTTTATATCTGAATTGAATGCAGACCTGTGAGTGGCATAAAATTGCTGCAGATTCTTACATGGAGTAAGGTCTATCTGCTCGATACGAGTCTCCGAGATGTTCAGGACGCGAAGTTTCCCATTGTTTCTCAGGTCAAGACCAGACACACTTGTATTGTCTATAGAAAGCTGAAGAAGGTTAGGACATCCCGAAGGATTAAGATGAACCAAAGAAGGCGTGTTGTAAGCCGTGAACGACTGCAGATTAGTATACGACGAAATATCAAAACCAATATCAATATTATCAATCATAGGAAGATTGAGAATCTGAAGATTAGGCTTGTTCGGACCTACAATCAAAGGCTTCACATCAAATGGGTTATCACCTAAATACAGGGCGCTGAGACCTGTATATTCAGACAAGTCCATGCTCTGCAACTTATTGTGTTCCAAAGAAAGAATCTCTATATTCTCAGGATTCTTTACATCAATGCCGGTTATTTCGGCACCATCACAGAATATATAGTCTATTACGACACCCTCGTCACAAAAAACCTCGACACAGCCCTGTGCATCAACCTGACAGGTTACATTTGTGCCGACCAACGACCCTGTTTCTGAATCGTACTCCGCCGTAACAATCTCAGCCTCCGTCATGTTACCGCCGCTACACCTGATGTCGGCATAGCCCGTCTTACCCTCAGCCGCACCCAAAACCAATGTAAACGAATTTGTTGCGCCCTGAGTCTCATAAATACTTGTATTGATGCGGATATCCGGAGTTTGGGCAAGGCCAAGCATGGCAATGCACATCAAAACAAAACACACTAATGTTCTTTTCATATTCTTTGGTGATTATTACTTTATCAATATTTTATGCATCTTGACACCATTAACCGTAACGACATACACACCTGCAGAAAGTGAGGACGCGTCAACGGAAGTCTCATTGCCACCGTTTGCCGCTTCCATTGTTTTCACTCCTGCAGCGTTATAAAGGGCTACATCCATACTATTTGCATCCGGCAAATATACCTTAAACGAACGAGAACCGGTAGGAGTAAACAATATCTTGTTGTTGTTTGTGTCCGTTACATTCTTGATGGACGCAGAATGTTCGAGGGCGCCTTTTACAGCATCAAACACATTGAGTTTACCCGCGCCGGCCTGCACCGGGTCTTTCAACGAGCTGATGGACTCGTCCTTAACAGCCGTTTCCATCAGAATATCGCGGATTTCCTTGACCGTAAGAGCCGGATTGGCTTCAAGCATTAAGGCCACAGTTCCCGCCACAAAAGGAGTTGACATAGATGTTCCCATATTTGGGTAAAAGTAATGGTCTCTCACACCATCATTATGTTTGGCACACGTCAGTGCTTCGCCAACACCATTCGCTGCGTTCTTGATATACGGAGTGCTCATCGACGAAACGACCAAATTTCCTGGAGCAACTAAATGCGGCAGGTTGCGACCGTCGTCCAACGTACCGAAACCGGAAAATTCAGAAACCTCACCAGGCTTATAGTATACACCATTTCCATACACCAGTCCAAAGATATTGCACACTAACTCCTTAGTGTTATAAGAACCAACAGCAATAGTATTCTTTCCTGTCGCAATGTCAGAGATAGTTCCATTATACATTCCATCCACAAAACCTTCATAGCCATAAGAGTCAAGTGCAGTGAATGTACCATCACAATAGCAACTCACCCGCTGTCCCTTCTTTCCTTTTATCTTAAATCCTAAAGTATATTGAGCTTCGGTCGTTGCCGTATCAACAGGATTTGTAGATGTATTCATTGCAAAAAAATCAATAGCAGCATAAAAATGTCCAGTATCAGGATTTATCATTCCACCCATTCCCACATAACCTTCGTATGCTCTCGCAAAAGTGGCATCAAGAATATCTGATTCATCTTGTTTGTATTCCTCGGAACTAACTACATATTGTACTGTACCCTCCTTATTCTGCAAAGGAATTTCTTTGGCAATCCTCTTACGCTCCTTATTATATATAATGAGTGACACATCAAACGGTTCTTCTGAATTACCATAAAATTCGACCATACCATAACGGACATCGTAATATACATAAGGACGGATAAAAGTGGCAAATGTCTCTCCATCTGTAGAGAACTCATGTTTGTACGCCAGAGGTATATCACCTTCATTTCCCGCACAGACGCAGAAAATCGTTCCATATTTAGCAGCTATCTCGTCCAGATATTCTGTCAACACGCCAGAACCGTCATGCGGACCACTGTTACCACCGATAGAGAGGTTTACAACCATTGGAGCATCTCTGTCATCATTATAATGCTTCTGCACTATACCTTCAACAGCCGTAGCAATAAGGGCGTCATATTCCGTTCCTGTTGAGGCATAAATCTTGCTATCTGTTGCAATACCATAATACGGGTTGTTCATAGTTACAACTTTACCAGATTCTGTTGCATCATCATATACACCAACAGTTGCTTCACCCTTGAAACAACCAGACATGATACCCAAAGTGTGAGTTCCATGGGTTTCGCTATTGTTGTCTGTGGAATAAGTTGACAAAGACTCTGGAGAATATGGTGTTACCTTAATGCTGCTGCCTGATGAATTCAATGCAACTGTGGTGAAATAATTAAAACGCGTTTTACCTTCAGCGTTCTTAAAGTTTACATGGTTTGGATCAAAACCGTTGTCAACAATTGCTGTTATCACACCTTTACCTGTAAAAGTCTGAGGAAGTCCAAGTCCACTATGAACATAATCCACACCGGATTTATCACGGGCAACTTCCATACAGAAATTACGCTGCCTGTTGAACTCGCACTTCTTCACACTTTTGTGTGCAGCCAATCTATTAGCGTCCTCTTGGCCACAACTAACAACGGCAAAACCACCATGCAAACTTTTAACTTCAAAATTATCGTTGGCAAGGGTCTGAGCAGATTCTCCCTCTTTCAGCTTCACCAAAGCAAGCATTGGCTGATTGAAAGCCAATGTCTTGTTTTTCTGAGCAAGTTTGTATGCAGATTTGTTTGGTAATGCTTTCGTTTCCATTTTTGCTCTGCGGAGCAATGCTTGGCTTGTTAAGTCAAGCTTAACTTGTGCTATCGCACATAAACTCACAAATGAGAGCAGAGACAGGCAGAAAACAAATCGTTTCATAATATTTGATTATTTTATATATACTATTATTGCGAGTTAGAGGAGTTGCAACTTTCCATTGCAACTCCTCTTACCTTTTATTCAATTATTACAAAGAAATCGCTTCATTAATTACTTAACAAGGTATTTCTTACCATTCTTAATGTACAAGCCTGGAGTCTTACCATTCTTAATAGCCATACCAGTGATGCTATACATCTTGCCATTGTTAACAGTCTCAGCATTTACATTGCTGATTGCAGCTGCTTCGTCAACAACATCAATATTTGCGAGCATGTCGCCACGAATATTTGCGTTGAATGTGTAAACGCCATTTACAGGAACTACAGGTTCGTTGCAAACTGTTACGCTCTTGATTACATAGCCTTCCTTAGCTTTAACCTGGAACTCTGTACCCTGAAGAACATTGTGCTTAACATCCTGAGAGACATCTACGCTTGTGTTCTTGTCCATAACAACCTCAACCATTGGATAGCATTCAGCGCGTGAACCCATGAAGCCAAATTCTATATCAGTTGTGAATGGCTCAGAAGAGTAAATCTTAAGAACATCACCTGCGTTGAAGTAAACCTGCTTCTCAAACATCTCACCCTTCAGACCATGAGACTCAAGTTTCTCACCATTAAGATATACATAGAGTTCATTGTCTTTATCCTGACCCTTGAGGTTGAATGGGTTCTGAGAAGCCTCGAACTTCATAGTACGATATTCATT
>JABUUE010000068.1:12216-18273 GCA_021443335.1 Bacteroidaceae bacterium
TAAACATTGTTGTAGTCTGGATATAAAGGCTCATTGCAGTAATAAACGCCAGCTATCTGATAGCCATCCTTAGCCTTGATAGCAAACTCTGTACCCTTTGAAACCACGAACACAGAAGTTTCTGGGTACTGGAGAGCTGTAGTTGACACCTTGTTAACCTGGTCATAAGTAACTTCAACCTGATGTGCTACCTCTGTGCGTGACTGCATGAAGCTGATTTCCATCTTAGTGTTGAATGGCTCTGCATCGTAAACCTTGAGAATATCATTCTCGTTAAGCTCAATCTGTGCCTCGTACATTTCGCCTGCAATACCTGTTGAAGGAACAGCCTTGCCATTCAGGTAAACAAAGAAGGTATTGCTGTTTTTATTCTGACCCTTGAGGCTGTATCTATGACCAGGAACAAAGTTCATAGTGCGATACTCGTCATAATTATCGCCCTGTGTTACGTCAAGAATCTGGTCACGACCGCCCTCAGAAGCAGCATCAGTAGCAGTGAATGTGTTGAACTGACCGTTGATATATGCCTTAGCCTGCTTCTCATCAGTTACCATCTCGATGTTGATGAGCATATCACCTTCCTGTGAAGCCTTAACCTTATAAACATCGCCTGAAGGATAAACAGGAGTATTGTTAACAGTTACGCTCTTAATCTCATAGCCGTAGCCCTTCTTTGTTGTAATCTGGAACTCTGTACCCTGAAGAACATTGTAAACCTGATCAAGAGTTACATCAACAGGAGTAACTTTATCCATTGTAACAACAACCTTCTGAGCATCCTTAGCGCGGCTACCCATGAAGCCAATCTGCATGTTAGTTGTGAACGGCTCTATGTCATAAATCTTAAGAATAGAATTGTTGTTGAGTGTAACCTCAGCCTCGTATGGATTGCCCTCCTCTGCTGTTGACTCATACTTCACGCCATCAACATAAACGAAAGGAGCTTTGCTTTTAGTTGTGGCCTTAACAACGAATGCGCTTGAAGTTTCATTGAACTTCATCTCACGATACTCATCATAACCCTCTTGGTAAATTACATTAAGTATTTCAGCTGATTTTGGATCTTCGATACTCTTGTCAGATACAGTAGCAGTGTAGATATTACCATTGAGATAAGCATAAGCAGTCTTGCGAGAGTCCTTCATATTGATGATAACGAGCATATCACCTTCCTGAGAAACCTTAGCAGTATATACACCATCGTTAGGATAGATAGGCTGGTTGTTTACGATAACTTCTGTAATTTCATTACCTGCCTTAGCCTTGATTGCGAACTCAGTGCCCTTGAGAGCCTGAACAGCGTTGGTGATGTTGTGAGAAACAACCTTATCCATTGTTACCTCAACAAGTTCAGCAAGCTTTGCAACAGGCATACCCTGTGAGCCGAACTCAACCTTTGAAGTGAAAGGAGCGGCATTGAAAAGCTTCAACACAGAACCATCCTTAACATCAATCTCAGCAAGGAAGCCTGTGCTACCAGTATCAATAGTGTTAGCTACAGCAGCGCCATCAAGATATACATGAAACTCATTAGCCTCATTGTAAGAACGGAGAGTATAATTGCCAGGAGCAAATGGGAAATAGTCACCTGCATAAGTACCCTGAGTTACATTAAGAGCCTCACCTTCAGCGTTAGAAGCCGTGATTGTGTGGAACTGTCCGTTAACATAAGCAGTAGCTGTCTTAGCAGCCTCTTTCATTGTGATGTTAGCAAGAGTATTCTCAGCGTAAACCTGGAAAGAATATACACCATCAACAGGAGTTACAGACTCATTGCAGTATGTTACATCAACTATCTCATAACCTTCCTTAGCCTTGATAGAAATCTTTGTACCGAGATCTACGGAGATTGGATTTGTGATGTCAGCAACAGGAATGATAACGTCCTTAGTTACATCAACCTGAGAAGCCCAGATGCGAGTAGGACCAGCATTCATAAAGCCAATATTAACAACAGTTTTCATCGGCTCAGCGTCGTAAACCTTCAATACAGAGCTTGGGTTGAGATTAAGCGTAGCCTCAAACATATCCTGCTGAATAGACTCAACCTTTACACCGTTATGATATACAGCAAAAGTGCTACCCTGTTTTATGTTACCTACAAGACGAACAGACATACCGTCATTCACATTAAGGCCAACATACTTGTCAACAACCTTACCAGCGAGTGTCTCTGAATATATTTCCTCGCGTGGGTCAGCAGCATTCTGATCCTGAATAGAGAATGTATAGAACTTGTCTCCCTTGAGGTAAAGAACTGCGTTTGCTGCAGGCTTAGCCTGTTTCATTGTAATGTTGCAGAGAGGATTTGCCTCGTTAACAACGAAAGAGTAAACACCGTCAACAGGAGTAATGTCGTTGTTGCAGTAAGTCACGCTTTCAATCTCGTAACCTTCCTTAGCCTTAACCTGGAACTCTGTTCCCTCAAGAACATTAGCAACCTCATGGTAATTAGGAACAGCAACAACCTTATCCATTGTTACCTCCACCTGATTTGCATAAGCGTCGAAAGGTCCGTTCATAAAACCAAAATTGACGGTGGTCTGCATTGGTTTAGAAGAGAAGACCTTTACAACATCGTTGTTAGCAAGAGTCACCTGAGCATCGAACATGTTAGCGTCGATGCCTTTCTGTGTGTTTTCAACAGCAACACCATTCTTGTAAACGAAGAACGACTTGCTTTCATTCTGAGCCTTGATGTTGAAAGGGTTGTCGGTAGCATTGAAACCAAGAGCCACATAAACGCCACCAGGTTGCTCACCACCAGTAGAAACATCTACTCGTGGATTGGCGTCACTTGCCACACTAACTGTGTAGAAGCTGCCCTTTGCAAAAAGGTAAGCTTTGTTGTTAGTCTGAGCATTAGCTGTCAAACTGCACAACATGCAAAACAACATTGCGAAAAAAGAGTAAAACTTTTTCATAAAAAATATTAAAAATTGAAATAATAGAAAAATAAGTTCTTTAAAGGCGTGCAAAATTACAAATAAACCCCTTAATATATAAAATATCTTAAATACTTTTCAATGAACACCGCTGAACTTTTTGATATATAACAACATATCTATTCGCATTTTGTAACCATCACCTTGCGTTTTGAAATGGCTTTTGTTCCTTTTGGGATGAGAATGTCTATGGTTTTCTTATGCCGTTTCCCCATCTTGTCTCTAACGACATAGTCGCCATAACCCTCAACACGAACTTTTGTGCCAAAAGGGTATTTCTTGAGCATATCGTGGGACATGGCGCAGATGCGCTGCGCCGTGGGGTCTGTTATCACTGTTCCGTCGGCAGTCTTCCTGCCTTTGGCTGCACGATACATGGTAAGCGTCATCGTGTCCTGCGCAAGACAATGGATGACTGCCACGGCAAGCAATATTATGATAATAACGTGTTTCCGGTTTCTCATCACTTGAGTCTCACTTTTAAGGTCAGCATGAAATTACGTCCTTGCTGCGGCACAAGTCGCGGTATGACCACTCCGCTCAGATACCGGCGATTGTTGAAAAGGTTATACGCGTTGAAGGCAAGTGTAAGACATCGCCATGAGTAGTCGAAGCCGGCATCAACAACGAACCGTCTCGACACGTCTACCTTCTCGCTGCTGAACGACACATTAGACTCTCCCACATCCTTTACATGGAGGACATTACACTGGCTGCCGCCCGTGAACGAGAGGTTGGCATGAAGGTCGAGCGTGCCAATCTTCTTTTTATCGAACGCCTTGACATTATACAGCAGCTTTGCCGCAAAGTCGGGCAGGTCGCTGTAACTGGTAACGTCCCATACTTCAGGTTGTGGCGCATCTAACGGCACCTCGTTCTGCAACACATGCTGGTACGTAAGGTTCAGCCTCACGGTGTGTCTCTGAAGCAGGAAGGAGAGAATGCCTTCTACTCCTGCCACCTGATACTTTCCGTTGTTGAACACGTTTGAGAGTCTATGAACGATAAGGTCTTTGAAATAGTTGTGAAAAACGTTGCACGACAAGGTCATGCCTATCTTCGGACATTTGAAATCGGCTCCCAACTGCAATCCGTCGACCTGCTCCGGAACGAGCTTATGGAAGTTTGCGCTTCTGACCTTATCAGCCCTATAGATGTAGGGGGCATCGACAAAAGAGTGGGAGTAGCATGCTTTCACAATAAGGTCTTGCAGCGGATGCCATATAACGGCAAGTCGCGGCGACCAGTCGTAAACTGTTACATTGCCAACTTGCATCTTCCTGTCGTAGCGTATGCCGCCATTGAAGATGAAGTTTTTGAGGAATCGCTGCTTAAACTGTAAATAGGCAGAGACTGTGTATTCGTTTCCCGTGCCCAAAACGCTGTTGGAATTAACTGGTACAATGGGGGCAAGGTTTGAACAGCCTATCGTACAGCGAGTGTCAATCATTAAGAAATGCTCGTACTGCAGGCCGCCGAGTATTGTGCCTTCATGCTTGCCGATGGTATAGGAATAGCCTAACTGGACATTGGCGCCCAATGTGTAACTGTTCCACTGCTGATTTCTGTAAGCATAGGTCACGGTGTCGGGTATTAGTTTTTTCGATTCTTCTCCTCCCGCCATTTGAACAAGTCCCGCGTAGAAATTCCTGAAAATACCTGTCAGACTGTCGCCACATACGGAATAGATGGAGGACTTTTCGTTGTCGGCAAAGACCTTGACTTGCAGGGAAAGATTGTTCCAATTGTTGTCGTAAGAAAACTCCAAGCGTGTGGTCTCATTGGTGAAGCCTGGTTTGCTACCATCTATCTTCGGATAATTGTCGTAATCGTACATGGAGTAGTTGTAGATGATACTGGTGTTGGCGTATGGCATCACTTTCTTCGATCGCTGATAAGAGAGCATGAAGGCAAAATTGTTGTATCTGGCGTTCATGCCTATATCGAATGACGGTAAATCGTTATAGCGGTTGGAATAGACATAGCCTAAGCCTTGTGGTGCTGTCGTCCTGCCTTTTTCACCAACCTTCTCTGTTATCTTCTCGCCATCGGACGCAAATATCGATGCCCATGCCATAAAATCAAGGTTCATATACCGCTTACCGAAAAGCAGCGAGCCTTGGAAGGTGTTGTTGCTGCCATAACCGCCCTTTAGTTCCACACCGTCGACCTCTCGTCCTTGCTTGGTAACGATATTCACCACAGCTGTGAGCGCAACATTTCCATACAATGATGATGCAGGACCTCGCAACACCTCTATCTGCTTAACCTTATCCAACGATGTACGGTAGTCAAGACTTTCGGAGTTCGTTACACGGCTGTTTAGTCGTTGTCCGTTGAGCATGACAAGTATTTTCTCCTGAAATCTGGAATATGCTCCGTGCATGGCAACATTTAGGTCTTGGCTCTCAATGATTGATATACCAGGTACGTACAACACCAAAAGTTCTGCAAGGTTCTTCGCTCCGCTCATCCTTATCATGTCTTCTGTAATGAGCGTGGTTGCCACTGGCGACTCCTCAAGTTTCTCTATAAACTGTGATGCGGAGGTAATAGTGGCTGCACCTTCCTTCATTCCCTCGATCATGTCAACGAAGCGTTTGTTTTCCTCACGGGCAGTACTATAGAAAGGGTCTTCGGCAAGGAGGAGCGAAGTGTAATTCTCTGCTTCCTTCCACTCGTCCTGGTTAATGCTGCACAATGCAAGAAGACGCAGGGCAGACACCTTCATTGAACCGCGAAACATCCTCAGATTATTCTTCAGCAGGCTTGCTGCCTCGTCAAACTGTCCTATGGCATACGCTTGCTCCGACTGCGTGTAGATTTCATCGGCAGTCACTGGTGTTGCGACATCCGCTGATTGAGCACAGGCAAAGGTGCTTATGAATAAAAAGAAGAGCCACACTCCGACTCTCCGAAGCCACTTGTCGTTCATTTTTAAGGTTTTATGGTTTAAGTTCAAGACAATAGTCTTGTTAAGTACGAAGTACAAAGTTCTAAGTACTAAGTATGATTACCCTTTGTTAAGTACGAAGTACAAAGTACAAAGTACGAAGTACTAAGTTCTAAGTACTAAGTATGATTACCTTTATTAAGTACGAAGTACAAAGTA
>JABUUE010000069.1 GCA_021443335.1 Bacteroidaceae bacterium
CTCCCCGTGAAACATATCAAAACTCTATGACAAAATTTTTTTTCTCCCTGCGTTTTGACTCAAAACTCATAGGGAAATTGAGCGAAACGCTGTGAAACATTTTTCAGTTATGATATTAAGCTTATTCCAACAAAAAAGGTTGCGGACTATTTAACAGTCCGCAACCTTTTTTGTCTCCCTATTTGTCTATCAGTTGTTGTCTCTTTTGTCTCCCTATTTGGGATAGAAACCATTACAGCCAGCCGAGGAATGAATTGCCACCGCCGTTGCCGCCAGTCATTTTTTCTATGATATTAGCATCCATTTCTGCATCGCTTGAAGTAGAAGCAGAGAGTAGCGGTGCTTCTGGGAGATACTGGAATGCTTTGAATTTCGGGGTGCTGTATGGCTTCTTCTCTGGAGTTATATCTTTTTTTATCATCTCTTTATCATTTTCTTGTTGTTAATGACTACTATACCCTTGTAATCCTTGCCCACACGCTGTCCTTTTAGGTTATAGATGACAGGGTTTTCTTCTTTCAACATTGTTCCATTGATGGCAGTAGGCTGTTCGTCGAATGCTAATGAGATTACTCTCGGAGCTTTTTGTATGTCTGTTCCTAACTTTGTGAAATCTATATACACCACATCTTCAGGAACATTTATCGCGTAGTCTGAAAGTGCGAAGAAGCCAGGAGCGAGTACGCCGTCAATGTAGTTTTGGCCGAATACAAGGCTGCCCTCTGTTATCGTCTGTCCTTTTCCGCATGAAAGCATGTTGTCAGTTATGTTTGTTGGAGTTTCGGTAGAGATGTCAAAAGCGTGCACTCCTTCCGCGCCGTTTACGATGAAGCCCATGTCTTTTGCTATTATCTCGCCAGCGGAAATAGGCACTATCGTTACCTTGCTGCCTGTGAATGTTCCTGTTTTTGCGTAATAGACAGTAACATCGTCTGGCACTACAACATTATCCGTAGGCACTAGCGACGCCCATTCTGCAGAAGAAATGTACTTGTTGAAGGTTGTTGCAGGGGTACCCTGTTCAGTCCTTGTTATTGTCAGTTCAGTAACATATATTGAGGTGGTACCACCAGCACGGGTAATATAAAACTCCGATTTGCCGTTGCCTTCTGCTAAAACTGTTATGGTGACAGTGCTTTTTGTGGATGAGATAGCGTCAGAAACGGTTGACAGTCTGCCAACTTCTCTTGTGCCTGAGCCATCGCAGATAACCACTGATTCGGAACTTGAAGTCTTACCAGGTGTTCCTTTTATTGTAATAACATCATTTGTTTTTAATGTATTTCCGTTGGTAAGTGTTATCTTAACGCTATTGTCAGTCCCCACATTGGCACCCGACTTTGCGGAGAGATTCATGCAGTTATTGTTGTCAAAACTGCCTATTGCGGTCAGGTTTGTCGTACTTCCTGTGGATTTCCATGATGCTATTGTTGTTGTGGTAGGGGTTGTTCCGCCGCCGTTAGGTACAACGGTTACGAGGCAGAAGTCTTGCACGCTTTCGTTTGACTGCGCCTTTGCATATACTTTGCAAGGAGTTGCTGTAACTGCTGTTGCCGTAACAAGGCCGTTGGCGTCAACAGTTACTCCTGTGCCTTCTACCGACCAGTTAACGCTTGTAGTGCCACTTGGAATGACCTGTGCGTTGAGTTGCTTCTTCTCGCCGACCTGCAATGTGATGTTGGATGGCGATAGGGTTACGCTACGTACCTGCTCTGTAATGTTAAACTGCAAATAAACCTCGCCAGCCATGTACTGTGAAGAGCTGCCGCCGTAGGTCGCGGTAATAGAGCCTGTGCCACCTTTGTTGAAGGTTACGGTCTTTGCTTCATTGTCAACAGTGGCAAATCCCTGCACACTGCTTGTTACTGTTACGTTCAACGCATCGGTATCATTAGTGGCAAAGATGTCGCTGAAGTTAAGCGTTCTTGTCTCTTTCGGAAAATTCTTGAAGCCCACGACAAGGTTTGTCTTATTGGCATCAGCGAGCTCTTTCTCAAGGCATGCCATGATGTAAGGACCTACACCCTTGCCCTCGTTGGTGGCTATCTCGTAGGTGTCTTTTCCGAAGAGGTAGTACTGGGGTGTGCCGTCGCGATATGTGCTGCCGCTTGCCCCGAGACCTGCCGAGCGACATATATTCTTCAGTTTGATGCTGCTGTTATCACTGTTTGACATCAGGCTTGCCCTGATTCCGGCGAAAGCCTTGTCAGCAACCGCTTTGTAAGAGCTGTCAAGCAGGCCAAGGCGCACAGCCTTGTAGTAAGCATAGGTGAACATACATGACGCTGAAGCCTCGAAGTAGTTGGCTATTTTCGTTGTGGAAGTGTTCTTGTCGCTGGATATTCCACTGCTGTATGAACCTTTTTCAAACTGCGTTCCCTCAGAATATTGCAGCAGTTGGCACCATACTCCTGCCGTCGCATCCTGCCTGCCCTTTAGTCCGTCAGCCACTTTCACCAAGATGTTCTTGACATCGTTATACTTTTCGTGTGTCTTTGGCATAAACTCCAAGACATCCACAAGTGCTGCGAAGAACCAACCAATGCCGCGTCCCCAGAACTCGCGCGAGTGTCCACTGCCGCCAGTAGAGGCGGCTGTCCACTTGTTGTAACTGCTGTTCCATGAGCCAGCCCAGAAAGAGTTTGCGTCAACATTTGCTGCCCATGCGTGGTAATGCAGTTTCTTTGTCGCATCCCATGTGTGCTGGTCGATTGTGATAAACTGGTTGGCGATGTCTGTCCAGGCGTCCTTGTTGTCGGCATCAAAGGCGTTAATATATTCTGCGTAGTAGGCAGTGCCCATATACAATCCGTCGAGCCACATCTGATTTGGGTATATATCCTTGTGCCAGAAACCACCGCGACCTAAGTCTTGATTGATGCGCTTATAGTCATTCCTCAAATAATTGATTGTCCAGTCAGCTGCAAGCTTGTATTTCTCAATATGAGTTTGCTGGTAAATGTCAATGAGAATCTTGGAGGTTGCGATGGCGTCGATGGAGCCTTTCGTGAAGCTGCCAATAGAGCCGTCGGCATTTATTGTGCCGCCGTCAGCGTAATCCTTGGCAAGTGCGAAGGCTGAGCCGCTTCCTGTGCCTGTGGAAGGATACTGCTTGTAGTATTTCAGCAGGGCTTTTGATACCAGTCCTGACACATAGTTCCACTTGTCTTTGGTGTAGCTGTCTGTCTTTGTAGCATCTGTCTGGCTGTAATTGCCTGCATAGTGATAGTCGTAAGTGCCTTTGATGGCATTGCTGCCTTGCGCTTCTACCATCCATTTTGAATAGGTGTTCGTCTGTCCGAAAGCGAAGGTGACGGAAAGACAGCACAGTAAAGTAAAAAAAAAGTTCTTCATCCTTGGTGGGTTAAAGTATTTTTAATGGTAAACGGCGGAAGACATCTATATCTTCCGCCGAATGTTATTATACATTATATCTTATAGATCTACTCATCGTGGTTGCCCTTTACGGATTAGTTAACAGGCACAAAACCATCATCTCCTCCGTCCACATCCAATGGCAAATCAATCTCATTGTCAGTCAAGGCATCTGTAGTTCCTTCTTCGTCTTTTGGCGATCCTATCAATATTTGTGTCTCTGCCTTTAGGGAATATAGAATGGTTATAGGTTGAATATATGTCTTTTTCATCGTTTATTTCATTATCTTTTTACCATTAATAATATATAATCCCTTTGGCAAAGATTCAAGTGCATCGCCATGACCAACCACCTGGCCGTTTATGTTATAGATGCAGTCATCACTATTGCGAACATTAAATCCCATCTTCTCGAGAAGTTCTTTGATGGCTGTTGGCTCTTCGTCAGCGTTACCGTCCTCTACGATTCCTAATATAGAAACCGATGCGATACGAGGAGCGTTAGTGGGAGCTGTTAAAGGTCTAAACCATGCGCGGTTACCAGGAGTCTTTTTCTCTCCTTTCACATGATAGAGACAATTCGATACTGTTTCTGTTGCACCCGCCATAAAATAAGTGTTTGTGCCCATTGAGCATGGAGTATAAGAACCATCGAATATCCAGTTGGTACCCCTATCGTCTGTAGAATAGGATGGATCTACGGTTACATTTTTACGGTAGTATAGGTTGCTGAACTTGACATTATTTGTACCTGCAGTTATATTCGCACCTGTTCTCAGGAAGATAGGCGCTCCGGCACATATCTGTGGATAGAAGTGCTTTTTCATATTGAGCTGGATAATCTCTTCTCCATTAGTGTTGGTGCCGTGAGATACTTTATCAAAGTGGAGAGTGTAGGCATCTTTGCCAAACCATTCCTTAATCTGCTCAACAGATACGTTGAATGGGAAACAGAATGAGTACCATGTGTTTGGCGCAAACGTGCGGTCTGCGAGTTTTACATTGAAGTGATCGCCGTCTTGGGCTGTTTCCATCCATCCGTTAGCACCTGAAGGAAGCTCATAGTCTGTCATGTTAGTTGGCGTAACACCTGCAGGCAGAGAGCCGTTGTAGAACTCAACTTCTGTAGGTTCCCCTGTTTGAGTTGGGAAGAAATCCACTGCACAAAGACGAGTCTTTGTCATTGTTGGAGTGAGGTAGTAGGTTTCGCCTGCTTTTACATTAAGTGTAATCTTCAGGTATGCTGGTGAAATTACTGAATAGCTACCATCTGCGTTCTGGAATGGCTGTTGGTGGATACCCTCTTTGTCTTTGGAAAGATTGGCCCATGCGGTTTTCTCTGCGTCTGACATTTCGTCCCATGTGGCAGCCTGTGTTGGCTTCTTGCTACTTGGATTTCCCCATGCCTCCCAGTTCAGAAGCACCTGCTTTACACATTCCTTCCACCAATCTGGGTCTATTATGCCAGTTGTACCAGGAAGGTAGCCTGCAATTGAAGTTGGAGTAATTTTGAAGAATGCGGGGTTGATAGAGGAGACTCCCTGTGCCTTAGCCTCAGTTACACCTTCCTTGCCAGCACTGATTTCCTCTGCAGTCAACGCTGGCAGTGATTGTGATTTTGCGTTGAGGAAGTATGAGCGGCGGTCTCTACACTTATTATATGTGCCACTAACTTGCTCCTGGTCACCGTCTGTTACGCCGTTCATATAGAAATATATCGACATTTTGCCGTCTTTCTTTGGATAGAAACGATAGAACGAACCCATCACAGGCATACCGAACTCATCTCCTGCTGTGTATTGATACTGATAATAGAAATACTTCTTTGAGGTTCCATTTACCCAAATACCATCATTAGAAGTTATTTGCTGCTGATTATCATCTGATACTGCATCACGATGTTTCTCTGTCATCGCGTTCAGTTTTGGATCTGGGTGATTTCGCCTATTAATCCAACCTCTCTTTTCTCCTACATACGTGCCAGTGGTGGGAGTACTATAGGAGGCTTCACTGTGTGCTCCTACGCCCCATGGGCTAACTGCACTTGTTCCTTTATCCCATATAAGTCGGTCATACCAATCTTGACCGTTTTTCTTTTTATACTGCTTCACATAAGGGTTGTCGCCAGCATAGAACTCCACCAACGCATCGGATGTGTTACTATTATACACATATTTCTTGCCATCGTAACTTTGCCATCCGTCATAAGTTTCTGAACCTTTTATGTCTTTCTGAGTGTCGGCAGGTGAGTTTACGTATGTATATGCTGAACAAGTTACATCGAAATCTACTACAAGGTTTTCCTCTCCGGTCTTGCTGAAAGTAGCTGTCCAAACCTCTTCGCCAGAAGTGGCACCTGATTTTAATGTGATTTTTTTTGTGGTGCTGTTATATTCAGCTATCTGTGAGCCGCCAGTAGGTGGAGTGACTGTTAGAGTATAACCACTTGTGACTTCTGACCCGTCACTGTTTTTATACATTTCATACCTCAGTTCAGCTTCCTTGAGGGAACTATTTGTTACGCCACTCTTGTTGTCGTAATTGGCTTGGCTGAAAGAGGAAGAGGTAAGAGCTACATGGTCAACAAAGGCGTGGATCTGTGAAGGTGTAGGGGGTTGAGGCTCTGTTGGGTTTACATAAAGCTTGTTTTGAGTAAGGTCAAGTTTGAAAGTGTAAGTTCCTTTAGCGATCTTCCATGTTGCGTAATTTTCGCCAGTTTTTTTTAAAACATCATAATTTTGACCTGATACAACTGTGATATTATTGCTGTTGGCATAATACTCTGTGTGAGTGCCTGTTGTGGTGTGGAATTTAAAGTTATTACCACTGTTTGCGCTGAATTTAATATCTGTGAACCAATAGATTCCGTTATTTCCAGAAACTATTACGCCTTCCTTCCAATTTGATTGTCCGTCGAATTTTCCAGCAATCTGCAATTGATCCGGATAAGTTTGCGCAAAAGCCATCGTTGTTGCCATGATGCACATTATTACAAATGTAAACCATCGCATTGAGTGTAGAATTTTTTTCATATACGTTAGTTATTATTTAGTTACATCCTTTTTCATGTTCATGTCCTTATAGAGCGGTAACCACAGTGAACCCGTTAAAAAACCGTGGAAGGCTTCACAGCCTTCCGCAGGCCTCGTCGCCATGAAAGGAATCCTTACAAGGCAATTTATTTAAAAAATAACAGGTTGCCTATCGCCTATAATTTATGGTAAATCTCTTGGTAAGAGATTTACTTACGAAAAAAACGCAGAACAAAACCTTGCCATTTATCATGTTACAGACACACATGGTTGCAAGAAAGGTCACACAAACTTGATAGACAACAACATTT
>JABUUE010000006.1:0-9625 GCA_021443335.1 Bacteroidaceae bacterium
AGCGGGCTATTTGACTGCAATAAGCGAAGAAAAGATGCCGATAGAAAACAAAAAGACGAGAAATAGTAAGAATATCCAATACATAAAACCCATATACGATCTAATGAACTTTTTGGGTTTAATCATTTATGGTTTAAGTTATGAAATTTAGAAGTTATTAGATTAGGCTATCTCGTCCGCGAGGATAAGATAGCCGTTTTCATTCGTATGTTCAGGAAATCGTAATCGCAAAAGTTCATTTCATTTTGTCCTAAGCACTTCGCAAACTATCACTAACTTTGCAGTGTTATTAGTTAATGCCTTTAAAGAGAAATTAACTAATGACCTAATCTAAACTAAAATTTATAACCTATGGCAGACAAGACGAAAATGTATGTAATACTTGGTACGGCGCACATGGCAACAACACCTGGCAAGTGTTCACCAGACCACAAGTTCAGAGAATATCAGTTCTCAAGATGGGCGGTACAGGCAATATACGACAAAATGAAAACAAAAGGCTACAATGTGCTCATTGACTATATGCCTGACAACCCACCATCTTGGGTAGCAAGCAGAATAGCAAAGACAGAGCAAAGCCGTGAATTGTCTATGAGAGCAAAAACGGTTAATAGTTACTGTGAAAGATATGGTACATCAAACTGCATATACATATCCATCCATGTAAATGCTGCTGGAGCAGACGGAAAATGGCATAACGCCGGAGGATGGTCTGCATATACAAGCATAGGTCGTACAAAGTCAGACGCACTTGCCGAATGTCTTTATGACGCAGCGCAAAAGCATCTCGCAGGATATGCAAAAATTGTAGAGAACGGCAAGAAAAGTGGCGAGTACAGCAAAGCCCAGAAAGCAATACGCACGGAAACAATAGATGGCGACCGCGATTATGAGTATAATTACTATGTATTAGCAAATACTCGCTGTCCCGCCGTGCTTACTGAAAACTTGTTCCAGGACACAAAATCAGATGTAGCCTTCCTCCAATCAGAAGAAGGTCGTCAGGCTATAGTAAACCTTCATGTGGAGGGAATAGAGAACTATATCGCAAAACTTTAAACACATAAGTTATGATAATATCTACCATCGAGGAGCTTCGTCTTTATTCTCCTTCAAACGCTATCGACAATTTCGAGTCCGTAATAGGGTTTCTCGATAGTAGCGAACACGATACGCTTAAAGAGAAACTTGGAAACGAGTTATATAATTCTCTCGTTGAATATTACAGCAAAATGAAAATGTCGTCAATAGACGACTTTATATCTTATGTTGTCAGTGGAGAGAAACTTAATCCTTACGCTACATTATTAAAGTTGTCGCAGAAGATTGTTACATACGATGCGCTTAAACGATACATAGACATGCAAACGGTCAGCGCAAACGGCAGTGGAGTAAATGTATCTTCGGCAGATGACTATAAGCCAGCAGACATGCAGCGAATAGCAGCATACAAGAAGGGATGTAACACCGAAATGCACACTGCAATAAACTGCCTCTTACAGCAATTAGAGGAATGGACTAAAGCATCAACGCCGGTAAACGACGAACAAACAGTAAACCTTTCAGATGAACAGGAGGAAATAGACGAGATAGTGGAGATGTGGAGAAAATCGCGTTATTTCTTCATGTCAACAAAACTCCTTATTCCGACAGCGGTAGTGCTCAACGATTACTCTTATAAGTTCTATGAGAACAGGGAGCGTTTCATCCAGATGCTGCCTGACTTAAACTACATTCAGGAAGACATAATCATGCTCATATTTGGCAGCGAATTTATAGAATATCTTGTAGATGTGGCTCTCGGTGGAACAACAGAGAAAAATCATTGCTATATCATACATCATTTGCGTAAGATTATGGCAAAGCATTGTGAATACCGTCAGTTAAAGACTTCCGACCAACGCTACGAAGCGTCATACAATGAAGCGGTGAAAATAACAGAGCGACTTGTCTCCTGGCTGCAAGCACATCAAGAGCAGTTACCTGAACCATTAAAGGGCAAATTCGTCACTTCTCCTTTGTATGTTGTGTCTTCCGTAGAGCCTAAGACCAAGAAGTTTTCAAACAACTCAGACGGAAGCAAGATGTTTGTTACACCTTACCTGAAGTAAATATGGAAAAACAAGATAAACTCAAAACTCTTATCGGACTCATGCGTCAAAAATGCACGCAGTGCAACAAGTCAATAACCAATTTCGAGCAGACCACCGACGATACGGATGTACTAATATTCATCCGCACCTTCCTGCGAGAATCCCTGTTGCAGATTCCTGAAGAGATTAAAGACTTCTGCGAAGCATACTATGCGGAGTTCAAGGATGAGTTTAACTTGGCAGGCATATTCTATAACGAATCTCCTTCAACATCCATAAACGCAACAGTGCTCATAGGCGACAGCGAAGACGATATTGTCATAAACAACAACGAGCCTCGTGTATATATAATTGGCAAGGCAAAGGTTATATTATACGGAAAAGCAAAGTGCGAATGTCTTACTGACTGTGCTAACATCATTGCTAAAGAAGAGTCGAAGGTTGTATTCGATGGAGGACATGTTATAGCAGAAGGACGCAGCTCAGTCTTTGGAAAAGGCAATGTGACCTGTTCGGGTGCAACAAGCATCTCATTGGGCGGTGGAATCATAAACGATAACGGACACCGCAATATCATAGCAGACGGAGATACCATAGTCAATAGTTTTACTAACCGTAACATGAAACTTTACGGAAACGCCAAACTTAATTTAAGATAATGAATAGCCATATAGCCATAACAACAAGAAACAAACCTTGCACGCTTCCAGAAGACTTCTCCATTGATATGCAAGACGAGAACCCTGTCTTTAACGATGGAAACGAGACATTCTCTTTTCCATTCGCTATGCCATTGGAGGGAAACAGGTTCTTTCTTGGGAATATTGACGACCAGAACAACGGTGATAGGCCAGTGAACTTAGAGCGCACGCCTATGCAACTGTTTGTTGAAGGGCTGCCTATCCGCTCTGGACTTTTAGTGACATCGGAAGACGAAGTAATAGAGAATACTCTTTCGATGAACATCCAATCTGCCGAGCATACGCTATCGGATATTATTGGCAATATGACATGCCGAGATATTCCTATCAAAGACAACATACAGATAGGTGAGAAGATTGGTAATGTCGAAGTACAGGCAAATATAAAGTACGAGGTGCATGCCACGGCAGAGAAAGATATGGGCTGTAGTGGAACCATGACAAGAGACTTTCATTATCACGGCACATTTCATTCCGACAAGGTCAAGTTTTCGCCACAGGCTACAGGATTCTCTTATCCCGCGAAATGCGCAGAAGACTCCGCAGGTGTAGCGTCAAAGGCTGGTGAGCGCAGTTATGCCAATAACAATGTTGTTGTTGTACCACAAGTAACCCAGAGCTTTATCAATGTAGATACTCCATACCCATCCGCTCCGTATTGTAACGCACGAGTATGCTACTACCACCACGGTGTAAAGGAGGATAATCCTAATGAGACATCTGATGAACTTGCAACGGAAGGCACACATTGGGGACCTAACGAGCATTATCCTTACTGGGTATTGGAGGCAGACCGACCCGCAAGTGGTATTTGTTTCTATGTACTGTACTTCCTTGACTGCCTTTTCGCCTATCTCGGATATACATTCGACAACAGTGCATTATTGGAAATTGAAGACTTAAAGCGTCTTTGCTTCTTCACCACTCATTGCAAATACAGCGAGACTCTGAAACCCAATTCTCCAACACTTGTAGGCGAGGAAGCCATAAACAACTGGCTAAACAGCCGCGGATGCGGAGGCACATTGAAATTTGAACTTGGCGACCCAACAAGCGTGCAAGAAATGTACTTCAAGAAGCCAGGCACTGAGGAGATGATACATATAAAGGTGGGAGATGATTTTGACAAGATAGAGGTCATCCCTGAACTTGAATCCTTGGAAGTGAAAGCAAACATTATGGAGATGTTCGCCAACAGCGACAATTTCCCTGATGTTAGCATAACGGAGGTGTTGGATTCTCTTTACAGTTCGTTTGGAATAAAGTTCTATGTAGATTACGAGCGCAAGCATGTAAAGGCTTATCTTATGCGCGCTGTATTCCGCTCACAATCCGCGCCTATTGACATTAACGGCAAGGTTATAAGTGTTCAGAAAGTCGCAGAGAAGATAACGGGTTTCCGTATGCGATATTCCGCAGAGTCAGATGCACAAGAACAAAGAGACAATATCAGAAACAAAGTAAAAGACTATGATACTGACTATGATTATATAGATTATCCAATAGATGGCACAGTTCTCAATCTCACATACGAGGATATATACAGATTGCCTAAAAAATCGGACGCTGCGGGAAATATGGCTACATATATTGACCGTACTACCGGTAATGCTTACCGCATAAAGATTAATGGGGAGGCGGAAACGCAATCTGAATTTAAACCTGTTCTTTTTGAGGTCGGTACATTTAAAGGTGTTGAAATAGGTGATTGCAGCCCACTCAACGAAGATTTCATCATTGAGATGCAAAGCGATTTCCAACCTATATCTTTCAATGATGTAAACTACAATCACGAGACATCTCTTGCTACAGGAGAGATGACTGACGACCAAGGCAACAAGTTCATTTTTGACCCAAACGACGAACATAAATCTACAATCCTTTGCGCCTACGTCGATGAAGATATGGAGCATGAGTTCATTGAGAGTAGGGTGAAACAATCGTTAGGTTTCTCTTATATCGATTCCACAATGGACATGGTTCTCAAGATGGTTGAGAGTTACGATCCTACGAATACTTCCGACGGAGACTCTCCATTGCAGAGTTACGATTGGGGACTTTCTATCGCCATCATGCAGGGTGGTGGCAACGATGCCAAGATTGAGTTCTATGATGCTAACTACGATGGTTTCGGCAACTCTAAATGGCAGACCGTTGCAGGGGAATACGCACTCTCCTCTGACAGCATGGATATGTGGGGCAATCCGTTTGACTACAATGGTGTTCAGCCAGGAGGACTTGAAGGAGAACGCTTCTCCTTAAAGATACGCTCTTGGAAGCAGCCTTATTGGGTTGATGAGAACGGTATGTACTGGGTTGATGAAGACGAAAAGCCTACCATAGACCCAGAGAAATACCATCACCAGGAGTCTATTATCATGGCAGACGAGCGCGAAGTGCCTTCTGGTGAGATAGTCAAAAAAATCAAGTCTCGCGGACTATTCGATACTTTCCTCTCTGAATACGCCTTCTTTATCCTCAACAGGCGAAAATACACCATAAAAATGCTATGCAACGCTGCAACACTTGCTGATATTCCTAACTATTGGGACCGCCGCTTCCGCATTGCAGGCATGATAGGTTACATAAATAAGGTTTCATACACTATCACAGCAGAGGAAGGTGTCAAAGAAGCCGAATTTGAGTTCTTTGTAGTTTAATCGTTTCGTTATCCGCTATTCAGGCATAAACCCTCTCTCATGTTCAACATCTCGAACAACATCAATATCGACATTCCTACTTCATGGAATAGATGCACGCTTACTCAACTCCGTGCTATATCTGAAATAATGATAGAACTCACTGAGCACAGCACACCTCTAAATCCCTTTGATATGCGCGCATTCAAGTTGGCGGTGTTCTTTTGCTTGGCGGAGTTAGAGATAACAAAACCCTTAGATACCAACCTGCCTGTCGGAGAACAGCATTATTATGTAAGGAAGCAAGGTTCACGCTTCTTCCATTTAAAGAACAAAATCTTGAAGCGCAACAAGCCTTTTTCTTTATTTCTGTGGCAGATATACTACTGGCTTTTTCCTGAGCAAGAGAAGAGCAAGAAGAATCGGCGCAAAGGAATACTTGATTGGTTAGGTAATGACAGCGGAGATACATTACTTCTGCTACCAATAGAGAAGATTAGGCGTGGGCCGTGGTACAAGCGTAAGGTTTTCTTAGGACCGGCACCTATGCTTGACGGGTTTACATGGCAACGATACCGATTTGCACAAGACTATATGCAGTCCTATATGGAACTATCCAACAAACTATGCCAGTTAAGCAAACTTGGGCGCAGAGTGCAGGCGAAAACCATTATTACCATAACAAAAGAGCTTGACAAGGTAAGAGCGATGTTCCTTGCCAATCTTTTTGAGGACAAGGTAAGGTATATAGACGAGAGCACGGGCGAGACACGCTACGATTACCATTACTACACATCACAAGCACAAGTCAACGCGCACTATTTCCGCAATTTCTCCAATAGCGACTGGCAGATAGTGCTCTTGTATTGGTCTGGCGTTATGCAATGGCTTTCCAAGACCTATCCGCGTGTGTTCAAGAAGCAGAATGTGAAGAAGAACCAATCAGTGAACCCTCTCGAACTCTATGCGCGCACTACAGCAACAATGGAGAAATACATAGGACTTTCAGCAGACCAAGTGGAGCGAGAGCCTTACACTACAATCCTTCAGCAGATGGAGGATATAGCACTCCAAAACGAGGAGTTGGATAAGATAAAGCATAAGAAATAAGCACTACCCCACTCTATTTTGTCCTTACTTGTAGCAAAAAAACATCTACCTTTGCATTAAAACAATATGATATGAGAAAGAAATCCCAAAATAACGCCTTCGTTACTCGCGTCAAGGGTGCAGAAGAGTTAAAGGAGGCAGTGACGCGATTAAAAGGTGAAGGCTACTTTGCCTACACCAAACCGCAGCGCATACAGCGAAACGAAAAGATGTACACTTGGAACGACTTTATTTCCGAGCAGTTGCGCAGTGGAGAGGAAGAAACAGGCAAGACATCGCGCAAGAAAATACCTTCACTCTATTTCTCTACAGGCAACGAGATAACAGCCACCGTGCCCGACTGCGGTACGCCAGGATTAGGCTATATCGAATGGGGCTTCGGCAACATTCTGCCTAACATGGTCGGATTGCTTACACAGATGAACCCATATACTGCCGCAGGCTGCAAATTCAACGACGATATGCTTGCAGGATTAGGGCCGAAGGCAATGTATGATATAGTGGATTATGTTGGCGGAAACATCACTACCAAGAAGATACGCTATAAGGATGCCGGTGTTTACATTCAAGGCAAAATCAAAGACCTCTGGCGCGAAATCTCAAACCTCGAAACGAAAACTATCGACGGCACACCGTCGATGCCGGAAGCCGTTTCCTCCCTCAAAGCCTCCATCTTATCCCAAATAGCCCAATATGAGGCAGACTATGCAGAGTGGCAGCGCACAAGCAACGAAGTACAGGAGTTTGAAGATCGCAATAATCTACCCCAGACATGGCTTAAACTATGTATTGACCAGGTTATGTTCGGTATATCATTTCCCGAACTTCAACTCAACCAACACCAGCTCGATGCAAAAGGTAACCCTGTAAGAACAAAAGACTGGACACCGAAAGTAATAGGAATAGGTCATCGTTCATGCCATACAACACGCCTTGAGAAGATGGACGCCAACGGCGTGATAAACTATTGCTATTGCTCTAACCGTTGGCTCGACAAACCTTTCATAGACCAAGGCGGGACTTATGATGCTCCTATTATCGCTATCCCTTGTCTTGATATGACTTCTCCGCTTAATTCTCTCGAAGAGCATATCCGCAAGGCACGAACAAGTAATGTGGCTGTCAAAGACAGACCTACGCGCGTCATTATGCCAACAGTCTATCCTACAGCAGGAAGACCATACTACCCTACCCCACCTTGGCATTCTATCTTCGGTGGTGACATCTACGAGTACATCTCAACGATTATCTCCGACCGTTTCAACCGCAAGAAGAACAGTAATGTCATCGGCCGCATAATCTATCTTAACCAAGATTATATTCGTCAGTGCTCGGTGCAGACGGATGCTGAAGGCAATACTCGTTCTATGGAGGAATGGTGCGACCAGTTCTATTCCGACATTAATACATGGCTATCTAACCGCGACAACGCAGGGCAGTCGCTCCTCGCCTTCACCTTCACTGGCAGTGACGGACAGGAACACAAGAGTTTCGAGGTATTAGAGATTGAATCAACAAGCAATTCGGAAGCAGCGGCAAACGAGAAAGAGACAGCAGAAGTGTCCTCTATAATCTTTATGTCTCTCGGTCTCGATGCACGCTTACTTGGTTCTTCACCGCTATCTCTTGTCGGAGGCAACAGCGGCACTGATATTCGTGAGCGTTTCCTGCTCCGTCAGATACTCATGTCGCCGACGCAAAATCTTATGCTTATCGCCCTTAATGTGGCATCAGACTACAACAAATGGGATAAGCATCTTATATGGGATGTGCAGCGTGAGGTAATGACTACTCTCGACAATTCAAAGACAGGCATAACAACAGCCGAAACAGAATAATCCATATTAAACACCATCACAAATGGCAGCACCCACAATATCCGCTCCAGCAGGCTCTCCCTTCATAGGTTCTCCGATAACCCATGTTGTTACATCGGTGTCATTGGAAGGCGAGGTGGCATTCCATCGGCTAAACCTGAAGGCTAATGTTTCTATGGGCGGCTATGGCAGCAATTCGTTCACTTTCTCTGCACCTATATACAATGGTGGAGAGTCCGTAACTTTCGATGTGGCTTCTGCACTTCGTGCAATAGCGGACCAGTTTACATACACTGCCAACACTACATCATTTCCTACTATTGCATGGAATCTCGAAGCATGGGATGAATATATGATTGATGGAGAATACTTCGAGACGGGACACACCACTGCTGGCTCATGGACTGCTATAATGGGTGCTTGTTCTGACCTTGAGCGTATAATATCAGGCGGCGGTAAATCAGTATCTGTTTTCACTCGCAAGCCGTCAACACTTCCTGAGATTGTTGCTGTTGGCGAAACAATGGTCTGCCCTAACTCAACATCAGCACAGTCCGTAGGTCATGCTACAGGGCAGTCTTGTGAACTTGTCAATATTACCTCTGAAGGTATGCAGACTATTCACGGCAAAAAGGTGTATGCGCTGCCTGCTCAGACACTCGACCGCTACCAGTTCCGCTTTGTCAATACTCTTGGTGTTGTCGAGAGCATAAGTCTTACTTCTCTCCGCGAGATGGAGATAAACTGCACACAAGACAACTACATAAAGGCTGTTCAAGAAACATTCGGCAACCCATCTCGCGCCATTGTCGTCAAGCAGAACGATTACGAGTCATGGAAACTAACCACTCCCCCACTCGACGAAGCATGGCTTTCGTGGTACGCCCACGAGTTCTTAATGTCAAAACAATGCTGGGTTAAGATTAGTACATACTGGATTCCTTGTCATATCATTCCTGAAGACACTGTTAGCGGAGTAAAGCGTACAGACGGTTCGTTTATCTCGCTCGCGTTTACAGTGCAACTTGACATCAACGGCAGTCCCATGCCGGAACTAATGATTTAGATTTTCTCATTATAGTATTAAGTTAATATTTCTTTCGGTCTCGTGAGAGACTTCCTTTTCCAGATTTGTGAATTATAACACTTTTCAGGTGGGTTCTATAAATTAGCTTGAGACATTTTTGAGAATTATTATTGAGTAGCTTAACTTTCATTTTGTAACGATAGATAGTATCTTTCGTTACAAAAAGGAAGGTAAGATG
>JABUUE010000006.1:11989-58542 GCA_021443335.1 Bacteroidaceae bacterium
AATATTAATATTTTCTTATTTTCTTATTTGTAATTATTTTAAATAATCCGTAATAATATACGCTAAAAGCGAGTATTTCGCACCTTTTGACACCTAATATATATCAAAATATTGCCGAAGAGTTGAGCCTAACCGCCTAAGATTTAATACTTTTTGAGGCCTACCTGAAAAACGAAATCCCTTTATCTCGCACACGAGCGCCGCCACACTGGGCGCGCCGCATTCCTCCCCACCCATGAAAGCGCGGCATATATGCGGCCGGGCCTCCTATATTGGGCACAGCTCACCGGAGCTCGGCGAGAACCGCCACCAGAGCGGCACAGCGTCGCAATCTGAGCGCACCAGCACAGCGGCACACACACAATAGCAGCAGCCACACCACCAAGGGCGGCATGGCTGCAAGTTGACGCGGAGCGGCAGCGGCTGGTATGCGCTGCCTTATATATAATACGGTGTGCGGATGTTAGTCCTGCGCCGGTCCTCCTATGTCCTGGCGGATCATGTCCGCGAGTCTGAGAAGGTCGGCAGCGGCGGTGATTCGGTGGATAGTGCCGCGGTAGTCTATAAACCCAGATGCAGCGGGGGCGGCGGTGCTCTCGCTCTGATCATCGTCATCGAACAAGTCAAACAGGTCGCAACCTATTGCGGCGGCTATTCGTTGCAATGTTATAACGGATGGAGCGGGCGGCATGCGCTCACCGTTTACATTCCTTCCGTTTATCCACCCGTTAACATTCATTGGGGAGGTGTCCAGGCGCGCGGCCAGTTCGCGCGCAGTCATGCCTGAAGCGGTCAAGGCAGCTTTTATGTTTAGTCTTCTCATATATATATTATAATGTGTTATATTGTGGGTGCAAAGTTACGAAAATAAACTATATAATTAAATAATATGTTTTAATAGTTAATTGATATTAGTCAAATAAACATATAATATAACATAATAGTTTATTTTATATTTGTACAATAAACTAAATAGTTATACCTTTGCAGCAGAAAATAACAAATAATAACACTTAAACACTTAAAGAATATGAAAGCACTCGATTTTCTTAATGAAATGTTATACCAGGGCTGGACAAATGCAGAAGTGACAACAGTTAACGCGCAGCACTACAACAGCGCGTTAGAGTTAGCAGAACAGTTTGCGGGCGGCACAAACGTATGTTTCCGCAAAGGTTATATATATAACCAGAACGCTAATTACAGCCTTGTGTGGATTGATTCATCAAACAGTTATCTTTTTGAACGCTTAACCCCTGACTTTATCGCAGAAAGCGACGGTCAGAGGATTCTTTTTTTCGAACTCGCATAACACCCACCAGGGCGGGCGACCGCTCGCCCTGATAATAATAATAACAACAACTATTCACCGCCGGAGTTCCGGCACAAAAAACATTCAATATTATGACAACAGCAAACAAAATTCAAGATTTCGGCGCAAAGATTGGCGGCGCACGCAAAGACATGTATCAGGCAGCGAAAGAAATGGCGTACAAGTTCGCCGCAGCTGCAAACGTCCAAACCCTCGCAAACGCTAAGAGCGTGGGCGCACTGGTTAAGCTCCCGAACCTTGAAAGCCTGACAGCGGCGGGCGCAATCAGCGCAGACGCGGCGCGCGCAATCCTCACCACATGGCGCACGATAGACCGCAAGCCCAGTGCGAGCACCTGGCGCGTAAATCGCTGGGCAGAAAAGACCGCCCCGAAACTCTCGGTAATCTCCGCAATGCTTAACGGCGGAGAGGTGGAAGACGACACACGCCGCGCGCCTGAGTTCCGCGTATTGTGTGCGGCTAATTGGCCGGCACAGCCTTTCAGCTTCGGCAAATACTCAGTAGATTATTATTTGCTTTGGACAGCAGGCAAAGAGGGCGACCCGCTTTGTGTTACTACGGGTACCCGCTACTACTCTAACACTAAGACCAACGACCCCGCCGAGATTGTCGCGACATTAAAAAAGATGCTCGACGATGACAGCGCAAAGCGCGCCGAGGGTCCGGCACTCGCAGCATACACCAACCGCGCGGGCGTTTGGTATATCGCCCCAGAAGGAAAGAAAGAAATTAATTTGCGCACACTGTCAGCAGACACCCCACGCGCAGAAATCCGCCGCATTCTGGCCGAAGAGCGCGCGCAGCTCCTCGCAACTCTCGCCGCATACAAAAATGTTCCTGAACTTCGTCGCGACTGGAACCGCCCCCGCATTGGTCAGGACTGGCGCAACGGTCAGGACGCAACCCCGGAGACATACGCCGCCGCTCTTCCGTTCCGCGGTGTTGAGTTCGGCAACTGGGTGACACAGACAGAGCGCGCCGCGTTACTTAACTCCGCTTTTGACGGCTTCCACGACCTCGCCCAGGTGCTCGGCATATCAGCAAATGAGATCACGCTTTTTGGATCGCTCGCGTTTGCGTTTGCTTCTCGTGGTATCTCTAAGGCGGCGGCACACTACGAAAGAGATTACAAGGTGATTAATCTGACCAAGAAAAACGGCGCGGGCTGTATGGCTCATGAATGGTTTCACGCTTTCGACAACTACGCCGGCGGCGGTTTGTCTTATGCTACAGATGGCCGCGGCGAGTTCGGCGCGTATGGTGTTAGATTATACAAAGCAATCCGCGAAACAGAGTATTACAACCGCTCCGCAAATCTCGCTACCATCAAAGGCGATTACTGGACAAAGAATTGTGAACTAACCGCGCGCGCATTTGAGGCGGTTTGCGCCTATCTCCTGAAGCGTGCCGGCATCGTGTCCGACTTCCTCGTGAACTGTCTTTCGCTCGATGAGTTCACCGAAACCGACAACTTGCACCGCTCATCCATTTATCCATATCCAACCGAGCAGGAGGCCGCCGCGCTCCTCCCTTATTATGTAGATTTCTTCCGCGCCGTTTTCGGCCCTCACGCTTTGCCGATAGATGCGGCAACAGAAAGCGACATCCAGCAGAAGACCGCCCAGGCAGACCGCGAGAAAGCTGAGAAGGAAGCCGCACGCACAGCACAGGAAAAGGCCGAGCAGGAGGCACGCGCAGCGGCTCGCGCAAATGAGCATGAGAAGCAGCGCGCCGCAATAGAACAGCGCGCCGCACAGGTAGCCGAGGAGATGGGCGCAGACTTTAAGCATATTTTTACAAGCGGTTGCAAGGCTTACGCCGTTTGCGCCAACTCCGATTTTATCGCTATGATTTACAACAGTGGTAAAGTTGCATTCCGTATCATCACGACTAACACCAAGATACGCAAAGCGTACAGGACCGCGCATCGCTATTATATGGAAATCAACCCGGCGCAAGATTGGCGCGCGGTGCTCGTCGGAGAGTCTGTAAACGGTTTTTGTGTCGCAAATCAAAATTTTTATGACCTTTTCCGCTTGTCATATAATTCAAACTCTTTCGTAGAGTTTTGCGAAGCTCACGCCGAGGACATCGAAGTAGAGCGCGCAAAGCGTGCCGCAAAGGTTAAGAAAGCCCCACAGACCGCCGCAACACCGGCAGCGGACAACAACACCACAACGACAGCCCCAGCCGCTCAGAGCGACCAGAACGACACAACAACCACAGCCCCGGAAGGCCTCACCCTGTGCGAGATGCCGGGCGGCGTGTATGTAGATGGCGAGAGCCGCGCAACCTACCGCAACCGCAAGGCAATTAAGGCACGCGGCGCACGCTGGAACAAAGACGCGCAACGCTGGGAAGCAACCGACGCGGAATCCGTGGCAACTCTCCGCGCTTGGTTTGGTCAGGCTGACCAGACCGCCGAAGAGACCGCCGAGGTAGCCGCAGAAGCCACAACAGCCCCACAGAGCGACAACGCCGCCGAGGTGGAGGGCAATACCACCGAAACCCCGACAGTGGAACAGAGCGAGAGCAACGACAGCGCATCCGGCGCAGCCCCTTATAGCACCGGCGAAAATTCACAGAATTTCGCCGCAGCCGGAGAAACCGCCGCGCCAGTGCTCACCGCTGTTAAAATAGTCAGCACGGGCGTAGCTGTTGCAATCGCCGTAGTAATTGACGGAGAGCCGCAGGAGGCGCGCCCCATATCCTCAGAACAGGCGCGCGCCGTCCTCACTGCCGACGACCCCACCGCAGCACGCTACGCCCTTGCCTTGGAGGTTTTCGCCGACCTCCTCGGCGGCGGCACTCAAAACCCCTCTTATAGCACCCCCGAAAATTCACAGGATTTCGCCACAGCGGGAGAGACCGCCCCGACCGTCGCAGAGCTCGCCGAAGAGCCTACCACGGCCACGGAAGAGGGCGCCACCCAGACAACCGCGGGCGATGCCGCCACCAGTGGCCGAGCGTGCGAGACCGACGACGCAAACAGCCCTTATAAGGCCTGCGAAAAATCACAGAATTTACCGGCGCAGGAAGGAAATGACCCGACCGCCGCGCCAGACTCAGAGACTGAAACAACCGTTTGCCCTGACCTGATGGACACAGCCGCGGAATCTATAAAGCGCATACAAGAGCAGCATCCTGCCCATGTTTGCCTTTTCCGCTCTGACAAGTTTCCAGTTTATGAGACATGGGGCGCGAGTGCGGAAAAAGTCGCCGCAGCCCTGGAGGGCGTGGCACTTGAAAGTTACGAGAGCTTCCCGCAGTCAATGTGCAGGCGTGCCGCGTTCCATTGTCACGATTTAGTTCTAAATCTTCCAGAACTTATAAGACATGGGTTAAGAGTTGCAATTTGTGACGGGGTGGACTACTAACCACCCTACCCCACAAACACCCTTATAAGGCCTCTAAATATTCACCGTTTTTTCAAACATAAAAGCATAATTACATAAAGACATAATATTATGAAGACAAACAACATCTATCGCGCACATCGCACAATATATCGCCGCATAGCTGCGTGGCTCGACCGCCATGAGACTGTTTGCACTGTCGTAGCTTACACTCTTGCCGGAGTCCTCATGCTTGCTGGCATAGTCCGTATGCTTGACAGCCTGTAACCACAACGGCCCTTATATGGGCTGTGAAAAATCACTGAACACACATATACTATACCTTTTATCTTTTATTTCTTAGTTTAAGTGTTATTGCCTGGAGAACCAGGCGAGGCGCGTTAAGTAGTCCGAGAGGATGAAAGCCTAACCTTGTTTTATTTTCTAAACATTGTTGTGCCGGTCGCTGGGAAGCGGTCGGCACTGCTTCGCTCTCCCTACTCTATCAGCTGAAAGAAATTAACGTAATTAAGCCAGAAATCAACATAAAAAGATAAATGTTTTGTCCGCGCGGTGCGGGCTGTTTTCTAATCATTCCTTTTTAATACATAATTACATCTATAAATAACATCATAATGCCATAATTACATACATACATAATAACATATATCCATACTTTTATTTAATTATTCAATCTATCTTCACTTGACTAATATCATTTATAGTAAATTTTATATTTATAAAACGAAATATTTTACACAAATAATTTGTAGATATAAATAAAAGTCGTACCTTTGCAGCAGAAACAAAACAAACATTATCGTTAACCGGGGCATAAGCTCCACAAAACAACTAAAGTCATGAAAGCAACTAAGAAGAACATTAAGGAAGCAGTCAAGAACTACATTTCGACACGCAATCTTACGCAGTTCTGCAAGTCAATGAAACTTATGGGTATCACCAAGCAGCTCGACATCCTCAATGCTGTTGAGGAAGTAGCCTGCAAGCGTGACGCAAATGCCATGTGGCACATCATCATGGGTGCTCACGGATATCGTCGTTATGACAAGGTTGCAACTCTTCACAGCAACCTCGACGAAAGCCCCGTGTTCGCTCCTTCTCAGTCTGAGGACACTAACTTTGTCAGTGGCTTTGCAAACCTCATGAAGTCAATGCGCGCAAACAAAGATAGCGGTTCTTACATGAAGGTACTTGTCGTTGGTAACAAGCACATCTATTGGGCAAGCCCTGTATATCAGCACTCTGACTACAACAAGAGCGTATGGCGCGAGAACGCAGCAGAGAACCGCCGCAAGGCCGAAATCATCAACGCTTATCTCCTTAAATAACAGGACTGGGGTACACACTGTACCCCCTACTCTTATACACCTTATAATTTTCAAGGCATTTTCAACCGGGCAACAGCCCATAAAACAACAAAGCATTATGAAAACTACTAATCGGGACAATGTTACACTTTATCTCGTAAGGACTTATAAAGCATATATGGCTTCAGAATGTGTAACACAGTGGAGAACAAACGACTCTCATAACGACGCATATTACGGCGAGGAAACGCTGGATAATGCGGATTTTATCCTCCCTCAAGGTTATTCAGTACACGAATCGCGCTTTGGCGAGATATACTTCAAGCAAGGTAATACTGTATTCGAGGAAATAATTACAGGCGAAGACGGAAATCCTTATGTGACAGATTACCTTAATGGGTGCGAGATAAAGTTGGAAAGAGTAAGCAACAATGTGGCAGAAACAGAGATAGAAATAGAAATTCCTAAATAACCACATAATTACATAATTACATAAACCGCGGGATGCCGCACAATCACTATGACTTACAGAGACTATTTGCAACTTATACACGAGGCCAACCGCCACAGCAACCTATATTATAACGAATCACGACCAGAGATAAGCGACGCGGACTTTGACGCACTCGTGGCACGCATAGAAGCCTACGAGAGCGAAAACCCAGCGCAGGTGCACCCAGACAGCCCAACCCAGAAAGTAGGCGCAGCATGTGCCGGAATTGTGGCACACACAACGCCAATGCTGTCGCAACAAAAGAGCCACACAGCAAACGAGGTGCTGGCGTGGATAGAGAAGACTAACAATAAGCTCGGCCACAAGGCTAACTACGCCGTAGCGTGGAAATACGATGGCATCAGTTGTTCACTTGTATATATCGATGGACGTCTAACAACAGCAGCCACCAGGGGCGACGGGACGAGAGGACAGGACATCACCGCCCATGCGCTTGCAATACCTTCTATCCCAAACATTATAGACTGTGAGGGTAGGGTAGAGGTGCGCGGCGAGATTGTCTGCCCTCTTGCCTCCTTCGGGAGCTTAGGCTACAATGACGCAAGGACCGCAGCGAGTGCCATCTGTAATGCCTCTTATAGTGAGTGTGCGAAATCACTGGTTTTCTACGCCTGGGATGTAATAGGTAGCCGTCATGCGCTCAACTCCTTCATATACGAGAGTGAGGCGGTGACCGAAGAGCAGATTACGCAAGTTATAGCAGAGCGCACGGCACAGCGCGACACACTGACATTTCCGACCGACGGACTTGTTATCCGCGTGACTGATAATGCCGACTGCGCGATGCTCGGAGCAAACAAGCATCATCCGCACGGCAGCATGGCTTACAAGTTTGCGGCAGCAAGTTGCACTACAACAGTGCAGCGAATAGAGGTAATGACCGGCAAGACAGGCAAGCGCACGCCTGTAGCGCACATAGAGCCTGCAATGCTCGGAGGCAAGACCATCCGCAAGGTGTCGCTATACACCGAGCGCACAATGGCACAGATGGGCGTAACGGAGGGGAGTAGGGTAGTGGTAACGCTGCACAACGATGTAACGCCTAAGATTACGAGAGTAGTAGGGGAGAGTGCGGCAGAACAGGAAAGTTCAGACAGCGGGGCTGATATAGAGCGCGACGCCAACTTACAGCGCAAGGCATGCCGCGAAGATCGCAAGGCCGAGGAAGCGCAACAATCGGATGAAGAAGCACGCATAGCAGCGGAGCAGGAGGCAGCAGCAGAAGCCGCGCGCAAAGCGAAATATGCACGCCAGGCAGCAGTGCTCACAGCAGTAGTGACAGTGGCAGCAGTGGCAGCGGTGGCGGTTGTAGGCGTAGGCATGGCATTCTTCATTGCACCCCTGTTGGTTGGAGCTTTCAAGGGCTAAACCCTTGGAAGGGCAGAAAAAAGGCGCAATCTTTATGCCCATTTTCCGCCCTTTATCTAAAAACCCTTATAAGGTGTCTGAGAAATCACCGAATTTTCAAAACCTAAAAACAAAATGAACACACTTCCTTATATCGGTAAGCACGAGCTTACACCATTACCAATACATGAGCCAATGTCCGTTCCGGCATTCAGGCAGAACATGGCGCATGATGCGCCGTATATAGTAACCAAGTTTCAGCAGCGTAGCGGACTCGGCGACTGTATAATAGGCCTGTTTCCTCCGCATTTCGTGGCGAAGATTTACGCCTTCAAGACCTCAGACCACAGGCAGCATGTGAGAGAGCGTGATGAGTCGGCGAGGGAAGCCTATATGACTAACAAGCAGAGGGCAGCCCGAATGGGCTACGAGGCGAAGAAGAAAGGCTACAGGAGCGTTAAAGACTATATCGCGGCAGAAGGCGGCGCAAACGGAGTTCCAGTGACCTACGATGACGAGTACGACGAAGCGCGGCTAACAGCGAAGGTGCCAGGACTGAATGTGTATCTGGAACTGCAAGGATGCCTTGACAATTGCACCGACGACTACCACCATCCGTTTCGCGATGCTTCCTTCCATGATTACGCAATGGCAGAACTAAACAATATGGCACTGTGGGCACTCAACAACTGGACGCGCAAGGATCGTCGAGCAATGGCTACCAAGAGCGATGACGAACAGCCGGTGATGGAGTGGCAAGAGAACTATGACGAGAGCCAACGCCCGCCTATGCCTCCTAAGCGCGGTATAGGCGTCTGGCCCAACATTGATGCCAGCCGTCGCCCAGAACTTCTCCACAGCAAAGCCCCCCTTTGCGCTAAAGATGACCATGAGGCCATTATGGAGCTGAAGGCGGCTACCGCACGGGCAGCAGCGGGAGCAGTCTGAAAAGCCCTTATAGAGGGTCTGCGAAATCACTGAATTTCGCAATACTAATTGTTCTTTGACATCATTTATCGCAGCCAAATACAAAAAATCAAGGCTACAGTAGAAAAAAGGATGATTTTATTTTTGTAAAACGAAATAAAATTATAACTTTGCAGCGTTCAAGTTCAAGTTTTTACCATAGGCATGATGCAAAAGTCTGCCAAAAGCAGGCTTTTATTGTAGCCAAAAGTATGAGGGTGTATCGAAACGCGACGCCCTTACATATAGCATAACGGTTGCTTAACCCCGTGGATATACTGTAATGGTAATCCGAGCCTGTGGTAACATGACTTGAACAGCGGGAAGTGGGCAACCGTTTATTTTGTCCTATCATCATTAATGTTTCAAAATTATGTTACCAAACATTAAAATTTTTGAGAACGCCGAATTTGGAAAAGTCAGGGTAACGACTGACGAGAACAATGAGGCATGGTTTAACGCAACGGATGTCTGCAAGGGGCTGGGATACGCAGCAGCGCGAAATGCGGTTAAGGCACATGTAGATTGCGACGATGCACTGAAACGATGCACCGTCGATTCAAAAGGAAGGAAGAACACTGCGCTTTTCGTCAACGAGTCTGGTTTGTACGCCTTAATCTTCGGCTCCAAGTTGGAGAAGGCAAAGGCTTTCAAGCGGTGGGTGACGAAAGATGTTCTTCCGAGCATCAGGAAGACCGGCAACTACACCGTGCCGGCGTCTACCGACGAGCAGACCGCGCAGTTGCAGAAGATAGTCAAAGACAGGCATGGGCTGAAACTCGCACTGAACACCATCAACACGGTAAAGGACTGGACAGAGGCTCTGATGCTTGCCCTTGACAAAGAGGGCAACCACGACTACTTGGACTACTTTCTTCGCTGTCGCACCGACATCAGTATGATAACCCTTGCCAATGATTACGGAGTGGCATACGGCAAGATGTATGAGTACATGGAGCACTGCGGAGTATTGGAGCGCGTATCTTCCCAGTCTGCGAACACGCAATGCTTTGACTTCGTGCCGGAGTTTCAGCAGAACGGCATGTTCTATGAAGGTGACTGCATAAGCATCAAGGACAAAAACGGCGATTATGTCTGCGACTGCGATATAATGATAACAACGAAAGGACGCATATTCATGTACCTCCGTCTGCGTAGTATCGGCATCCTGCCAGTGATAGAGCGCAGCTCAATAAGAACCCAGCGCATCCTGAAGCCAGACGCAGCAGATTGCCTTCCGAGATTATCAATAACTAAAACAAAATAAACGCTATGTTCGAGAAGATGTTTCCTATGGCCGTTGACGAGTACCAGGCAAAGGTCATTACAGCAATACAGATGATTCTCGCCCTTCCGCCTGAGAGCGAGATAAGAGACAGCATAGAGGTGCTGACATACGCGCACCAGATGAGCGAATATATAGACAAGCAAGACAACGAGTAACTACAATAAGATCGGGATAGGCAGAGAATGCCTATTCCGGACTTTGCCGCATAACACAATAAATACATAATTACATAAACCAATAAAACAATAATATTATGAAAAAGCTATTTGCTACAATCGTGTTTGCGTTAGCATGTACTTGCGTAAACGCACAGAACCAGACAATGGAACTATCCTTTAACGAGGATGGATGTTTCTCAACAGTTATATCTGTTAATGCAACAGCACAGCAGATATATACACATGCGCAGTCTTATTGCCTTAATAAGGCAAGAACAAGCGACAAACCAATCGCCAACAAAGTTCCTGAAACATATACAATAAGATATACCGATTTCTGGACACATGGCGTATATGCGAATGTTGTAGGTCAAAACAAAGATGTTGCAGAGAAATGCAACATTACTATATCTGCACAAGATGGCAAGATGTATATACATATTGAGACTCCGAATATAGTATATCCGAGAGTGAATGAGCAAACGCAGTATAAGGTATTCATGGCGATGCTTAAAGAAGACGGTAAGGCTAAGTTTTTGGAAACAAGAAAAGGCTATTATTCAGAATTTCTTTCTCCGATAAAAGACTTTATAGAGAAAAGAGTCAACTTCGAGAAATAACCCTTATATGGTTTGTGAAAAATCACTGATTTTCGGAACACTATTAAACTTAAACCATAATGGACAGACTAAAAGAAGTGCTCGCCTTCGTGAACAACAAAGGTGGAGTAGCTAAGACCACCACGGTGCAGAACACGGCAGCCGGCTTGTTACGAAAGGACAAGCGGCTGCGCGTGCTGTGCATAGACCTTGACCCACAAGGAAACCTGTCGAGCCTGTTAGGGTGGAGGAAGAAACAGGACGAGGTGAGAACCAACAAGACGATAAAAGACTCTCTAATGGATGCCGACAACCCGCTCTATATATACAAGAGTAGGGAAGGGTTGTATTACTGCCCTGCGTCTCCAGAGTTGGCACAGATAGACCCTGCGCTGCATAGTCAGATGAACTCAAAGTTAGTCCTTTGCTCTTTGTTCGGCAACAAGATATTCTATATGGATGATTTGTACGGCAGCGACCACAAAGATGCCATGTGTAGAGAGAGATATGTGTATGAAGCATTCGACTATATCCTTATAGACTGTGCGCCCGCATTGTCGGAACTTACATATAATGCCCTTGGAGCAGCCACAGGAGTAATCATCCCCGTGCAGTTAGGTTCACTATCGGTTGATGGTATTCCACCGCTTATACAGGCTTATAAGTCGGCGAAGAAGGGGCTTAACAAGGAACTTGAACTCAGAGGTCTGTTGATGGTGATGTGCGATGAGCGCACAAGACTCGCCAAAGAGACCATAGACTATGTTAAGGAGCAGTACGGTTGCAATGTGTTCAAGACAAGAATAAGACAGTGTGTTAGGGTAGGGGAGAGCCAATTTCAGCACCAGGACATATTCCAATATTCGCCATACTGCAAGGCAGGAATAGACTATATGAGTTTTGTCGAAGAATTAATGCCGGAATAACATAACACCGGAATAAATTAACAAATAAACATAATAATGAACAAGAAATACGGAAAGCCACTTGTCGCTGGCAGTGCAGCAGCACAAGAGAACATTGAAAAGATTAAGCAGTCTAACGCAGAATATACGGAAGCAGCAGAGGTGGTGAAAACAACCGCAAAGCCAAAGCGCAGCAGAACGCAAGGCGAAGACTGGATATTGATACAGGCTCGCATACCTATTAATCTTCATAAGCGTTTCATGATATACATGGCAGAGAACAATCTTACGAACACTAAAATGAAACTCGTGGAAGAAGCCTTGGAGTATTGGCTTGACAGCAAGCAGGGCTAAGACGGTTGACACGGTGCGTCTTTACCTTAAATTCTTGGCTCGTTCATCTGCAAATCCCCTATATAGCGTCCTTGCAAAATCACCGAATTTTCAAAAATTTTTTCGCTTTTTATATTAATATAATATGTATATATAAATCTTGGTTTTACAATATTATGTATATTATATTCTATTATATATATTACCGAAACTGAAAACCACTGAAACACAAAGCGTTATATACATGAATGCTGAACAAGATGCCAAAAAACCTGAACGAAATGGTAGATTATGCTGAACGAAATGGTAGATTATGCTGAACGAAATGGTAGATTATGCTGAACGAAACGGTAGATTATGATACACATAACTGATGAATATGGAAAAAGAAAAATCACTCTCAATACTTAACGACTGGATAAATACTCCATTCTCATACTTGGAGCAGTTTGCTGGAAAAACCAATCTTGCACAAGATATAATGATGAAGGTGTCTGAGAGCATTCAGGAGTATATAGCACCTTTCTTCGATGAAGGCCGGCACAAGGACAAGGTAAAACCTAACCCTTTGTTTTCTGCTGAAGACAGGCGGACACTGAAACCGATAGTCATCCGTCTTGCCGACTACGGCATCTCTGGTCATTACGATAGGGTAGAAGCAGCTGTCAAGGCAATATTGGAATCACACATAAAGATAGAGACACCACTACCAGGAGGAAAGCGTGTCAGATGGTACAATATCTTTAAGAACAGCCTTACCGACTACACCGACAAAGGCTATACCTTCATTAACAAAGATGGCGAGAAGGAGACAGTTTCGCGCAGTAAGGGATATGTGGTGTTTGAGATAAACGAAGATGTGGCAGACTTGGTTTTTGACATGAGCAAAGGCTATATCAATCACCCGGTGAAGATGGCGCGTATAAGTAGTGCCACACATACAACGCAGCTGTATGCCTTGCTAAAGCACCATTGCATAAACGGCAAGTGCAAACTTACGGTCAATGAAATCAAGAAATATCTTGGGCTGTGTGCCGTTGACGAAAATGGAGATGTAACGAGCTGGATGTTTCCGTACTTCTACCATTTCCGTAAGAATGTTCTCGATAAGGTGCAAGCAGACCTTACACGCATGGGCGAACTGGGGCAGATAGACTACACATATACATATAAGGAGATAAGGCAGGGCGGGAAGACCAAGGGCGATCCTGACAGCATAGAGTTCACCTTGGTGCCGACGATAATCACGGAGCAGGTAGAAAACGATAGGGCTATGCAATCAAAACGAAGGAAGCTAATAAATACATTATGCAAGCGATGTGGCGACCTTAACCGGAAAGAAGTAAAGGATGTTACGGACTATGTTAAGGAAGTTGATTTCCTGATATTCGCTGACTACTGTTATAAGGAGATACCTATGCTTATTGAAAAGAACTATCCAGAAGATGTGGCAGGATATATACTGTATCTTATGCGTACATGGATAGAGAATTATGAAGCAAGGAAGAACAAGCAGCCGATAACACAAAGTCTTTTTGATACTATAGAACCTGAGCGACCGAAAGAAACGGTAATAGAAGGAAAGTACGCAGTGGAGTGGGAGAGACTATGCAATGAATGTCCTGAGTCATATAAGGAATGGTTAAGGAAAGCGACATTTATCGGAGGACGCGGAATGAACATATACATAGAATTTAAGGATAAGGTCACGCAGGGAAGGTTTAGTGAGTTTCACCACAACGGAAGCAAGGATAGTAAGAAATTTCATAAACTATATAAACAAATAATGAACAATAAAAGCAGTGGATGTTTGCTTACTTTCGGAAGCAAGTGATAAAAGAGCGGTACAGATGTATCGCTCTTTTTTTGTCCTTATATATGCCTGAAAAATCACTATTTTTGCAGCATAATACTAATACATTAATATATATGAGACTATTATGCTTAACATTCATCATCGCGTGCCTGCTGTCATGCTCGACAACAAAAAAGGCAACATCAGTTGTGCATACTACGGAAAAAGATTCCGTAGCGCAAGTAATAGAACAGTCTCGGACTGTACAGAAGACTATCGAGGAGACCGACTCCACAGTGCAATCAAACTCAGAGACATCCTCCATCAATAAGGAGGAGGATAAGACCGCAGCGGAGATAATATTTGAGGTAATATCCATCACAACGGACAGTGCCGGTGTTACACATCGCAGAGAAGAGCGCACCATAAAGCGTAACAGCGCATCTATATATAAGGAAAGCAGTACAGCGGAAAGACAGGAGAGGAGTGAGATTATAGACAGACAGAAGCAGATGCTCGACTCGATATATGAAGGCAGACTGACTGATATAAAGACACATTATTCAGACAGCCTCAATTACCAGGATAAGAAGGATAAAGAAAGTGTTATAGAAGACTTTTATGAAAAACATATAGAAGTCCCGCTTATAACTTCAATTATAATATTACTTGTAGTAGTAGGCTCTTGCATCTACTGGAAATACAAGAACAAGAAATAACATAAAAAAAGATACCACGCTTCGCAGCGAGGTATCTTCCCATGAAAAATTACTCTCATTTACACTGTGTTGTTTTGTTGTAATCTCTCTTTGCTTAGCTTTATGTTTGTAAAAATCATGAGTTCACCAGTCAGTGACACCTGAAGAAAGAAACCTTCTTGTTCAAGCATTGTAAGATATTCTTTCAGAGGATCACCCAAAGATGTAGGCCATGCCTTAAAGAAATCCCTGAGCTGCGTTTCGTTGAAACTATTTGATGAGTTGTATTCTGTAGCAGGAGAGTAGTACGAGCAGAACGCCCTTACTTTTTGTGGGATAATAAACTCCATTATAGAAGTCCCCTGCTCTTTTGCGTCCTTATATGGATCTTCTTTCTTTGCCATTAACGGTTTTTTGATTTTCGCTCTGCAAAAGTAGTGTTTTATTTTGTAAATACTGAATATAAATTTGTAAAATTGAATAAAAGTTATAATATATCAAGTTTAATTACAAATTTATAAAATAAAACTTTGTAAATTAAAATTGATGTATTACCTTTGCAGTCACTAACGATTACTTAACCGAATACCTAATTTATATGTATTATTACAAAACATATCGCACAACAGTTCTTGGAAAGAAACTAACCTCTTTTATGGAGAAGTCAGAGATAGCGGCAAGGGCATCTGAACGATATGCAAAAAAATGCGGTGCGTTGGCATACATTCAACCTGTGCAGTATTTTGAGGGTGGCGTAGAGTTCTTGGAGTTCGAGAAAGAGCCAGACCTTAATGTATGGCGCAAGAGAACTGACTTAGGCGATACGCCGCTTTATGAACCTAACTGCTCCTCCGAAAGCTGTTACCTTGCAACGAATGACGATAAGTTTACACCGTCAAGCACATGGAACAAACTATACGCTACAAAAGCCGTACACTGGGACCAGGTGAAGTACGAGAAACCTATTGAGTATTGGATGCAATACGCGAAGATAACTCCAACAGAAGACGAGAAACATAATCTTGCAGCATACAAAGAGATGTATGCTAAAATGCTTGACGACAAATTAGGCAAGATGCTTTTCTGGCGATGTCTCCGTTTTACGGGGCCACAAAAGCCGCAAGACAGACGCGCAAAATCGTCAAGAGCGTTGCATAAGGCGGTCAAGATGGAGCAGATGCGCATCGCGCTGCCTGTAGTTCAAGTTCAGGAATTGTATGATATTCTCGACTGCGCTCTTAGTGACAGGAAGAGCGAGCAAGAGCAATATACTCCTACGCTCTTCCTGTATAAAGACCATTACTATATAGGCGTGCAATACAAATGCTCTAACTCTGAACTTACGGAGATAGAGAAGTCGGAACATAATTACCAGATGGAGCAGTATAAGATTTCCCTGACATACAAAGGCGAATATGGCGACATTTAAGCGTGATTATCCTCGGCAGCGAGACCAATAACGCTGTTTTCCCCCGTGCTCGTTATTGCATCATCCGAATCAACATCAGGCTTATCCCTGTTATCATTAGTAAGCATGGCGATAGTTTTCTCTTGGTCTTTAATGATATTTACCAGCGATTCTATCTGTGCATTATGAGCGGCAACAAGATTATTAACCGTACTCAAACACTTCTCAATAACCTCACGCATAGACTTCTCGTGGGTAACATCCACCACATGTTCATCTTTCATCTGGCCAGTATTACCTTTAAGGATGCCTTTGTTGCGCTCCAGCTGTGCATCTCGGTTTTTAAGACCTATTTCCACAGCATCCTTCTGAGCAAGAGTGGTCGCTTTGCGCTCAGTAATCTTAGTGATAACAATCCCACGCCCTGCGCCTTCCTTGATACCGTAATTGTCCGTTGGAAGCAGTTGAGCGGTCTTATCAGGAGCGCATGGCTCAAAATCAGCAGGCAGCCCATCTTCATCAACGAAGAAGTTTGCGAGAGGAATATTATAATAGTTACAGATACGAAGCATAGCACATATATGAACAGGCACCTTCCCTTCATACCAATTCTTGGGAGACGCAAAGTCCTTACTGCCTAACGCTTCTACAATGTCGCGGGTGCGAAGATGATGCTTATCCATGAACTGACGGAGAAAAGCATAGTTGTAAGAGTAATTCATAAGTTTATGATTTAAAGTTATAATAGAGATTTGTGAAATACAAATATAGGTTTTTCAACTGCAAATTTATAAAACAAAACATAAATTTTAAATATTTTTATGATAAAGATTGAAATTAGTGAGAAAAAGCATCTGCAATCTTCCGATTTGAGCGCAAATCAGAAGAAATGCCTCTATGCAGTGATGCAGAAAAACGGTGCTACGGAGATGTTTTCCTACACTCGTTTCTTCCGCGACGGGTTTAAGGAATGGGAGTTGAGAGGTATAGACAATATCAAGAAAGATTTTCTAAAAGAAAATGAAGTCCAGATAATGACAGCGACAGATGAGAGCGGCGACAAAGGTTATGCCGGTGTTCTTGCTTTCATAGAGCAGAACGATAAGGCTTTCTATGATATACTTGGAATGTCGCGCCTGAAGTTGAAGTTCATTAAGCACATGGAAAGCCTGGGTATGTGTACTTCAGTTGTTATAAAGCGTTTTTCCGAACTACGCGAGCAGGACTTTAAGGCATTCGAGCGTAAAGGCATTAATGCTATAGTGAAGGATATTGAGCGCGAGATTAACGAGAATAATATTGTGTAATGATACAGCAATGGACATGAATGAGGTTATTCCGTGCGT
Source organism: Bacteroidaceae bacterium (assembly GCA_021443335.1). Taxonomy (GTDB): domain Bacteria; phylum Bacteroidota; class Bacteroidia; order Bacteroidales; family Bacteroidaceae; genus Prevotella. Next base: position 29,343 of record JABUUE010000006.1, read on the forward strand.
GGTCAGAGGCAAGGTGCCGGGAAAATATGGCAAGGAGAACAGGATGCCAATAGAGATAGTAGCGACACAGGACTATCGAGGCGAAGACGACAAGGAAATATTCTTCTTCTTCCGCGAGCCACCCATCAAGATGGTGATACAAGCCTTTGACCAGATGATATGCAAAGGAAACGGAATATCTAAAGGTGCGGAAATACTATATGACCTTGAGCGCATAAGGCGTGTTGGATATGGCACGGTGAGAATATCAGTGAAACTCATACAGCCCAACTATAAGTTATGCGAACCAGAAACAATAAAGGCTCTAATAGAAAGATTTATGCGGCAGCAATATCCTATAAGCAAATTCCGCTGGCTATCAATCTATAATTTCTTAAATGTCAAACATTAAACTTACAACACAATGAAACACCTTGATTTCACCATTGACCTTGAAACATTGGCGAGAACGCCAAACTCGGCGATTGCGCAAGTTGCGATAGTCCCTTGGCATAGAACGGCAAAGGAAACGCCGTTTTCTGAAGAGCATACTCCGTTTGTGGCAAACATAAACATAAACTCATGCCTACTGCATAACATGGATATAGAGCCTGAAACGCTCAAATGGTGGAATACACAAGACAAAGATGTTAAAGAGAACGTCTTTGGAGGTCACCAGCACGACATTAAGGATGTAGTAAAAGCTATCAAAGACTATGTCCAAGACGAAATGATTGTCGCGGAAGCAGATAGCTGTTGTGTGTGGGCGCAAGGCTCAGACTTTGATATTGCTATACTCAGAAGTGTATTCAAAAGGTTCAATGTCTCATTTCCTTTCATCCGTTCGGAGTTTCGCGATGCTCGTACATTCATTCTTGAGATTGGCACATATATCGTAAATCCGAATAATATTCTTGAAGGCATAAAAACTCCTGCTCTTGTATATAACTTCATTCAGAAACTGCCAAACGAGAAGGAGATGGTTCATACAGCCTTGTACGACGCCATGAGAACTACATGGAATGTATGGAATCAGATGCAGATGCTTAATAGAGCTTTTAATTCAATGCAGCCATAACATACAGCCATGATTTACTCCCCACTTATCGACGATTTTGCGCAGATGCCTTTGGAGCAGCTGCCCGGCGTCATTCCTGCGCCGGAGCAGTATGACGATGGCAATGAGTTGGCGTGTCGCTGCCCTTTCTGCAAGGGCGACGACACTAAGACTCCGCATTTCGTCATATACCGCAATGTGAAGGGAGGAATGTACGGCAAGCCTGTGCGGAAATGGCTCTGCAAGAAGACCGGCAAGGCTGGCTACGGCGCGATAGAACTATATGCGGCGAAGGCCGGCTACGGCTACTGGTGGCGCAAGGACAACCGCAACGGATGGCAGTTCATCTGCCAGGGCGATGACCTGCGCAAGACTTGCATCGAGTTGTGGAAGATGTCAAAGGGCTATCCCTATTGGCAGAACACTACGCTCACCCCAGAGCAGCAGGAGGAACTGAGGCAAGAGGGCAGGGCTGCGCTCATAACGATGGACTACCGCACAGAGGCTGTCCGTGCGCAGGAGCAGACCACATACGAGATAAAGACCACCTTCACTCCGCAAGACCTCTATGCGCTCGGCTGCATCACATGGCTCTCAAAGGACAATATCGTAAAGTACGACTTCTCCGCGCAGGAGGACAAGGCGCAGTGGCATTTCACTCCAGAAGACATTATCCGCGATTTCAACCTTCAGCCCATCAACAAGGCTACACTAAAAGCGAAGATGAAGAACGGCAAGATGGTCAGCGAGGTGATACACTCCACTCCGTTCTCGCCTCTCTTTGTCTCGCTCGTGGAGGAAGAGCCGGAGGACAATGAGGCGTTTGCCGCATACAAGCCCGCCGGCACAATCATACAGCCCGCTGTAAGGACGAGTGAGCCGATAGTGTTCTCCAACGACGATGACCTCTCTGTCAAGACACTCTCGCGCCGCATGAACGGCGACAAGGTTTACACCACCGCCCAGTCATACCGAGAGACGCGATGCACCGGCGTGATGCGCGCCATAAAGGAATGTGGCAGCGGCGAGAAGCCGACTGCGACGCGCAAGGAGTATCTGCCAGACGAAAAGGGCAGGTTCATCCCCACTGACGTGGATATACCAGAGCCGGAGCGCAAGGCGAAACATCTTATCCTCTGCACCTCCGCGCAGGATGCCATCAGCACATTCTACCACCTGAAAGCCCTGCGCTACGATGACGCTTACCACTATGGCGAGAGGCATTATCATGTGTGCTGGATAATGGGCGGCGACCGCGAGGACTTCACGACATACCATTACACCAAGCTCGCGCAGTTTGCCGAGACGCTTACCACGCTCTACCCTGTGGATTCCGACTCGCTCCTGAAAGCGCGACTTATCAGCGGCAGACACGCGAATATGCGCCGCGCTGCTCTCCCTCAGCCATTCAGCAAGAAGGAGCATCTTTTCCGAGACTGGCTGTTCCACAAGAAGCCGTCCTCCGTGCGCGACTTCTTCCTGACATACAAACTCTCCGTCGTGGAGAGCAATATGTACGACAAGGACATCAACCGCCTTTTCTCCACAATCATTACCTCCGCGCTCACCTCCAATCCCTTTGAGCGCAAGGTTACACGCGACAAGGACGGACGCATCAAGGAGATTTCCTACAAGATAAATCCCGCTACTCTGTGGGAGTTTGTGGCAAACCAGGGCTATGCTCGCTATGTAAGGGAGGGAGAGACGGACAAGATAGGCCGTTACGTCCATGTGGATGGCGCGTTTGCCGACGAGCTTGACCCTCCTTCTATGGTAGCCCGCGTGAACACCCTCTTGCACGAATATGCGCGCTTCTTAAACAACGGCAGTGAGGAAGGCGCAGAATATGAATTGATGATACAGGCCATCAGCAAGGCTTCGCGCGACATAAACGAGAAGACCATCGCCAACCTCCCCGAGGTGCAGCTCAACTACTCCGCCGCTTACGGCAGACGCTTAGAGCATTTCTACTACCGCAACGGCGCACTGCGCATCACTCCCGAGGGCTTCACCCTTTTGCGCTACGATGACCTTGACTTCAATGTTGACCGCGGAGAGGTTCTTGACTGGCCAATCACGCTCCACAAGGATATGCCTTTCTCTATTTCAGAGAACCCCGAATGGAAGCGGCGCTTAGACGAATATGAAAACATGAAGGTGCAGCTAAAGCCCGACGGCACGCCTGCCTACACCATGCAGCAGATAGATCGCAAGTCTATTGACAACGCTCTATGGGCGGAGACACACCGATGGATTGTTGACTGGCACGGCGTGCGACCTAAAGACCTTTGGCCTCCATTGCAGGTGCTTCGCGGCTTCGCCAATGAGGAGTGGGAGCATGAGATGCAGCGCGAGCATGAGGGCAAGCGACTGGAGGAAGACCGACAGCGCGAGCTTGACTGCCGCTTTGCTAACCTTCTCTTCACGCTCGGCAGGATGCTGTGGCGTTATCGCGACTCAAAGAGCAACTGCCTCCTTTACCTCATGGAGAATGTCGTAACACAAGAGAACCGTGCGGAGGGTGGCAGCGGCAAGTCTTCTTTTGTCAAGGTGTTCGCCGGCTGTGCGGCTAATGTGTTCAACATAGACTGCAAAGACCTTGTGCCTGGCAAGGATATGGCATCCAACCTCGCCACCTACCGCCACCGTCAACACCGCATAGTGCATTGGGAGGACACGCAGCGCGACTTCGATGTTACGAAGCTCTATAACTTTGTCACGGGCGATGTCAGCGTCTCTATTAAGTATAAGGACAAGTTCACCATACCTCATGCCGAAGCCCCGGCGATGGTCATCAGCAGCAACTTCCCCCTCTCCGACACGAGCGACTCCACCATGCGCCGTGTGTGTATGGGCGGATTCTCCCACCGCTTCGCTGGTCAGAACATTATGAAGAACAAGGCTGCCCGACTGATTTCAGACCTCATGCCCGACTTTGTTACCGACGGTCCCGTGAAGCTCTCCGCAAAGACGCGAAACCAGCTGGCAATCATCTGCGCCCTCGCCGTGCAGTTCGTGATGCGCTACGACGTGAAGGTTGATGCGCAGAAGAAGTACATCGAGAAGCGTACACTGGAGCAGCAGCTCGGCGAGCAGTTTATGTCATACGCTCGAACATTCTTCTCCCACGACAACATCTACGGCATACCCCACGACTTGCGCTCCATGCTGGAGGACTACAAGGCTGACTATGCCGACACCTCAAAGCTCCGCTCCGAAGCCTACTCCCTTAAAACCTTCAAGCGCAAGATTAAGGACTACTGCCTGACGCAGGGCATCGTGATGAACCCCGACCAGCTCTTTACAAAAGCAGACGGCACGACGCTCAAAAAGGCTTGCGAGACAAACTATTTCGCCCATAAAGCCTGGGTGCGCCACCTCTATTTCTCCGATGAGGAGCGCGAATGGAAGGACGATGACACCGTGCGCCACAACCTCCGCATACGCATCCTCCAGCGCACGGAGCAGGCTGTCTATTTCTACCGCAAGGGCATAGACAACCAGCCGGCGAACAACGAGGAGCTTATGGAGCAGTACAACGCTTTCATAGCAAAGGCGCAAGACCCGATGCCGTACCGCGACGAGCAAGGCACGCCGACAAGTCTCACAGACCACGAGCGCAACCGCCTCCTTACCCTCAACCGCCGCCGCCAAGGACTGCCCATCAACGTCTCACAGCCGGAGCAGGTGAGCGCAGCCCCGACAACGCCGAAGGGCGATGAAGACCCTTTCAGCGGAAACATAAACCTTGACGAAATACCGTATTAAGAAATGAAAATAGGACTTATAGATATAGATAGCCACGCAAAGGTGAAGAAATGGGGAGCGACCATCTACCCTAATCTCGCCCTTTGCCATCGTCCTTGTTGACATAATCAAGGAGAAGCAGGAAGGGCAGCGTTTCGATGTAGGCGACGCGCTGATATGGAACCTTTGCGTACACGAAGACTACCGCGGTCAACGCTACGGCAGACAGATGCTTGCCGAAGCAGAAAAGCAAGCCGCCATGCACGGAGCGAAGACCGCCTACCTTGAATTTGACAACAGAGACAGCGAGCCGTGGGTACTGGATTGGTGTCTGCGCTGCGGTTACGACGAGGTGGAGTTTAACCAGCACTATTCACTTCTGAAAAAAGACCTCTAAAATCGCCGCCGCGTCTCCGACCTCAGTCGCCGCCGCGTCTCCGATTTTCAACCCCGATTTTACGCATTTTTTAACCCCTAAAACCACAACAAAATTATGGCAAGATTTAGAATGTCAATCGACCTCGGCGCATTCCTTGGTATGCGCCACATCAGCATCCCTCTCACTGAGGGAGGCAAGCCGGTGGAAGGTATCTTCATACCTACCGCCATCAACGGCATCCGCGTGCAGGCAGACCAACGGCCCGAAGGAAAGGGCAACCAGTCGAAGCTCCGCGCATTCGTAAACTTTATGCAGCGCACATACAGCAACGCCTTCCTCCAGACCGTCAAGGACAACCTTATCCGCAAGGGGGAGCAGGTGACGCTCTACAATGTGCCGGCATACCAGGTGTGCTACTCCCTGCCCGAAGAGACGCGCAATATCATCCGCGCGGCTCTAAAAAAGCGTATCCTCCGCGACAACCCCAACCTCGCGGGTCAGGAGGACGTGAAAGGCACGGAACTCTCCGCCGCCATCTCACGCCTCATGCCGTTCCAGATGGGAGACTCCTACCTCATGGAGGAGCAGCAGTATAACAGCGGTTATGCTTCTCCGACACCTCCGCAGGCTGTGCAACAAGTACAGACTTTCACGCAGGCAGCAATACCAACACCTGAAGACGATCCGCTCAACGGCGGAGAGATAGACGACCTACCTTTCTAATTACAAATAATACAACAATATGAAACTATCAATCCAAAGTAAAAACTTCGCAAACGCGCTGACTGCTATCTCTAAGGTCATTGAGAAGAAATCAGTGATGCCAATAACGGAATGTGCGCTAATTACTAATCGTAATGGCAAATATTACGCCACTGGCGTAGGCGCAAACCAAGAGCACCAGTTGACGGTAGAAATACGCTTCGTCGAGGTGCCAATGTCAAACAAGTATGTGCCTGTATGTATTCCTGTCTTCAAGATGCTGGAAATACTCTCTCTCCTCCCTCCGCAGATTGTGGATATGGAGATTGACGAGCAGAACGGCTTTAAGACAACAATAAAATTCCAGTCGGGAGAAATCACGATGATGTTCTATGACGGCATGTTATTCCCGACAATATCACCGATACAAGAAGACGACGCGCTCATCTTCTCGCTTCCTTCCGATGTGATGACAAGCAACCTGAAAGCAGCCGCAGACAATGCCGTGGAAGAGGATATAAGGGTAGTAATGAATGCGGCTGTTATGGACGTATCACAAGAAGGTGTAACATTCGTCGGTTCTGACAGTCATAAACTGTATCGCAGCGAATGGCATCACGGAATGCCATATCTTGAAGGAGGAAAACCCGCACAAGTGCTTGTGCAGAAGAAAATGATTAACGCAATGGCAATGCTTGCCTCTGGTGATGACATTGTAACCTTAAAATATAATGGCCGCAACGTACAGATGGAATGTGGTGAGAATACGCTTATAAGCCGCACCATAGAAGGTAGATATCCCAACTATAACAGTGTGATACCTAAAGATAATCCATACACACTGAAAGTCAAGGCAAAGGAGTTAGCGCATGCACTGCGACTGGCAAGCCTGACTTCAAGCGAGGCAAGCAAACTCATTCGTATGGAGTATAAACACGGCAAGGTATTCTTCGTGGCAGAAGATTTTGAATTTGCCCGTGACTCACGCATTGAACTTAACTACGAAGAATGCAATTTACCGGAGTATTACAAGATAGGCTTCAAATCAACAATAATGCAAGGAGTTATAGACAACATACCAGGAGAGGACATCAACATAACATTCGGCGACAAGTCGCGGTCTATACTGCTCAAATCAACGGAGCCTAACACAGATGTGCTGCAACTGGTAATGCCAATGCACATAGACTAAAACAGAATGATTATGTTAAAAATATTCAAGAAACGCAAGGATCGCAAGCAGATTCAGCAACTAAGAGAGTTTACATCAGTATTCTCTACACTTAGACAACTGGAAAAATCGGGCTTGTTGATGTGGAACAAACGAGAGCGTAGGCTGTTCATAGCCTACGACCTCGCAATAGTGATGATGGGAAGAGGTAAGGAACATTGGATGAACTTTCTTAACAATACATTCCTTTATCTCCAAAACAAAGAACTTGAAGACAGATGGAAAAGCTACATCCTTCGCCGACAAGCAGCAGCAATAACAGCAGCAAGACAAGATAAACACGACCTTAACAAAACTGAGATTCAGGGAGTGAAAAGCAGCGTGCTAAAAGAGATTGAAGGCGACGAAGTGAAGTCAAACAAGATTGAACCGTTTGAGTTTTATATCGTAGATAACGACAAGACAGGAGAAAAAGACGACGATACTCCGTCAATTCTTCTCGTCGGCACATTCAACCCCGATACTGAGGAATTAGATATGGTGGACTGGAACAAACTTAAAGATAACTTTAACCTAAAACCAGAATGAAAAAACCAAAGATATATATCAGCGGCCAGATAAGTGGATTCCCTGACGATTATTCTCTATACATACAAACCCTATAACCATAAAACTATGCCTTACGCCAAACCACTTAAACCGAAAAAGAAACAAAAGGCAATACACAGCAGAAAGCCTGACTATGTGCCGTTACAAGCTATGCCTTACAACATACGATACGCTATTGAACTATGTGACTATACAATTATGAATACTATAAACTACTTCAACATGGGAATAGCAGAGGTAGTTGATTGGCTGGAAGAACATATACCTGACGATTTACAAGGATGTGAACAGGCATTGGCTACTATTATAGAGAATGAGAAAAATCACTATAAGCGTAACGCCAACTATAAAGATGCAAAAAGCAACAAGAATCGCACCCTAATGATGCGTTACTTTACTCACCCCGACCTTATGGCATATCGAGAGAAAATCAAGAAGAATGTCTCGATGCGAGCCGTGCGTAATCATTACCGCAAACCTTATCTTGTCGGATGGTGCTGCCTTCTCTATATGGCGAGTAAGGTACTTATACAGGTTTTACGCGATGTCCCAGTAAGGCTTTCCGATAATCTCCGCTGTGCGCATATCGACATCCGACGCATAGACGAGATAGTGAAGGACATTGATATTGAAAGCATGATAAGGGAGTTGACTCAGCCAGTAAGCAAACTTATAGGGCATTTGTTGGAGCAGACCGGAATGGACGAGAATACATTTCAAGAATATATAGCATGGTCATCAAAGAATGATGGCGAATACATCGACATCTTCGCCAATATTCACATAAAAGACATCTGCGACTCAATAAACAAAATGGTTGACGAGGAGCAGAGGCAGAAGCAGTAGATACTAATTGCCATTCTATATATATTCCCGTGTCGCGGCGTCTTCGGGCGTCGCGGCACTTTTGTTTTGTCCTTGCCACACCATTATATATATATATCTTTGCACAAAAGATTACAAAACTATGGCAGCAAAACTTTACAATAACAATCGCCCCATCAATGAGGTTTTGGCACGCATAGCAAATAGCACGCTTGATACAATGAGATATAATTTTGCAATGCAGCACGTCTGGCCTTATGAGTTATATCCAGGTTTCGCAGAAGTAAACAAGAAGCGTAAGGCGAAAGGACTGTGGTACGCTACCGGCGAAGGCCTTAAATCATTCTCGACACGTTTTAATGCCACTCCCGGTAACGAATCAATATATTTCTCTTATAACGATTACTTGCGTTATGTTGATATAGGTGTTGGTCAAGGAACTACCGCCGACGAAGTTTCAACCGCTCGAAAGGCACGCAAGAATCGCAGATATACATCACGCTGGGACAGAGCTGAAGGTCGCTCTCATAGACCTTCCATAATGATGGAAATGCGCCACGTCGCAACCTTACTTGGAGAGTTCTTTCAAGATTATTATGGCATGGACGGTGTGGCAAAAGTCTATCCAGTATTCGAGAAGATGGAGAATAATCCAATAGTGTTAACCGTTTAATAATACTTAGCGATGGCAAAGAAATATACCGTAGGCATATCAGTAAATGGTAAGGATGCAATAAACACGCTGAAGGTTTTAGAAAAGGAATATTCTAACCTTGACAAGGTATGGCAGCAGCTTGTGCGAGACGGCAAGGCAGAGTCCGAGCAGGGGAAAAAAGTCGCTAAAGAGCGAAGCAGTCTTGCGAGAGTCACCAAAGAACTGAAAGAAAACACAATGCTTGTAGATAAAGTGATTAAGAGTTTGGCTTCGGACACAAAGCCGTCTCTCAATCAGTTGCAGCGCGCTTTTCGTGAAGTGACGAAAGAGATATATCATACAGCAGAAGGCAGTTCAAAGTACAAAGAACTTGTGCAGCAAGCAAAGACCTTAAATGCGGAGATTAGCAGACAGAAAGCAGCATTGCAGTCTTCGACAGGCGCAGTCAACAACCATACCTCGGCATGGAAAAAGACCGCGGCGGCCATCACTTCATATATGGGAGTCACTATGGTTATCGGCAAGGTGCAGCAGAAGATGTCAGAATTTGTTAGCCTTAATCTTAAATTCTCCGACCAACTTGCCGACATCCGTAAAGTGTCAGGACTTGCCATTAATGACATCAACCAACTTGCCGTAAATCTTGCAAAGGTAGATACACGCACCACCATTGAAGAACTAAACAAGATAGCCTATGCCGGAGCAAAACTCGGTATCGGACAGTACGGCATATCCGGACTTGAAGGCTTCACCAAGGCGGCTAACGAGATAAATGTGGCTCTCAAAGAAGACCTCGGAGAAGACGCAATGACAGCCCTCTCAAAACTGACAGAAGTCATGGGGCTTATTCCAAAGATGGGAGTGGAAAAGAGTATGAAGGCGGTAGGTAGTGCACTCTTCATGTTAGGTGCGACATCCACCGCTACCGCAGGTAATATCGTGGAGTTCTCGAAACGACTTACAGGTCTCGCAAAAGTTACCGGAGTGACAACCGACCAGTTGCTCGGCCTCGCGTCCGCATCTGATGCTATGTACCTTATGCCGGAAGTGTCTGCCACTGCTTTCAACAAACTCTTCACCTCCCTACAAACGAAGCATAACCTTATTGAGCAAGAACTGTCAATAACTCCTGGCACCATCAATAACCTTTATTCCGCAGGCAAGGCGATGGATGCAATGGTGCTCATATTTGAGAAAATGAAGGAGAAGGGCAACATGAACGCTCTGCAATCCGTATTCAAAGACCTCGGCTCTGATGGTGCTCGTCTCGTAAATGTTATGGTAACAATGTCGCAGAATGTAGATATGTTAAAGAAACATTTGCAGACATCCAAGACATCCTTTGAGGAAGCAACCGCTGTAACAATGGAGTACAACATCCAGCAGCAGACAGCAGCAGCCCTTATGGAGCGCGCAAGCAATATCTGGGAAAAGGCTTTCATAAACCCCGAAGGTGTTGATACTGTAAAAGGATTAGCTAAAGCATGGTACGATTTGAGCGTACAACTTACCAGCTCTTACGGTTATATGACAAGCGTGAAGATTGCCTTATCTCTTGTTATGTCAGCCATAAAAGCAATGATATCCATATTACCACAACTTATAACATTACTCATGTTCAAAGGCGTCGTCGCAGCAGGCATGGGTGTTGTTAGTATGTTCAAGATGGTTGGTGAGGCATCATTTTTTGCGACAGTCAGGGCAAAAGGACTATCCACTGCGCTTAAAGGGCTGAATGCGGTCGGAACGATGAACTTAATTGCTATTGGTTTAACAACCCTATGGGCATTAGTGTCTGTCCTGGCTTCTCTCAAAGACAAGAGTGATGAAGCCGCAGATAGCATGAAAGGATTTGAGGCAGGAACTGAAGGCATAGAATCAGCGATTGCTAAGACGAAATACGAAGCGGAACAATACTATAACGCAATATCAAAAGCAAAGAACGGAACAAAGGAGCATGCTACGGCAATAGACAACTTCAACAAGAAATTTGGACAGTATTACAATACGCTGCTCACAGAGAAATCTACAGCGGAGGAAGTAGCAAAAGCCTATGCTAAAGTAAACGAGCAACTGCGCGCAAAAGCCGTTCTTGAATTACGCGAGAAAGATGTCTCAAAATATGTCACTCCGCGCATTGGATGGGAAGCAGAGAAACTGTATAAATACGACCTGCTAAGTCGAACATCTGGTGCTACGCAATTTAACGGAGAATGGCTTAAGGCCATAACAGCAGATGCAAAATCGTTCCAAGATGTAGTCTATAGGGTCGGCAAGGAAATGAAAGTTTCCACAGACATTGTTCAGGCTGCAATAAGAAATGCAGGAAAGCCAGTGCCAGGTGTAGTGAACGACGACCGTTACACCACTGAAACAATGTCATTGCAAGGATTGAGGGTTCGCACACAAGGGACAAGAGCAGCAACTGGTGCAGAACGAGCAGTATTTGCAGCTGCCGCTTATGCTGCCCAGCATTTTTCTCGTCTTAATGCGGAAAAAAGAGTAAACGACAAGTATAAGCCTTATCAGGCAGATTTAAACGCAGCCGTTTCCAATACACCGCCATCTCTTGGCAATCTCGAAAATCAAGCACCAGACAAAGATGCGATAAAGGCAGCAAAGGCAGCGGCAAACGCGGCAAAGAAAGAAAAGCGTGAGCGCGAGGCGGCATGGCGCGAAGAACTTAAAGACCAAAAGGATCAAGCAACTGCCATAATCGACAACATCAAGAACTTCTATACCCGCCAAATAACGGAGGTCACTCGTCTTGCAAATGAGAGCGGTGACGATATGCAGAAGAAAATGCTCGACAGCCAGGTGAACTATCTGAAATCTCAGATGGATGCAATGCTGTCAGAGGCACGCAAGGGTATCGCCGGCGAGAAGAACGCATGGGAAGAAGTGAAGACGCAGATCGCCAACGACCTTATAGAACCAGGCAAAGACAGTATATCGTCTAAACTCATTCAGCGCATCAACGACACAAGCATATCTGCCTTACATAACAAACTCAAAGGACTTGCAGCAGCATTAGGCCTCGAAATGAACTCCGTCCTCGATGCCATCAATAAGAATGCTTCTGTAAACGAACTAAACATAGAAAACCGTCGCCTGAAAGAATTAGAGAATAGGTTAAAACTCATCGTCGAAAACAGTTTTACGGGAAAGGTTGATAAGGACTACCGTGAGAGCATGGTTGACCTTGGCTATTTCTCAATGACAGAAGACCAGACCAAGGCCTATACACAAGGACAAGGCAGTGGCGGCACAGGCAAGAACCTTGTTAGCACGATGAAGACGCAGATGGATGCGTTATTGGCAACAGCGAGAGAGAAGATGCTTGAACTGTACGCTATCACTGATGCTTCCACGGAAGAAGGTAAGAACAAGCTCCTTACAATATTCTTCGGAGAGAACTGGCAGAACAGCGACACCGAACTACAGAACATCCTCAACAAGAGCGGAGCAGAAATGCAACTCTTCTATACGAAGATGCTTGAATATCTTAACGACTATACGGAGGCTGAGAAGAAAGCAAAAGAGGAGGGCAAGCGCGTATTCAACTTCCAGTGGAGCAACAGCGCAACTGGCGACGCTTTTACAAAAAGAGAAGAAGATGACGCAAACTATAAGGCTGGTGTCCTTAAATACACTAACCCCCAAGCAGCAAAAGAAAGGCCTGAATACGGAGTTTACGGCAATGAGAATTTCGTACAAGAGTTCGGCGTTGACCCTGAGATAGAGATGATAAAAACCCGTATCGCTCAGCGACAAATAGAATTAGAAGTGTTAAAGGCTACGCATGCCGACAAACTACTCATTGCGGATAAAGAGCGAGAGTTGTTTGAAGCACAGAACGAATATACGAAAGCAACAGTTGACCGCACCAAAGAGCAGATGGACGCTCTCTACGGCATGATGTCGCCATTAGAAGACTTCGGTTCGGCTGTCGGTTCCGCTTTCGCTACAATGTCTCAGGATGCGGAAAAAGGCAAGCAGGAGTTCAATGACGCTATCGCAGAAATGATAAAAGCCTTCGCAAAGCAGACCCTTGAAATGCTTGTTGAATACACCAAGCGTCGCGCTTTTCAGAAGATAAACGATAAGCTCGTCCAGAAGCAAATGAAAAAGGAAGGACAAGACGAGCAGAAAATCTTTGACGCATCAGGTGCGGCGAGAGTAGCAACGGAATCTCTCATTCAAGGTGCACTGACGACAGTAAAGACAGAAGGAGGAAAAGCGCAAAACCAAGTAGAAGAGACAACTGCACAGACTTCTATTCAAACAAAACAAACGCAGACGCAAAGTTCCGTAAATATGGGCTTGTCTGAAGCCATCGCAAATCTTATACTCGGTATCGCTGGTGGTTCAGGTAAAATCATAGAATCTCTTGGATGGTGGGGTATTCCGCTTGTTGCGGTAATAACAGCATTGCTTGGTGGGCTTATGTCGTGGGTTACATCAAGCATCAGCAATCTTTTTGGCAGTTCAACATCAACAAGCACCGTTGCTTCAACACCAAAGACGAAACTCACATCAGGCATGCTCACTTACGATAGCGGTAATATACAAGCCTTCAGCGGAGTTATCGACGGCAAGAGTTATCCTGTTGTGGGCAGTGATGGCAATGTGTATGCTGCAAAGGATGGAGGACAACTCGCCACAGGACTAATCAAAGACCCTATAACTACTTTTGTCAACGGGCAGCCTGCGCTCGTTGCAGAGGAGGGGCCAGAGATTGTTGTGGGAAGGGAGACAACAGCAGCAGTGATGATGTCGCGCCCGGACATTCTGCGCGACTTGGTGCAGATAGACCGCAATCGCAGCGGACGCACATACAAAGCATTCGCAGACGGTAATCTCGACCAGTTTGTCATAAACACCGATAACGGCAACGGAATGAGCGCACAAGACGCGCAGCAACTCCGTGAAACTATCACTGCTCTCTCCCTAACCCTCTCCGCACTCCAAAGCAATGGCATCCCAGCCCATATCAATATGTTTGGTCGCGGTGGATTAGCAGAAAGCAATGCAAAAGCACAGCAGTTCATGCAGCGAAATAGCGGCGACAGATTGTATCGCAGATAACAACATATTCTCATACATATTCGCAAACGGTGCATCGTTTGCGCTAAAACATACCTCTAAAGGCTGGTTCTTGCACAAGAAACCAGCCTTTATTTTTAAGAACAAAAACGCACTTTTCAGGGAGAAAATATCCTCAGTGAAGAAAAAAGGACACCACCCTAAAACTTTTTTGTAATAAATTTTTCTTTCCTTCTGACTTCCCTTTACCTTTCTACCCCTTTGAACATATAGTGAAAGCGTTGCTTTCTCCATTGATTGTTAATGGTTTAGGTAGAGTATTTTGATAGCAGCTGGAGGCTGTATGTGCCTATTTTCATGCCTTTTTCTTATTTCATTTTTCTCTCTCCCGTATATAGTTTTTCCTTAAAAAGGGTATATTTTATCCTTACATATAAATAAGAGAGTGTAAAGTGTTGAAAATTAACTAATAATAGTAAGGAGAAAATTTTGAGTCATTCATCTTTGTTCATCTTTACTCTCCTTTATGGCATTATTTCATCCTTGACGTTTTCGGCAGAAAAGCAAGGTCAGGGAGAAAACGCATTTTTCAAGGAGAAAATTCTTTGGTCAGGGAGAAAATCTCCTTGAACATAAAAACAAATAAATTCTGTTGTTGATGTCTGTAATATATAAAGGTAGTATGGAAGGAATTTGTATGGAGTAAAACTCAGTAAAAATTAAGTTTTATTTGATAAATATAAAATAAAAGTCAAATTTATTGAGTTTTATTTTGTAAATTTAAAATAAAACTTTACCTTTGCACCTGTTATAACAGAGATATGCCTAACCTATCCAAACATACAAACATAACATACTATACTTATATGAGCAGATATTTCTTTGTATTGAACTGGCTTCAGCTCGCTGTATTGTTACTTATTCATTTCTGTCTTATAACAACGATGGGCGTAGCAGTCACTCTCGGCTGCGCACTTGGCGGTATGCTCACCGCTGGTCTTCCGTCGTGGATGTTTCATAAGGACACCGATCCGAACAAGGACATGTCGTGGCGTTACAAATACTTCAATAAGGAGTATAGACACGAGGTGTTCTTTCATTTCGGTGTCCTATTGCTTACATCCACGACATTAGTGTTTCCGTTCTGGCATCCGTTCTTCCGTTTTATTTGGGGACTATCGTTGATGTTCTTTTCGGCAGTAATGTTTGAGACAGCCTACTATTATGTCTTTATAAACATAAGGAAGAAGTGAGCGAAGGCAGAAGCATATTTGATGTGCCGTGTTCTGTATATCGTAACGCACGAGACAACTACGGTCGCTATGTTGACCGTGAGACCGGCGAAGTGATACAGCAGATGACTCTCCGAGAGTTCTGCTTGTCTGACAGGTGGAAGCCTACTGTTGACCGACTCCGGCTCATGCGCAACTTATACGGCGAAGATGCGAAGAAGATGCCTGAATACACACAAACAAAGCAACTGATACCAGGAGCAACGCTCTCCGCACTCTTTGAGATAAAGCCAGTACATGATGCAAAGAAGCAGCGTACAGAAATAAAGTCGCGCATCACCTGCAACCTAAAACAGCATACAGGCTTTATCTGCATAGACATCGACGGACAAGACAATACGAGTCTGCAAGACATGAATAGCATACTCCGCACTCTCCGACATCGCACAGAGGTAGCATTACTGATGCGCTCATGTAGCGGCACTGGCTATTTCGCTCTTATACCTATTGCCTATCCCGACCGACACAAGGAGCATTTTGCAGCCCTTATGCGAGAATACGCATCTCTTGGCATCACTATCGACAAGCAGTGCGGAGATGTCACTCGCGTACGCTTCGGCTCTTACGATGAACATCCGTACATCAACGAGCATGCCATTCCCTACGATGACTTCATTACCGACACGCAGCCCCTCTCGCTGCCCCGACAGCACTTTTCTATACGACCAACAGAGAGTGGCGACGAACTGATAAGCAAGATAGAGCAGTTAGTGGCAAAGTTAGAGCATTTCGGCATAGACATCACCAACGATTACGGCGACTGGTATCGCGTGGGCTTCTCCCTCGCTAATCTCCCTGAACCTTACGGCAGGCAGTTCTTCCACCGCGTCTCTGCCATCTGCCCGAAATACTCACCTGCCCACTGTGACACTAAATTCCGCGAGGTGCAGAATCCGCAGCGCATAGGCATCGGCACATTCTTCTCCATCTGTAAAGACTATGGAATAACTTTAAGAAACTAAATACACAATATGGCACTACCATCACCAACCCACATATTAACGTCAGACCCTCTAATCATTGCTATTGTCGGTCCCTCAGGTGCCGGCAAGGACACGATAGCAGAGATATTATGCAACAGCAACGGATGGAATCGCGTTGTGTCTTTCACCACTCGCCCTATGCGTGAAGGAGAGCGCGACGGCGTAGAGCACTGGTTTGTTAATGAGATGCCGCGCGGTGTGCCGCTACTTGCGCAGACTACCTACGGCGGCTACAAGTATTGGACTACGGCTGCGCAGGTCGTAAAACATGAAGTCAGCGTCTATATTATCGACGAAGCCGGACTCGCAGACCTCCAGCAGACGGTCAGCATGCTATACAAGATAAACATCGTCAAAGTATATGTAGAGCGCGATGAAGAGATAAGGTATCAGAGCGGAGTATCGGCAGAGCGCATTAAACGCGACCGCCACAGAATGCAATTCCATAAAGAATATTACGACTATATCATCATCAACAACAAGAGCATATCGGCATTGAAACACCGACTCCGCGCTCTTGCAAAATCAATTTACAAGAAATACATAAATACATAAATACATACAAATATGACACTAAACGAATACCAGAAACAAGCAATGACAACCTGTCTGCCTGAATCGCAAAACGACGCTTATATGCTCCTTAATCTTGTAGGTGAAGTGGGTGAGACTTGCAGCAAGATTGCAAAAGCCATCCGTAAGGATAAAGCCTTCTTCTCCTCAAACATCCTTATACCTGATTTTACCGATACAAAGGAGGAAGAAGATTTCTTGAATGAGATATACCAAGAACTGGGCGATATTCTTTGGCAACTCTCCGGCGTATGCTCGGTTATGGACATAGACCTTGAAACCATTGCACAGATGAACCTCAACAAACTCGCATCACGCAAACAGCGAGGTGTCATTGACGGCAGTGGCGACAACAGATAACAGCATATAGGGCAAGCGGCCGTATAATCTGAGAACCGCGCAAGCCGGCATATCCCTAACACTAATTCCACTTTAACAAATGAAAGACTATCCACTTTGCATATATCTCGACAAGCATGAACTCGGCTGGCTGCTTACAGCCTGCTTATGTGGCAGTCATCTTCGTTCAGCAACCGTTGAGCGTGTCTTCATAAACAAGTACAACGGGTTTCCGCCCGCTGTGCGACTGTATCTATGGATAACGACCTTAGACTTATTGTTTAGATGTAAATATACTATCTCTGACAGCATGTGCGGCATAGACAGACTCTGGTTTGCAAGATATGACCCGCAGAATCAGTATTTCATCACTGTAAAATATGATAGCGGAACATCAAAGTTCAATGCTTTCAAATATGACGGAAAATACTATATCAGCAGCACTCGCTTCGTGGCAAAATCTTACATAATAAAAATTGAACAAGACACATCGCTTATGCCTGACTACGAAGAATACTTGCAACCAGGATACCGACTCGACAAATGGCCCGCCAATAGACCTAATGAGTATAAAAGCGAAAACTAATATGTAAGGATGCTTATGGCAGCGATTTTATCCGTAAACCCGCTGCGCAGCACAGAACTTAATATGATAACGAAAGCGAAATGTATAATGACCTACCTCTGCAAGCGAGAGGTGGCATTCCAGAGGGGCAAGACCTACAAGATACACGATTTCTATTGGATAGTATCGGAGCAGGGTGAACGCTGGCACTTTGACGATTTCATGAACTTCAACGACCATTTCATACTGATATGAGCAAAACTCATTCCTGCGCCATGCGGCAGCGTGGTACCCCCCCAACACATACCACCGACTGGAGATAGGCTCTTGTATAGCCAACTCTATAACAACCATCAACACCGACTCAATGTTAATACTTACATATAATGAATAATCCATTACAACACATCCGCGTCTTCACAGCCTTCTCGGGCTATGACTCGCAGTGCATGGCTCTCGACCGTCTGCATGAGCAGTTTCCCGGCTTCACCTACGAACTGGTGGGCTGGAGTGAGATAGACGCTAATGCTATCAAGGCGCATAACGCCGTTTACCCTGATGCCGCCGACAAGAACTACGGCGACATATCTAAGATTGAATGGCAGTCGGTGCCCGACTTCGACCTCTTCACCTACTCATTCCCCTGCACGGACATCAGTGCGGCTGGTCAGCAGAAAGGACTTTCTGAGGGCAGCGGCACGCGCTCAGGTCTCTTGTGGGAGTGCAAGCGTGCCATCAGCGAGAAGCACCCTAAATACTGCCTTATGGAGAATGTGGCTGCACTGATGACGCAGAAGTTCCTGCCGCAGTTCCGCAAATGGTGTCGTTTTATGGAGGACGAGGGCTACACGAACTTCGCGCAGATACTCGACGCAAGCGAGTACGGCGTGGCGCAGCATCGAGAGCGTGTCTTCATGGTGAGCATCCTTGACCCTGACGCGCGTTTCTATTTCCCGCAGCCGTTCCCTCTCGATAAGTGCATAGACGATTACCTGGAGACGGATGTGGACGAGAGCTTCTTCCTCAACCAGGAACGCGTGGATGCACTTATAGAGAATGTGATAAGCGGAAAGCAGACACACACCGAAGAACCATTAACCGATGACGATGGCGCACCATTGCTGTTCTCATGAAGAAGATAGCCGACCTTGCACCGGGACACATTCGTGATGGCGTTTATCTGACCACTGGCAGTAGTCCTGCGATAATGGCCCACATGGGCAGTCACGGGGGGGTATTTACGTTGTGCTATTCTCGGACCCACAAGATGTTTCGCCAACAAATTCAGGGTAGTTTATACAGATGTTTGCCCGACAATAACCACCGTGCCAAACGGAAAGGGCGACGGAATGTTTGTAATACAGATTGAAGATGAACAAGGTGCAGATGCTCTTTAATATCTACGGATATAAGAACCCCGGCTTTGCTGGCTGCGTGTATAGCACAAAAGGGCTTTCGCCAACCATAATGACCTCGCAAGGGGGGGGCAGAGAACCGCATATTATAATCATTGAAGATGACCAGACTTGAAAAGCCCGAAGTGATAATCACTCGCCACTATATTAGGGGGGGGGTATTCAGGAGTTGTCTATTACTGGTGTCGCCACAACAACCCTACGGCATACACTGATGCCGTGGGATGTATAACGACAAAAACAGGCTGTGCCAACCAAACATATATAGCATATCTTGAAGATGAAGACAGGCGGCAAGAGACTTGAAACGATGTTCCCCTTGGTACTGGATGCCATTAGGGGGGGCAGACGGTCTTCATTGATGCGTATAACCAGCGTGTCTATACTGATGCAGTCGTTTGTATCACAACGCGCTTCGACAGTTGCAACCACTATACAATAACCATACTTGAAGATGAGGAATGTTGAATACGCCCTTGACCATTTAGGATGGAAGCGCAAGGCAATAACGGATGCTGTGAGGGGGGGCAGACAGTGTATCTGAATTTCTTCCCCAAAGCGTATATGATTGGTATATGCGGCACGATAAACACGCGNGGGGGGGTATGCCGCACGCTCCGCGCGCAGTATTACAAGAATGGCATTGCAAACCTATTCCGCGATGACGGCATGGCTTGCACCGCAGTAATGATAATAGAAGATGAGCAAACTGTATCAGTATAACTATCCTCACGGATGGCGCAAGGCAGAGATAGTCAGGTTAGGGGGGGTATTCTCGGAACTCTCACCGTATCAGGCTGGCAAGACAATAACTTTCTCGTAACGATAGAAGATGAAGAAGAGTTATAGCATAGCGTTTGTAACAAGAAATTACTTTCCGACCATAGAAGTCCGTATGGGGGGGGTATTGCGGCAGCATTAACAACGGCAATGATGTCAAGTATGTTGTTGGTATTAGAAGATGAAGAAGTTACTTCAAGCGCACAAGTGCCGCAGTGAGGCTGGCTTTGTCTATGATACTCGCGGCATATCGCCGACAATCATTGCCGGCACTCACGGCTACGCAATAGGTTATATAATGGTGTATGAAGCAGCAGAGAATACTGACCCGTGAGCGGACGGAGACGGAGAGGCAACGCCGGCATCTGTACGGCGACAGCGGAGCGAAGTTCTCAAAGGGCAAATGCCTTTGCCTGAAAAAAGACAATGCCGCCGGCACGATAACCACATTCGTAACTAAAGAAATGCTCGTCTTAGTGATAGAAGATGAAGACCATTAACAAGATACTCGGATATAGCAGAGACGCAAAACCTGATAGGGGGGGGCGATACCATACACACCGCCACTTTACTGACCTATGCAACGCGCTCTGCGTATCACGGAGGGAAACCAACGAAATACTGATAGTGATAGTTGACGATGAAGATTGAAAAGGTTTTACGTCTATATGACAAATTCGCTTCTGTGGGGGGGGTATTCTCCACAAAAGGAATTGCACCAACAGTTATGGAAATGCATGGAAACGTAACACGGATAATCATTCTTGAAGATGATATACAACTCATTCCCGAAAGATAGTACGATATACGGATGGCATTTTGAGCAGAATGTGTATCTTTCTCACGGCTGCATAAGAGCTTTGAAAGCAAGCGAAGGTAGCGGTAATATACCGAAGATTATTACAGACATAAACAATACAAATAATATGGAACAACAAGGCAAACCACTATTTGACAATGTGCAGTATGAGCGCACAGCGGAAGGCAGACTGCGTTTCTTCATAATGGAGAACGGTGAGAAACGCTACAAGCGTCTGCGCATCCGAAAACTCACTCCTCGCGAGTGCTTCCGACTGATGGATGTTGACGAGCATTACATCGACACAATTCAAGCGGTAGGAATATCCAAGTCGCAGCAGTACAAACTGGCTGGCAACAGCATCGTGGTGAACTGTATGTAACACATCTTCCGCAAACTATTCATTGAAACGCAGAGCGAGAGCCGTCAGTTATCTCTGTTCTGAAATTTGTTTAGTATCGTGATTATGGTAAATAGCATATAACTAATACCTCATACCTCAAACCTAAAACCTGATATAATGGCAAACATATACCTAAAAGTGTCTCAATATGTGGCAGCATATACAAGAGCAGATGGAGAAGGCCGCAGTGTGCCACCGTCAACACCGCTCACTTTCCCACCATTTGTTCGAGAGTATGCACTAATAAGTAATGGACTATGTATAATACCAGAGACACAGCAGCACAAAAACGCCTGCTACTCCGATATAGCATGGAACAAGATGCTGCGCGGCAAGGACTTTTCAGGTATAGCCATTCTAAATCGCAGACCTGATGAATATCTCAACCACAAAGAGATATGCACCATTGCTAACCAAGCGAACAACTGCAAAGCAGAAGCATACGACTTCCTCTGCATAAAAATACCAGACGAAGTGTTCAACGGCAGAATGATTATCCGCACCAACCGCTCTTACTCACTAAGCGGTAATGTGGCGAAAGCCTTACGCCGTGAACTGCGATATAAGTTTATTATGGAGTTCCAACGCTTTCAGGAGGAGCGCAAAATGTATGCCAAGATTCACCGCATAACAATCCCTCGTATAGACATAATTGAACAGTTTCTCATGTTCTACAATATGCCTGTATCGCATACCTGGCAAGAGCATAAAACGCTCGTCCGTCTCGCCGACAGATGGGACGCGGAAGCAAAGCATTTTATCAAACACTATACCATATCGTATTAATCTCCTATGTTTATACAGACAATATGACTAATATAGCAATATTCATATATATACTACACCACACTACCTAATACCTTAATTAATGTTAAAACAAATGTTAATTTATATTAAAATATAGACAAAAAGCGCGAACATTATGGGTAGATAGTGTCGGCAACGATAACAACCAACTAAAATATATAAGTTTATGAGTGAAAACAAGTGTTTAGAGCAGGTGCTTGACGATATTGTCGGCATCGAAGTTTACGATTTGGCAGAATGCAATATGCCAGTTCCAGTTAATGTAGCAGTATTGGAGATAATCGCCAATGTCAATACATTTCCTGAGCAGCCGTTATGGTCAGCATGGAAATCAGAAGGCAGCGACGCAATGATTCTTGATGCTGCAACGATTAAGATTTCAAGTGCAGCGAATGCGTCAGGTTACATATATACGCACAGTTATTCTATACCATTAGATAATGCGTGCGCGATAGCAGATGCAGCGGTAATGAAGATGCAAGGGAAAAACCTTGTGCTTGTGTGCACACACAGAGATGGTGAGAGAAGCATGAGTGCAGCATTGCCTAATGCGACTCAGACAACTATCGACGAACAGCTGGCAAAGACCGACTCAGTAGGCATAAAGATAGAGTGCAAGTCACTATCTCCAATGATAAAACTAAAAGCAGAAGAAGAATAAGATGATGTAAATTTCTCATTATCGGAGCGGCTGTGCTGTGAAGCACGGTCGTTCTTTTTTATGCCCCATTTCGCGAGAATGGGGCTTTTTGTGTCATTAAACAGCTCATATTTAGTCCGACTTTTGCAATTGGTTTTTAACAACAATGTAAAAGTATGATTACAGGACTTCACGAAATTCTTACGACGAAGGCATGGTTCGTAGAGCCATCTTTCGTGCAGACGGTGCGCAAGGTTCTCGAACTGAACCTTAACACGCATCTTGCTTTCTCGCCGGAGGATAAGACCGTGGCTCGCCTGTACTCAATGGATGCTAAACCGATTAAGGAATACACTGTGTCTGAGGGCGGACATACACGCAGCTCATGGGATGCCGACAAGATGGAAACGCCGTTTGTGAACGTGCTTACCATCAGTGGACCAGTTACAAGACACGGCGATGTTTGCTCTTACGGCAGCATTGAGCATCGAGACCTGATGATGCTTGCGGCCGACAATGAGAACTGCAAAGGTCATGTGTTCTTCCTTGACACTCCTGGAGGCAGCGCATTCGCTATCCAGGACTATAAGCAAGCTATTGAGTACGCCAAGAGCAAGGGGCAACCAGTGATTGCCTTCATCGACGGTCTCTGCGCTTCGGCAGGTATGTATATCGCGGCTCTCTGCGATGAGCGTTACTACATGAACGCGAAGAACGAGGTTGGCAGCATCGGCGTTATGGCGGCATTCTACACGCTTGCCGACGGTGCTAAGAACCAGTTCTCTGACGAGACCTTCCACGAGATTTACGAGGAGGGCAGTTACGACAAGAACAAGTGGTATCGCGACATTGCCAACGATGGCGATGCGCAGTTGCTTATGGAGCAGTTGAAGACGCTCGGCGACGAGTTCCGCGCTGATGTAAATGCTGGCTGTCCGTCTGCTCCCGACGCTATGCTCCACGGCAAACTCTATACGGCAGCGGAAGCCACAGGCACACTCGTTGACGGACAGAGCACCCTCGCCGAAACCGTTATGCGCTGTTTCGCTCTCTCCGATGGCACTGCCCAGCCTCTCGAACGTATCATCAACGAGGAAGAGACCTCCGAGGACACTGAGGAGGAAGAGGGCTGCAAGCCAAAGAACGAGGACGACTCAAATGACGGTTGCAAGCCTAAAGGCGAGGATGGCGACGACGAAGGCTGCAAGCCGAAGAATGAGGCATCAACCCCAAACAACGACGATATGAACAAGTACACAGAGATCGCCGCAGCGTGCGGCATTGACGAGCTGATTGTCACAGAGGATGGAGCACACATGGACGCTTCCCTTCTCGACGCTCTCGAAGCAAAGCTCGCTGGCGTTAGCGAGGAAATATCTAAGGCAGAGACTACGGCAAACGAGGCTATGGAATCCTACAAAGCCGACTACGAGAAAGACCTTGCTGACCTGAATGCAAAGCACGAGGAACTCCTTGCGTCTATGCAGAAGGACATCGAGGCGGCGCAGAAAGACCTTGAAGGTGCAAAGGCGGCTCTCGCTACAGCGGAGCAGCAGCTTGCCGACAAGGACGCGCAGATTAAGACTCTCACCGAGAAACCAGCAGAAACACCTGACCAGGCTCCTGCCTCTAACGGAACATCGGCAGCGGCACACAAGATAGGCACTATGCCTGCTTACGACTCTACCCTCTCCCCTATGGAGAACGCGGAGCGCAGAAAGGCATGGCTCGCATCTCACAATGTGTAAACTATTAAACAAGCAAAATCATTAACCCCTCAAAATCATTATTAAAGCTATGGCAAATGAATTTATCGGCATCGAGGCATTGACTACCATCGCTGAGAAGGTAGGTACTCAAATCTTCATGGGTCCGGCATACGTTGCTCCAGACCTCATCTCCCGCCTCAAAATCAAGGTTATCAGCGGCGTGCAGTACAAGCAGGTTGAGACCGTGCTTATCCGCAAGGGTGGCATCACTCGTCGCAAGGTTGTAGGACAGCCTAATGTAAACAACATCGGTTTCCTTCAGAGCCGTCCATTGATTGCAAAACTCTCTTGGACTGTTGTAAAGGGCAACACAGACCAGTTTGTTGAAACAAACTTTGGTGTTCACGCTACTGGCGACTATCCAATCTCTACAGCCCAGACAGAGGCAATCATGAAGACTTATGCAGAAGACCTCACTGCAAACCTCTTCTTCGGAGAGATTGATAACGACCAGGTAGAGGAGAAGAAGTGGCTCTCTCTCTACGACGGTTTCCATAAGTGTATCGCAAACGATGTTGATGCAGGTCTTATCTCTAAGGAGGCTGGCAACCTTATCGAGTGCGACGCTATCGAAGCTCCTACAAGCGGCACTGACACTTCTGCTTTCGACACTTACATGGAGGTTTACGGCAAGCTCCACCCAGCTCTCCGTCAGCAGCCAAACATCTACTGCTACTGCTCTATCCAGACTGGTATCAACATCGCTGATGCTTATACCAACAAGAAGCACGGCAACATGAGCGTGCAGTATCAGGGCAATGGCGACTGGAAGGTGCCAGAGACACAGAATGTAACTGTTGTGCCTACTGACGCTTTCGGTAAGGGCGACCTCCTCGTGTTCACCGTTGCAGAGAACTTCCAGTACGGTGTTGACTCTGAGAACAACCAGACCAATGTTCGCGTGAAGGTTGGTTCTGACGAAGATCTCTCAGACATCCTCTTCCAGATTCAGTCTATCCAGGGCACACGCCTTCTCAACCCAACTGCTTCTTGCTTCGCTAAGACCAACGGCACAATCGCAAATGCCCTTATCTCCGGCGACTACCAGAAGACAAAGGTTGTGGTTACTCTCCCAGCATCTGGCGAGGGCAGCGTAAAAGTTAATGGCACTGCCTACACCGAGCCTGTAGAGTTTGCAGAGAACACTACTCTCACACTCACAGCAGAGAATGGTAGCAAGACCTTCAAGCAGTGGTCAACAGGCGAGACTACAGCGACTATCACGAAGAACGCGAAGGGCAACTACATGGTATTTACTCCAATCTTCGAGTAAGCATTAACACCAAAGCGTAGGGACTGGCTTAATACAAGCCGTCCCCTCGCAATGGAACTTTCATTAACCCACTAATCAAAAAGAAAGGAATATAATATGGCACAGACAGCATGCCCACAGCTTAAGAATTTCCTTGCTTCTGACAACTGCCTTGAGAACCTTGCTGGTCTCGGCTCTTCTCTTTACTACTTTGCAAAGAAAGACCTTCAGGCAAAGTTGACTCTTACAGGCAATACCTTCTCCACTCCTTCTTTTGCTTCTGGCGCAGGTCTTTACAAGATTGACGCTAAGGAGCAGACCGTACAGCTCACTGGCGGTTCATTGAAGAAGCGTGGTGGTTTTAAGCAGGAGTTGAAGTTCACTATTCAGGCTAACAATGCTCAGACAGCAGAGCTTAACCGCGCCCTGAACAATCACGAGATTGGTTTCATCGTAGTTGACAACGATGTTTCTTACATCGTTTACGACCCAATCTATAATGGTGCTTTCGATGCAGATGGTATCTCAGCAGACACAGGTGCGGCAGCAACCGACGACCGTCAGGTTACTTACACCTACCTCCTCCAGCCTTGCCTCTATGACAAGCATCTCTGCGTAGAACCAGCAGAAGGTGGATGGGACAGCCTCATGGTTCAGGAGAACTAATCGCCACAAGTTCTACATATATCTCTATTCTCAGCTCCCGAAGCACAGCAATGTCGCTTCGGGGGCTATTTTTTTTGTCCATATAATATCTCTCCCTGTGCTTACCTTTGCAGTAACAAATTAAAACCCCAACAGCTCATTATGCAAAACATTAAGCTATACACACAGATGGATGCCGGCGAGCAGGACAAGTGGCTTGCCGACTTCCGCCTATGGCTGGCTGGCGACCTGCGCCGTCTCGACCGCGGCGATGCGGACGTGAAGGAGGTTGCGGAGAAGGGCGTGCGGCTCATTGCCTCGTGGCGTTACTGCCGCTCGTTCTGCGAGCAGTCGTTTATGTTCAAGGACTATGCCCGCCGCATCAAGACCGTGCGCCTCTATGCTGAGAGGATTACCAAAGACCTCCAGCAGATGTATGCCCGCACAATCGACCTTACTGACCCCGCCCTGCTCGTTCCCCACCGCGGCAGACCCACCAAGGAGGAAGCGGCGGCGAAGGCACTCATCCGTCAGCGCGAGGCTGAGGAGAAGCGCAAGGAGATAAACCTTTTCAATCAGGACGGCACTACGCCCGAAGAGGAGCAGACCGCCGCCGACACTCCGCAGCCGCAGTTTATGCCGTCGCTCGGACTGGCTGGCGTGAACAACCCCAACCGTCTGCCCACCGTCGCCGAACTGCGCTGGCTGCTCTCCCCCGAACTACAGCAGCGCACGGACACCATACGCGACCTCCGCAGCCGTGGCGAGGAATCGGCTACCCGTGCCAAGCAGATGGCTGAGGACAAGCGTCCGGCGCAGGACATCAAGCCCTTCGCTCAGGAGGCGGCGCGCTGCATAGAGCGGGTGGAAGCCATATACAAGGCTATCGACGACGAGGTGCAGACCATCTATGTGCGGCTCAACGAGGACTCGGTGTTTATACGCGAGATGGCTGCCAAGAGCCGTCTTGACAACAAGGAGCTGCGCGCCTTCCTCCGCCCCTATTGGGATAAGCTATCCACGGAGGCTAAGTTGCAGAAGAAGCAGCAGGTCATCAAGCAGATTTCTGACCGCGACCCTGAACAGGCGGCTCGCCGCGCCGAGAAGGAGGCGCAGCATAAGCACGCCTTCGATCTCATTCATTACCTCCAGCGCAAGGACAAGCCGAACACTGCCGTGCGCATCAAGGGCATGGAGAAACGCCTTGCCGAACTATACACCATCCTCGGCGACAAGGCGAAGAAATATGAGCCTTACCTCACCGCGGCACGCGAGGACTGGGAGCGCAACATCAAGCCCATCGAGGAAGCGCGGGCGAGAGACAAGGCTAAGAAGAAGGCGGAGAAGGAGGCGCAGCAGCAATGAACTACGGACTACCATACCAAGGCAGCAAGAGCGGCATAGCGCGCTGGGTCGTGGAGCAGATGCCGGCGGCGGAGACATTCGTTGACCTCTTTGCCGGCGGTTGCGCCGTGACGCACGCGGCGATGCTCAGTGGCAAGTACAGGCGTTTCCTCGTCAACGATGTTCTCGGCGACGTTACGCAGCTCTTTATCGACGCGGTGAGCGGAAAGTTTGACAATGAGACGCGATGGATAAGCCGCGAGGACTTCTTCCGCTTGAAAGACACCGACCCTTATATCCGCCTCATGTGGAGCTTCGCCAACAATCAGCGGAATTATCTTTACAGCGAGGAGATAGAGCCGTACAAGCGCGCCCTGCACTATGCCGTAATGGATGACGAATGGGAGGAGTGCCGGCAGATGTTCCCTGAAAGTTGGGAGCGGGCATACAATGCGCTGAAAGGCGTTACCGACCTCACGCAGCGCAGACTGAAACTGCGCAACGCCATAATAGGGGGGGGCAGAAATACAGAGATGCACGACATCGAAGGATTCCAACGGATTGCCTCACTTTCAAATGCAGCACATCGAGAGCAGAGAGCGTTTCACGACGCTCTCAAAAAAAAAAGTCCGAATGGAATGTACGGAGAGAGTGGAAAGATTACGAGGCTTCAGCACGAGGAGCGTGCCAGCCGCTTGCGAGGGGGGGGCAAACCTCAGACATTCTCCGCTCTGCACTCTCCTACGAGCAGGTTGAGATACCGCAGGACAGCGTAGTCTATTGCGATCCGCCGTATGCCGGCACAGAAGGCTATCTCGGCGACTTCGACCACAATGCCTTTTATGCCTGGCTGCGCACAAGGGATTTCCCGGTCTATATCTCCGAATACTCCATGCCCGACGATTTCCTCTGCCTCGCGGAAAAGCCGAAGCGAAACATCGCTGCGCAAAGAGTAAACCAGCTCGCCATAGAGCGCATATACGTCCACCGGCGATGGGCAGCGCAGGTGCCGCGGACATCCCTCTTCCTGCCCGACGAACTATAAACCCCATAAACCATAAACCCATAAACACATGAAAGAGAACTTAAACCAGTTATGGATAGCGAGAGACAAGAACGGACAACTGTTTGTCTATCGCGGAAAGCCTGTACGAACAGATAGAGGTTTCACGGATGCTGACCTGCCTGTTGACGTAGAGACATTCGCTTTCGGCGATGCATATCAGGACATCCCACAAGATATGTACCCGGAGATAACTTTTGAAAACTCTCCGCAGTTGTTAGTCCCTCAAAAAATGTAACCCCCCTAACGTAATCTCAAAACCAGCAGACTGAATGAGCAGCAAACTTTCGACAAAGTTTCTTGACAAGGTGGAGCGGTGGATTCTGGGCGGTGTCGATATAGCGAAGATGGCTATGTCGCC
>JABUUE010000070.1:0-11730 GCA_021443335.1 Bacteroidaceae bacterium
ACCTGGTTCTTGGCGTTCAGATGAGGGAATATAGACAGCATACGATTCAGTTTCAGTTTGCTCATGGCATCCATCCATTTCCTGTCTATCTGCTCCTTGAAGTAGTTAACAACGGTCTGCTCGGCATCTTTTACTGCTTGTGGTTTGTTCGTCACATCCTCATTCACACGCTTACTTTTCGCAAGCACACTACGCGCATTTCTTACGGCATCTGTTCTGCGTGCATTTATAGCATCGCTATTATTACCTGCCATAATATCCTCTATCAGTCCGGCCTGCTTGCGCTCCGACACAGGCGCATCGTAAGGCTTCCGCGCCGTCTGCTCCATCATTCTGCGATTTTTATCACTGCGCTGTTCTTCTGCAATCATATCGGCAGCGAGTCTTTCCTCGTCGGTTGGATAATTGCCAATGGAGTTCTTTTGCGATTGCGATTTAGTTAGGTCTTGCGCCATCTTCATGGAGCTGTCGCCCTTTGATACAAGTTCTTTGATGAGCTTCGGCACTTCGCCAATATGGTCAAGCACATAATTCAGTGCTTCGTCCTGCATAGTTTCCGCGCTGTTGGCAACTTCCTCATCTACGATACGGCGTATCAATTCAAAATCAAAGTCAGGACGTACGGGTTTCTGGCGTATCAACTCACCTGTCTTTTGATTTATCATTTTGCGGTCAATAAGCAGCTTCCAATAATTTGGGTGGTCGCTGAATTGTGCGAATTTTGGCGTGAGTCCGCGCTCTTTGCACATGGCGATATAGCGTTTTGCCGATGCTCGCATGGCTTCTATTCCGCTCATTCCGGTATCGTAGCCAACAAAGAATTCGCTGAATTCTGGCTCTGTTTGCCATTTCTCAATGTTGTTCTCGTTCTTGGCACCTGGAATCTTCTTCGCGTTCTGCGAATTTTCGTAATCTGTCCAATTGGCAATCTGCGCTATCTTGCGCAGTCTCTTCGTTAAGCTGCTCTTATGATATGGTATGATGTAATCTATAAAGTCGCAATCCATCAGCAGGCGAATAACCTTATCGCTAATTCCGATGCATTGCATTCCGGCTGTCTCTGGGAATTCATCGCGCAACCTCATTGCTTCATCAAAGTCGACTGACTCCGTTGGCGAGAAATCGAGAGTCCCATCCTCCTTTATTCCGGTGCCTTGCAGCACTCCCGACATATTGAACATTATGCCTGTCTTTCCAAAAGCGCGCACCTCATTTGGGAATTTGGTGTAGCCATGCATGGCAGCCCCACGCACTGACAAGTCGCACACTGCGGTTATGTAGTCGAGCAGATGCACTATGCGCCAATCGCTCCATGATTGGAAGCGCATGCCATTCTCAGCGTTTACCGATTCGATGAATCCATCACTTACAACTTTGTTTTTCCCATTGAATGGATTGTAAGAGTCCCCATAGTAATATGGTTCATCTCGTTCAAGTCCTTTTGATTTTGTTGCGTTGCGAATGAATTTTGCGTATGCCCCAAATATCTTTGGCTCTCGCTGCGACAATTCGGCAAGATTGGCTGCTGTAAGGAATGCGTTTCTTGGCAATGCTATGCCGCGCTCTACTATTGCCTTTTGCTCGTCATTGAGCTTGTATTCAGAGCGCATTTTTGTCTTGGCTGCATATAGTGCGTTCCAATCCTTTTTGCCTTTATCGCCAAGGGCGCGCATCTTCTCTTTGGTGATATTGGGTTCATATCCATGCTCTATCTTCCATTGCTCCTCGAATGTCTTGAGCTGCTTGCGAAATTCTGCGTCTTCTTCGGCGAGGTAGTTGGTGATTATTCCTGCGCGCTCCGCTCCCAGCCATCTTTCTTGTTGCTTTGGAGATTTTAGACGTGCGGCTTCCACATAGCACATTGCGCATGCCACATGGAAATATTTCATCTTGTTCGCCATTTCTTCGCTTATGGAGCTTTGCTCGGCGCGGTATCGTTGTAATATTTCGCGTATGGCGAGCGTTTCCTCGGCGGTGAATACCCTGCCTTGCTGCTCTCCAGGTTTCGCTATACGGAGTTCCTTATCGTTTGCGAGTCTTGTTTCAAGCGATTCTATGACATACTGGGTAAGTATGCGCTTGGAGCAAAGAGTCGAGAAGTCCATCGATATCTTGTACAGCTTATCCGCATTCGGCTTGTATGGGAAGAATTGCCTATCTTTTTTACCATATGTTTCATTGATGTCCACTATACTTCTGCGCACAGGGTCTGCCATATACTCCACAAGTTGAGTCAATTCATTTCTTAGCTTGTCGGCTTGCGCTTGGTTGAGAATTCCTTTGTCAACAAGATCGGCAAACATTTTCCCCTCTTGCAAGTCCGCTTGCATGGAGCGAATTGAATTGCTCACTGCTTCATCCGCCATCTGCAAGTCTATAGATTGACGCAATGCATGTTCCATCTTTTCAGCCATTTTGCGAATTGTCATGGCTTGTCTGCCCATCAACCCTATGCGCTGCGCTATTGCTCTAAGGCAGTCGATTATTCGCTGCCAAAGCGTTCTTGTCCCCTGAGCGCGCGCAAGCATTTCCCTAACCATGCTTTCGTTAGTTAGTAGCATATCGCTCACGAAGTTCGCTACTATTTCGGCTTTCGCATCCGCGTTGCTAAGTTCAAGCGAATTTCCCATCATCGCTTGCTTGTCAGTGGTGAGTCGCTTGTTGTAGTCTGCGTATTCCTTTTTCTTGGCTTCGATTAACGCTTGCAGTCCTCCTTGTTTGTCAACCCAATCCTTGAATGTCTTGTTTGTTTCAAGGTACGACAAAAGTGCGTTGTAGGCTTTAGTGCCTTCAACGGTGTGAGTCATCTCATGTCCAATGATAAACGCGAGTTGCTCCGATTCCTTAAGATTTGGATTGATGTGGATTACGCCATCTTTGACGTATCCTTGATGCTGATTGTCGGCGAATTCGCCATCAAAGGTTACTTCATGCCCGAATGCTTGTGCGAGTTCACTAACTGCTTTGCCCATTCCGGAGCGCAATTGCACGTCACTTCTTGACATGTGTCCATCAGTATCATTGCCGCCAATAAGGTTCTTTCTTCCGGATGCGTCTCCAGGTATTCCTCCATTTTGCGGCGCGCTCTGATAGACATCTCTTTCTGCCATTTCTTGTTGGTTGTTGCGCATTCCATTTCCGCTGGCAGCATCAGTTGTTTTGCTGCGCACCATATCAGTGTATCCCTGAGTGCTCTGTTCTTGGCGAGTTTCTGCTTTTGTGACATTGTTTCCATCTTCAGTAGCGTTTGTTTGTTCTGCAAAATTAGCGTTTTCTTGCGGATTCTGCAAATTTTCAGTCGCATTTTTTCGTTGCGTCTCTCTATTTCCATACTCCGTAGGGTTCACCGCCTCCCCAGCCTGCTTTTTTCGCCTCTTAGCCTTCCATTCCTCATAGGCGTCAAAGCAATTCTGCCCCATGCCTTTCTCGGGTTCAATGATGTTAACGCCAGCATTAGCAAGCGTGTCACGTATAGCCTTCGGGACAACATTAAATGGAACATCTATCCCATTCTTGAGGGTTTTCTCTATCCATTCTTCGGCAACCTTATCCCATGACACTTGTCCTATTGGTCTGCTCCAGCGGGCAAGATAGACGTGCCTTGCCTCATCTTCGGGAAGTTGCCGACCGACAACACCTTTCTTCCATTCGTGCATACCTGTCGGAAGATAAGCCAAGCCAGCGTGATAATGCTCGTCCAAGTCTGCCTGAGCTACCTCCTGCTCAATCACAATAAGGTTGTCTCGCTCCCAAGCGCTCTTAAACTGGTCATTGATGTAACTGTCGCTTGAATGGTCGTATGGGTCATAAGCCACTTTCAACGACTTGCCATCATCCCTGATGATAGTAATCTTGCCCTTGTCATCCACAAGTTCGGGATGCTCATCAGCCTCATACAAATCACCAAACTTATAGTTACCCATTTTCACCTTCCCCTTTGTGCTACTCGTAGTAGAGATGCTGTTTGCCATAGGCGCGCCCATATTGCCGTCCTTATCCACAGCGATAGTCTTATACGTCCTTATTTTGGGTTGTTTGTCAAACCAGTCTATACGGCTCTTATCTGTGACTTTAGAGTATTGAATAGCCTCACCCATGCCATATTCCAGTGGGTTCACGCCCTCTGCCAAGTCCTTCAGCGTCTTGCGGATGAAGTCTTCGACCTTCATGCTCAGTATCTGCTCCTTCGTGTACTTGGTTGTGAACACATTGCTGTTCGCAAACCATTCCTTCGTCTTCTCCCACATCTCAGAGAGCAACGCTTTTATGCGAGCAACAAGTGTCATTCGCTGCGCCTTCTCTATCGGGTCGTGCATCTCGTCAGCCTCCTTAACAAGGTCTTCAAGCAATTTCTCTCCGTCCTTGCCGCTCAGACGCGATTTCACCTCACTCGCCACCAAGTCCTCATTGTCTCTGATGTCAGCGTAGTTCTTGTCGGCAAGCACATCGTTCCAAAGTTTCGTGCCACGCACAAGGTCCTTCCATCTCGCCCACAGTTCAGGGTTCGTCTGCATCAGCGCATTGTCCCAAAGATGATTATATTCGTGTATCGGAGTGTTAGGGTTCATCAGGTCGGGGTCAAGGTATATCTTGCCATTATAGACAAAGCCGTACACCTCGCCGTTCGGAGTCTTGAAGAACTGAGTATGGTTTACAATCCTCGCATCGCCCTCATTGAATATCACACAGCATTCGCCGTCCTTCCTTCCGTCATACTTGATGCCGACAAAGCCAGCCTTGGACAACAAGGTAGATGCCTGTTTCGCGTCAAATGCGCCTCTTACCTTTGGCTGAGCATTTCTGTATATCTCTTTACCAGAAACAGTCTCTTTCCCATTCGGCATGAAATCATCAACGCTAAATCTCTCGTCCATTTCAAAGCCAGCTATGCGTCCTTCAGACAGAGTCTTATTCAGTCTGTCAACTATCTCGCCAACCTCCTCGCGAGTGTATTCCTTCTGCTCGTCAAGATAGTTCCTGCCGTTATTATCGGGAATAGATATCTCATATACATTTGCAGGGATGTATTTGGATTCCACTTTAAGGTTGTTTTCGGATATCTTATTGATGAAATTTATAGCATCCTCTGCGCTATATTCTGGAATTTCATATATGTTCTTCCTTTCTTCTTCTAATTTCTTTTGATATTTAGATAACACCTTTTGTTTAGCATCTTTGAAAGAGATATTGTTTAAAAACATCTCCCTTCCAATTTCACTTGCAGCACTTTCTTCGGAATTAATAGAAGAGAAAATGAGTGACACATCCTTTCCATTGTAATTAATAACATTATAATATCCGCTTAATCCTTTTGCGTATCTATCTCTTGCTACATCTTTACTCAATGCCACATAAGTGCCCCATCCGTGTGCCTGGCCTCCTTCTCCAGTACCCATTTTTGTATGGTCGAAGTTTGCAAAATTGTAGGGTGAACCGTGCCAAACGGTCATTTTCTGCAAAATTTCTGGAGAAATCTTTGGATTTGAGAAATCTTCTATTACCTTTGCAGTCGAAACAAGTTTCGGATTGCTATTTTCTTGAATGAGGCGGATGAGGCCGGCTGTAGAAAACCAGTCCGAAACTTTTTCTTTATCT
The DNA here is from genome assembly GCA_021443335.1 of Bacteroidaceae bacterium. Taxonomy (GTDB): domain Bacteria; phylum Bacteroidota; class Bacteroidia; order Bacteroidales; family Bacteroidaceae; genus Prevotella. The sequence goes on from JABUUE010000070.1 coordinate 5,596, forward strand.
ACCCATCTCAAGTTAGTCTTCAGATATTCTGGGTCTAACTCTGAAAGACGCTCTAATTCAGTTTGTGCATCTTTTGCATGAACGCTGCTCACATTATTTATCTCAACAACTTTTCCGTCCTCGCCTAACCTTACGGCAATAGACAATTTCTTGCCGTTCACTGTTAGTTCTGTTACGACAACAATATTCGGATTTTTCTTTCCGTGCTTATAGACAAGTATAGGGTCTTGTATTGCAGCGGCAAGTCCTTTCAGGTCGTCAGGAGTAAGTTTATGCTTGTCAAGATGTCTGTTAAGCACATCAGGCGCAAGCGTCAGTTCTACATCGTTCATACCAGCAGCAAGCAGTTTCGCTTGTGGTCGTCCCATATTCATCAAACTATTCTGCTCCTTGTTCTTGAATTTATCTAACTGCTCGTTGAACTTCCTGTCCGCCGCCTCCACATTTGCCTTTTGAATGTCTGCAACAGTCTCGTTCAGCACTCTCTGCCCATCTATCGTGTTCACATCAATACCAGCAATCTTCATCACCTCGCCGACACCCTCTCCTACGACTTTCTGCCCCTGCGTAGGCTTCACCGTCTGCCCTGTCTGCTTCTGCGCCGTCTCGTCCGTGGCGGTCTCGTCGGGCAAAGGGGCGGGAGTCTCGGTGGTCTCCTTTGTGTCGGCTACATCTGCGCCCTCTGCATCGCCCTCCACAACAGCATCATCCTTTGGTATGACGCTTTCTCTGCGCCGCTTTGTGGCTTCTGCTTCTGCGGCAAGTTTTGCCTCATAATCTGCTTGTGTCTGTGCCTGTGCTAAATCTATAGCATTAGCATTCTGCGCTGCAATGCGTTCTCTTTCGGGAGCAGTATAATCCTGCTGAGCTTGTTGTACAGCTCTCCAGTAATCGGCATTCTTCTGCGCGTTGTCTATCAGCTGTTGGTATGCAGCTTTTAACTACAAAAACACACCACAATAACAAAAGGGCTATAAACCTAATTTCTTGGTTTATAGCCCTTTAATTTGCTGTCGGGATGACCAGACTCGAACTGGCGACCACACGCCCCCCAGACGCGTACGCTAACCTACTGCGCCACATCCCGCGCTTTTCTGGGTGCAAAATTAATGTTTTTTGTGTTATTATGCAAATAAAATGAGAAAATATACGTTATTTATTAGGATAATAATGATATATTTGTAATAATGATAATATTTGCACCTAACGATATAAACTACGATGTAAACCTGCCGGCGTCGAAGAGCGTGAGCAACAGAGTGCTCATAGTTTCCGCTTTGAGTAGGCAGGATGACTTTAACTTTGACGGTGTGATGAACCTTGCCACTTGCGACGACACGAGGGTGGTGAGGGAAGCTTTTGCTTCGTCTCTGCCTTACGAGATAAACATCGGCGCGGCAGGAACGGCGATGCGCTTTATGACAGCCTTGTTGGCGCAGCGCGACGGCGAAGAGCATGTTTTGACAGGCACGGAGCGAATGAGACACCGTCCGATAAAAGTTCTTGTGGAAGCGCTGCGTAGCGTAGGCGCAGACATAGAGTATCTTGGCGAGGAAGGCTTTCCGCCGCTGAAAATACGCGGAAGGAAACTCGTTGGCGGCAGCGTGGAAGTGCCGGGAAATGTCAGTTCGCAGTATATTTCGGCTCTGCTTATGATAGCTCCAGTCATGGAGAAAGGCTTGAAGCTCAGGGTGTCTGGCAAAATCTTCTCGCGTCCTTACATTGACCTCACCTTGTCGGTAATGCAAGATTTCGGCGCGGTGGCTCGGTGGCACGACAACGACGACATAACGATAGAGGCGGGCGGTTACAAGAATATTGACTACACCGTGGAGAACGATTGGAGCGCGGCAAGTTATTGGTATGAGATGGCGGCGCTGTGCTACTATGGTCGCCCGTCGTCCGACTTCCATTTCAATGGCGACACGAGCATTGTCTTGAAAGGTCTGATGGACAGCTCGCGCCAGGGCGATTCGAGCATCCGTTATCTGTTCAGCCTGCTCGGCGTGAAGTCCGTGTTTAAGAGCAAGCGGGGCATTTCCGAGGTCAGTCTGAAGCCAGCCATAACAAAGGTGAGCAAGATGGAATATAACTTTGCCAATATCCCTGACATGGCGCAGACCTTAGCCGTAACCTGTTGTGCATTAGGCATTCCGTTCCATTTCACGGGCCTTGACAGTCTGAAGATAAAAGAGACCGACCGCATTGAGGCTTTGAAGACAGAGTTGCGTAAGGTAGGCTTTGTGATAGAAGACCGTAACGGCAGTGAGCTGATATGGACGGGCGAAAACTGCGAGCCAACCTTTGAGCCAATAGACACTTACGAGGACCACCGAATGGCGATGTCGTTCGCTCCGTTGGCGTTGAAGTTCGGCAAGATAGATATAAACAATCCAGAGGTGGTGTCGAAGTCATACCCCAATTTCTGGGAAGACCTGAAGGCAGCGGGATTTGTGATCAATAATCAATAACCATTAACCATTAATCAATAATCAATAATCAATAATCAATAAATTGAAACCTACCACGATATATATGGCAATAGCCTTGGTGGTGATAGCTATCGCCACTTATATCTTGCGTCGTTATATGGAAAGCGAGGGAGTGAAGAAGCGGCTGAAGATGAACGACGACAAGCCCGTGGCGTCCGATTGCGGCACTTGTGACGGCACTAACAGCAAGTGTGAGCAGGAGTGCATGATGGAGGCAGCCACCAAAGACATTGTCTATTTCGACGATGAGGAGCTTGACCGTTTTGCCCGCCGTCCTTCCGACCAATATACCGATGAGGAGGCAGATGAGTTTCGCGAGGTTCTTTATTCCATGATGACCGATGAAGTCAAGGAGTGGAACCGCTCGTTAGTGCTTCGGGGAATCAATGTGCCAGACCAGATAAAAGATGAATTGCTGATGCTGTTAAGTTAAGAAGTCCATGAAGTTCAAGACATTACCATAATGTCATAGAGTGAATTAAGGTTACGAAATTATAAAGCTATTGTCTTGAACTCCTTGAACTCCATGTAACTCCTTGAACTCCTTGATTAATTGTTAGCTTGAAACGCCTTTTCCACATATTGCTGTTTGTAGTAACTTGCTGTTTGTTAGTTGGCTGCTCTACGAACAAGAACACCTCGTTGTCGCGATGGTGGCACTCGTTTTCTGCCCGTTACAACACATATTACAACGGTTCTGTGGCTTATATTGACGGCGCTTTGGAGAAGGAGAAAGGCAACAAGGACAATTTTACCGAGATAATTCCGCTTTACACCGTCGGCAACAAGTCGAGCCGCGATATTGGTAAGGGCAATTTCGACAGAGCGATAGAGAAATCGCAAAAAGCCATCCGCCGCCATTCGATAAAGAAGAAGCCCGACTGGAACAAGACGCGCCGAAAGACAGAGAAAGACATCGAGTGGCTCAGCCGCAAGGAGTACAACCCTTTCCTGTGGAAGGCGTGGCTCATGATGGGAAAGTCGCAGTTTATGAAAGGCTCGTTCGACGAGGCTGCCTCCACCTTCGCCTATATGTCTCGCCTCTATAGCGGTCAGCCGGCCATCTACGGCAAGGCGCGCGCGTGGCTCGCAAGATGCTATGTCGAGCAAGACTGGATCTATGACGCTGAGGATGTGATAAAAAAGATGCAGCGCGACTCAATACACTGGCGTGCGCAGAAGGACTGGAACTACGCCATGGCAGACTATTACACCCACACGCGCCAGTACGCGGAAGCCGTGCCTTATCTGCTGAAAGTCATCAAGCGAGAGTCGAGGTCAATTCAGAAAGCCAGGGAGTATTACCTTCTCGGACAGATGTATTCCGCCCTCGGACAGAAGTCTGACGCCTACAAAGCCTATCGCTCCTGCGTGCGCTGCTCTCCCCCTTACGAGCTTGCTTTCAACGCCCGCATAGCGATGACGGAGGTGGCGGCAGAGAGTGATGCAAAAGGCATGATTTCCCTGCTTCGACGAATGGCGAGAAACGACAACAACAAGGAGTATCTCGACCAGGTGTTTTACGCCATCGGCAATATCTACCTCGCACAGAGAGACACCGCCAACGCCATCGGCGCTTACGAGAAAGGCAATGCCAAGGCCACGCGCTCCGGCATAGAGAAGGGCGTGCTCTTGCTGCGTTTGGGCGATATCTATTGGGCGCAGGAGAAATATTCCGATGCCAAGCGCTGTTACGGCGAGGCCATCGGACTTTTGGACAAAGAGCGTAAAGACTACGAGCAGCTCTCACACCGCTCAAAGATACTCGATGAGCTTGTGCCACACACCGACGCTATCCATCTCAACGACTCTCTTCTTGCCCTTTCCGAGATGCCTGAAAAGGAGCGAAACGCCGCCATAGACAGGGTGATAGAAGCCCTCAAGAAGAAGGAAAAGGAGGAGAAAGACAAGTTGGCGGAGCAGGAGGCACAGCAGCGCCAGAATAGCGGCAACAACAGCGTGATAAACCGCAGGCAGAACACGCAGCAGAACAATCTCCCGGGACAAGACCAGAGCACCTTCTATTTCTACAACCAGATGGCGGTGAACCAGGGAAAGCAGCAGTTCCAGCGTCTGTGGGGAAATCGTGAGAATGCCGATGACTGGCAACGCGTGAACAAGACCGTCGTTGCGCAGACAGCAGGCGACGCCCCGATGGACCAGCTCGACCTTACCGACGAGCAGCGCGACTCACTCTTCAAAGAGATGGAGAAGCAAGATTCCATAGACAGCGAGAAGGAGAAGCCTGAAAACGACCCTCACAAGCGCGAATATTACCTGCTGCAGATACCTTTCGAGGAGAGCCAGAAGGCTGACTGCCATAATCTTATTGCCGACGGACTCTATAATTCGGGCGTGATATTCAAAGACAAGCTCGACAACCTCCCGTTGAGCGAGAAGCAGTTTGCGCGACTGATGAGAGACTATCCCGACTACGAGAAGAACGCCGATGTCTTCTACCACAGTTTCCTGCTCCACAGCCGCAAAAACGAGGCTGCGTTGGCTGACGGCTACCTGCAGTTGCTTAAAGAGAGATTCCCGGATAACGAGTGGACAAAGATTCTCTCCGACCCGTATTTCGTGGAGAACGCCGTTTGTGGCAAGCATCTCGAAGACTCGCTCTACGCCTCCACCTACGACGCTTTCAAGGCAAACAATTTCCACGAGATTTACAAGAACTACGCTGTCTCCACCGAGCGTTATCCTATGGGCGACAATAGAGACAAGTTCGTCTTTATCCACGGTTTGTCCAAGCTCAACGAGGGCAATTCGGAGGCGTGTCTGGCAGATATGCAGACAGTTGTCGATAAGTTCCCGAAGAGTGGCGTGCAGCCGTTGGCGGGTATGATAATCAATGGCGTGAAAGCCGGTCGCCGACTTCACGGAGGGCGGTTCGACATGGGCGATATATGGTCGAGAAGAGTGAGCGTGATGGCCGACAGCGACTCCATCGCCGCCCGCAAGTTTGAGCCAGACCTTGATGTGCCTTACACCTTCATGTTCGCTTACAATCCCGACTCGTTGGAGAACGAGAACAAGCTGCTTTACGAGCTTGCGCGCTTCAATTTCACGACCTTTGTGGTCAGAAACTTCGAGATACAGCTTGAGGAGATTGACGGCTTGCACCGCATGATGGTTGGCGGATTCCAGTCGTACCAGGAGGCTAAGCAGTATGCCCGTCAGCTCTATGCGCAGAGCGAGGTGATACCCGCTTTGGCTGCCAAGGCGCGACCGATAATCATCAGCGACAAGAACCTCGAACTGCTTGGCACACAGTATAGTTACAATGATTACGAGAAGTTCTACGAGACGCATTATGTGCCGTTGAAGCAGTCAACCATCATTATGCTCAACGAGCCTATCATCAAGCGCTCTGACACTGACACTGGCTCTGACACTGACGCTGACGCAGACGCTGACGCAGACACTGACGCTGACTCTGACACTGATTCTGGCACAGTTACAGACACTGACAACACAATCAGTGTTGAGGCAGACACAGAGAAAGAGCCGGAAACCAACACCATAAGCATCGAGCCGGAGAAGGTTGATTCTGTTGACACAAATGCTGAAATACAGAATGAAATCCAAATCCAGCCGGAGGTTAACACTCAGCAGCAGGTTGACGATAATGTAATCCAAA
>JABUUE010000070.1:11847-14989 GCA_021443335.1 Bacteroidaceae bacterium
CAGCCGGAGGTTAACACTCAGCAGCAGGTTGACGATAATGTAATCCAAATCCAGCCGGAAGACAGCACTCAGACACAGACTCAGACTCAGACACAGACTCAGACACAAGTTCAAGGCCAGAGCCAAAGCCAAATAGATGACGACGAGATAATCGTAGTGTTTGAAGATGACGACAACGGCAACACTCCGCTGACCGACGACAACATAATCATAGAAGACACTCCAAACAACAATAAAAACAAATCAACGGAAGACGATGACGTCTTCATTGAGATAGAAGAATTTTAGTTTATGCACTTACTCTGGGTTGACGACGAAATAGAACTGCTTCACGCTCACATCCTCTTTCTTGAGAAGAAAGGTTACGAGATGACCACTACCAACAACGGCACCGACGCGATAGAACTTTGCCAGGAGCGCACATTCGACCTTGTGCTCCTCGACGAGATGATGCCCGGACTGTCGGGACTTGAGACGTTGCAGAAGATAAAAGAGATACAGCCTGCCACGCCTGTCGTGATGGTTACGAAGAGCGAGGAGGAGGACATTATGAACCAGGCCATCGGGCAGCAGATTGCCGACTATCTCATAAAGCCCGTCAATCCCGCTCAGATTCTCCTCACGCTGAAAAAGAACATCCACAAGAAGGAGATTGTCACGCAGGTGGCGCAATCCTCTTATCAGCAGAGCTTTATGAACATATCCATGCAGATAGACAACGCTAACAGCATCGGCGAGTGGATGGATGTTTACAAGCGACTGACGCTGCAGGAGTTGCAGCTCTCGGCTGCCGACACGGGAATGATGGACATGCTTGCGTCGCAGAAAGACGAGGCAAACAACGGCTTCGCCAAGTTCGTGAAGAGGAACTATCTCGACTGGGTAAAGCCCGCCGCGCCAAACTCTCCCTGCGAGGCAGGGCTGATGAGCAACACGCTAATGTCGCGCCATATCTTTCCGCTGCTCGATAGGGGAGAGAAGGTCTTCCTCATAGTCATCGACAATTTCCGCTACGACCAGTGGCGCGTGCTTGCCGAGAGCATTGGAGACGGCTTCGACATCGACGAGCGGCTATACACAACCATCCTCCCCACCGCCACACAATACGCCCGAAACTCCATCTTCTCAGGTCTTATGCCCGACCAGATAGCGCAGATGTTCCCAGAGCTCTGGGTCGATGAGGACGAGGAGGAAGGCAAGAACCTCAACGAGGCGCCGCTCATCCAGACCTTGTTCGACCGTTACCGCCGCAAGAACACATTCTCCTACCATAAGATAAATGATTCGCACGCTGCCGACCAGTTCCTCCAGCTGTATCGCAAGTTAGAGCAGAACGACCTCAATGTGCTTGTCATCAACTTCATCGATATGCTGTCGCACGCAAGGACAGAGTCGAAGATGGTGCGCGAGCTCGCCAACAACGAGGCTGCCTACCGCTCCATCACGCGCAGCTGGTTTGAACATTCCGTCATGTCAGAACTCTTCAAGCTTCTCGCCAAGAGCAACTACACCGTTGTGCTGACCACCGACCACGGCTCCATCCGCGCCTCCAAGCCCGTGAAGATTATCGGCGACCGCAACACAAACACCAACCTGCGCTATAAACTCGGCAAGAACCTCGCATACAACCAGAAGGAAGTCTTCGTCATCAAGAACCCGAGAGATGCGCAGCTGCCGGCGCCCAATGTCTCCACAAGCTACGTCTTCGCCACCGGCGACTCCTTCTTCGCCTACCCCAACAACTACAACTACTACGTCTCATACTACAAAGACACCTTCCAGCACGGAGGAATATCCATGGAAGAAATGCTCGTGCCGCTCGTCACAATGAGAGGCAGGAGGTAGCGTCGGCTGAATTTAGTTGAAAATTCTTTAGAAAATTTAGGCAATGATATACTTTTAGACCCCAACAGACGAACACAATAAAATGGGCGAGTCAAAACGATACACCCATATGTTTGAAACGTCTATTGGATTGGTTAAACCTAATAGAGAATTTAGACTGTGCGAGTTGGTTTAATCTTTGTAATTCGGGTCTGCTAATCTAACAGCCTTTAATAATAATGAGTCAATCTTGTCAATTCTTGAATATAGCCAACCATAATTCTCGTAGTTCATTGTTTTCCAATGAATATTACCTAATTTTTGACGTGCAGAATCAATTGCATCATAAACGTACTCAAGTTCTTGTGGAATAGTATCCCCTATTTCATATTCTTTAGTTAAGTCATCTACCGTTTCCATAATTAGTCTATGCAACTGTGATTCTGTGAGTCTAATTTTGTTTTTAATCATGTTTTATCGTTTTTTTATTAATAAATATCACCAACTTTCAAAAACATTGTTATCTTTGCAGAAATTTGATATTTATAGGTAAAAACTATCTATAAATTATGAGCAAGATTGTAAGATTAACAGAAGATGATTTGCACAGAATTATCAAGAATATAATCAATGAAATGGATTATAGGGTTGCAGCATTAACTCATGGGGCAAACTATAATGCACAGCAAGATTTCCATAACACGAAAAATCCAAATGCCAAAATTAAAATGGGTGATAGTGAAAATTTAACCAATAAAGCATTGTCGCAAGCAATACATGACAATTTCCCAAATTTGAAATTAGAGTTCATTGAGCATAATGAGAAGACAAATCGTTCTTATCCCGTTGATTTTGACTTTAAGGAGGTGAAATATCATGATAACGATAGAATTGTCTTATTAGGAGATTTAACAGTGTCTCTAAATCCATTTGGAATAGGAACGATAGAATATCAAGTTAACACTCAAAGTTTTTATAGGGTTTCATACTCTGACAAAACCACTCGTAGTAGAAAAATACATACACTAATGATTGACAATGTTGATGTCTCTAACAGTCTGTTATCCTTCATCTCGAACTACATGTATTCAAAAGAAGATTACGAGACAAACATAAATAATAATGGTTCAACAACAAGTAGACCTCGATAAACCAAGATAACTTTTGTTGAACCTTACACATGCTTTGACGCCAAGGGTCAAAAAGTATATATTTGCCAAAAATTATGTTAATTTACGGCAATTTCTTTCAATAAAAAATGGCAATAATATACTTGTTGGCACACGATTTTACCGAAATCTGATTTTTTTTGCGTGTG
>JABUUE010000070.1:16972-24234 GCA_021443335.1 Bacteroidaceae bacterium
ATGACTGAATAAATCACACAAAAATTAAGCCTTTTTAAATTAGTATGCCAACAGGTATATCATTGCCTAAAAAATCAGGGCGTGGAATGATAAATTGTGACAGTTATTTGTTTTATTCAAAAAATAACGTTAATTTTGCCGCGCAAAATTCTGTTCGACTATGCGAATATACTCAGACGACGAGTTAGCAAAGATACTTGACAAAGATATTTTCCACCTTATTGGCGAGACAGCCGATGAGGTGGGAATGGAGTGTTATGTTGTTGGCGGCTATGTGCGTGACCTGTTCCTTGAGCGCCCTTCGAAGGATATTGACTGCGTTGTTGTGGGCAGCGGGATAGAGGTTGCGAAGGCGCTGAAGAAGAAGCTCAAGAAGGCTCATCTGTCGGTGTTCAGGAATTTCGGCACGGCGCAGGTGAAATACGGCAGCGAGGAGATAGAGTTTGTCGGTGCGAGGAAGGAGAGCTACAGTCGCGACAGCCGCAAGCCGATTGTCGAGGACGGCACTTTGGAGGACGACCAGAACCGCCGCGACTTCACGATAAACGCGATGGCCATCTGTCTGAACGGTGACAGGTTTGGCGAGCTCGTTGACCCTTTCTATGGCATTGAGGACCTTGAGGACGGCATAATAAGAACACCTCTTGACCCAGACATAACCTTCTCTGACGACCCTCTGCGCATGCTCCGCTGCATCCGCTTCGCCACCCAGCTTGATTTCTTTATCGAGGAGGAAACTTTCAGCGCCTTGGAGCGCATGGCCGACCGCATAAAGATTATCTCTGGCGAGCGCATTCAGGAGGAGCTGAACAAGATACTTCTGTCGCCGAAACCGAGCAAGGGCTTTGTTGACCTTCAGCGCTGCGGTCTGCTGCAGATAATTCTCCCGGAGTTGGCTGCGCTTGACATTGTGGAAACACGCAACGGCAGGGCGCACAAGAACAATTTCTATCACACGCTTGAGGTTGTTGACAACATCGGGCAGGAGGGAGGATTGTGGCTTCGCTGGGCAGCGCTGCTTCACGACATAGGCAAGCCAAAGAGCAAGCGATGGGAGGTGCCGCAGGGCTGGACTTTCAAGAATCATAACATTATCGGCGCGAGGATGGTTCCGGAATTGTTCCGCCGACTCAAGCTGCCGCTGGACGCGAAGATGAAATATGTGCAGAAGCTTGTGGAGATGCACATGCGGCCGCAGGTGATTGCCGATGAGGAGGTTACGGACTCTGCCGTACGACGACTTATCAACGATGCGGGCGACGATATCGACGACCTGATGAGACTCTGCGAGGCGGACATAACATCGAAGAATGTGGTGAAGAAGACGATGTTCTTGGAGAATTTCCGCATGGTTCGCGAGAAGCTTGCCGACCTGAAAGAGAAGGATTTCAAGCGACTGCTGCAGCCGGTGATTGACGGCAACGAGATTATGGAGATGTTCAACCTTAAGCCGTCGCGCGAGGTGGGCGAGCTGAAGCAGTGTCTTAAAGACGCTGTGCTCGACAACAGGGTGCCGAACGAGCGTGAGCCGCTGCTGCAACTGCTGAAGGCGAAAGCGGAGGCAATGGGGGTAGGGGCAGCGGGAGTTTAAGGAGTTCAAGACATTACCTGTCTAAGTATAATTACCTACTTAAAGGCAGAGTAGAAACCTCCGAAGCAAATCTTACTTTGTACTTTGTAGTTCGCACTTACAACTTAACAAGACTATTGTCTTGAACTTTCTTCTATCAGATGGATAATGATGTCAGTGACTGAAAGGAACTAACTTCTTGTAACTTCTTGCAACTCTTTGGACTCCTTATTTATTTGCTCTTGTCTTGGATATAATCAAAAATATTGCATGTTTTTAATGAAATGTTAAGGCCCATGGAGAGCTTTAGCATTTTTTTTAGTAATTTTGCACGCGATAAAAATCAGTAACTCAACTTTTGCAAGAGAAAGTTGAGATAATTGATTAATTATTATTGATTATTTATTAATGCGGTGCGAAAAGATTGATTAATTATTANNNNTTATTTATTAATGCGGTGTTTTATTTACTCCGAATTAAACATTAATCATTAAACATTAACTTGTGCTCCGAATTAATCATTAAACATTGATAATTTACAATAGAGATTATGGCAAAAGCATTTGTATTCCCTGGTCAGGGCGCCCAGTTCGTAGGTATGGGCAAGGACTTATATGAGAACAACGCGAAGGCGAAGGAACTCTTCGACAAGGCTAACGAGATTCTTGGTTACAGCATCACAGACATTATGTTTGCTGGCACCGACGAGGAACTGAAGCAGACAAAGGTTACGCAGCCTGCTGTCTTCCTTCACAGCGTGATAACAGCAATCTGCATGGACTCTGCCGAGTTCACGATGGTTGCCGGTCACTCTCTTGGCGAGTTCTCTGCTCTTGTGGCTGCCGGCGCACTGAGTTTCGAGGACGGACTGAAGTTGGTTTACGCTCGTGCCATGGCTATGCAGAAGGCTTGTGAGGCACAGCCATCGACAATGGCTGCCATCGTGGGGCTTGCTGACGAGAAGATAGAGGAGATTTGCGCTCAGGTGAGCGAGGGCGGCAAGGTTGTTGTCCCGGCAAACTACAACTGCCCTGGTCAGCTCGTTATCTCTGGCTCTATCGAGGGCATCAACGAGGCTTGCGAACTTATCAAGGCCGCTGGTGCAAAGCGCGCTCTGCCGCTGAAGGTGGGCGGCGCGTTCCACTCTCCGCTGATGCAGCCGGCAAAAGATGAGCTTCAGGCAGCTATCGAGGCAACAATATTCGCTGAGCCAAAATGCCCTGTATATCAGAATGTTGACGGTAAGCCTCACACTAACCCTGAGGAGATAAAGGCAAACCTCATCGCTCAGCTCACAGCTTCTGTTCGCTGGACACAGTGTGTGCAGAACATGGTTGCCGACGGCGCTGACGATTTCACTGAGTGTGGTCCGGGCAAGGCTCTCCAGGGTATGATTGCCAGAATAAACAAGGAAGTGGCGGCTCACGGGGTATGATAATATATCAGATATTCACTCGCCTCTTCGGCAACGACAACACTACCAACAAGCCTCACGGAACGCTCGAGGACAACGGCTGCGGCAAGATGGATTTTTACACTCCTGCCGTGCTCAGCCGTATCAAGAAGTTGGGCGTAACACATGTCTGGCTTACAGGCGTTATCCGTCATGCCACGACAACCGATTACTCTTCATACGGCGTGCCGCGCCAGCATCCTTCCGTGGTGAAGGGGTTGGCTGGTTCTCCCTACGCCATCTGTGACTATTATGACATAGACCCGGACTTGGCGACAAAACCGGAGAATAGAATGGCTGAGTTCGAGGCTCTTGTGGGCAGAATTCACAAGGCAGGCTTGAAGGTTATAATTGACTTTGTGCCAAACCATGTGGCGCGCCAATATCAGTCAATAACAAAGCCGGAAGAGGTGAAAGACCTTGGTGAAAACGACAAGAAGGACTATCATTTCTCTGTGCAGAACAATTTCTACTACTGCTGGGGACAGTCTTTTGTGGCTCCGACAGCAACGGATGGCGATTGTGCTGACGCCTACGAGGAAACTCCTGCCAAGGCTACCGGCAACGACTGTTTCAGCAACGCTCCGGGAAGGAACGACTGGTACGAGACGGTGAAGCTCAATTATGGCGTTGACTATTGCGATGCCGGTGGACGCTCGCAGCATTTTAACCCTATCCCTGACACATGGAACAAGATGACTTCCATCTTGCTTTTCTGGACGGGCAAGGGTGTTGACGGTTTCAGATGTGATATGGCGGAGATGGTTCCTTCGGCTTTCTGGTATTGGGCAACAGACAAAGTAAAGTGCCTAAATCCGGAGGTGAAGTTCATAGGAGAGGTTTACAACCCAGCGCAGTATCGCGAATATCTTGGCGCGGGCTTCGACTACCTCTATGACAAGGTTGGACTTTACGACTGCCTGAAAGCCGTTGTGCGTGGCGAATGTTCCGCGCAGGCCATCACGCAGCAGTGGCAGAACGTGAACGACATACAGCAGCACATGCTGAACTTCCTTGAGAACCACGACGAGCAGCGAGTGGCATCGCCTTTCTTTGCCGGTAACGCGCAGAAGGGTATTCCAGCGCTTGTCGTAAGCACTATGCTCAACACAAATCCTTTCATGCTTTACGCTGGCGAGGAGTTTGGCGAGAAAGGCATGGACGCGGAAGGCTTCTCGGGCGAGGACGGTCGCACAACAATCTTTGACTATTGGAATCCGGTCTCTCTCTATCACGGTTATGTGAAGCGCGCAAAACTGACGGCTGAGGAAAAGCGCATAGAGAAGCAGCACATCAACATATTGGGAATAGCCGCTAACGAGAAGGCTGTGACAGAAGGCAAGACTTTCGACCTGATGTATGCCAATCCGCAGAGCGAGGAGTTCAACGCCCACAGGGTTTTTGCCTTTATGAGAAGCAGCGAGGCTTGTGGCGAGAGCGTCTCTAACGGAAGAAAGGAAAGTCTGCTCATCGTGGCGAATTTCTCTGACGAGGCAGAGTCAGTGGCGGTGAATATTCCGCAGCACGCCCTGGACTACATGGGCATAAAGGCAGATGATTACGGCGCTACGGACTTGGTTTCGGGCGATGATTATGTGATAAAGCTGTCGTCGGAAGAACCTGTAAGACTGATAGTTCCCGCAAATAATGCGGTGGTGTTGAAATTTTAAACTTTAAACTTTCTCGGGTTAAGACAAGTTTTGGGTTAAAAGATGTTCAGACGTCGCGAAACACATATCAACAACCCTCTGAACGAGTTGCTGCGTAAGACGGGGCTTGAAACTCCGCTGCTGCAACGACGTCTCATTGCCGCGTGGCCTTCGGTGGTAGGCGAGTACATTTCTTCGCTCACGGGCGAGATGTTCATAAAGAACCAGACGCTGATGGTGAAGCTTAATTCTCCGGCATTGCGACAGGAGTTGTCAATGCATCAGACGAAACTCACTGAGCATTTAAACAATAAGGTCAACGCGCAGATAATCACGCGCATAAGGTTTTATTGAGGTTAAGTGGTTAAGAATTAAACAATAAACACTATAATAATATGTCTTCAAAAAACTTCATGGTATTCTCTGGCACTGCCACACGCTATCTTGCGGAGCGTATCTGCCAACATCTCGGATGCCCACTTGGAAATTCTGTGATTACCAAGTTCTCCGATGGTGAATTTGCCATCTCTTATGAGGAGTCTATCCGTGGGCGTGACATCTTCCTCGTACAGAGCACATTCCCGAACTCTGACAACATGATGGAACTTTTGCTCCTGATAGACGCTGCCAAGCGCGCTTCGGCAAAGACCATCAACGCCGTAATCCCGTATTTCGGTTGGGCGCGTCAGGACCGTAAGGACAAACCGCGTGTGAGCATCGGCGCAAAGCTTATTGCCGATTTGCTCAGTGTGGCAGGTGTGGATCGCGTGATAACGATGGACCTTCATGCCGACCAGATTCAGGGCTTTTTTGATGTGCCTGTTGACCATCTTTATGGCTCTGGTGTCATCCTTCCTTATTTGAAGAGCCTGAATCTTGACGACCTTGTTATTGCTTCACCGGATGTTGGCGGTAGCAAGCGCGCAAACACTTACGCTAAGTATCTCGGATGTCCGCTTGTTCTATGCAACAAGACTCGCGAACGTGCCAATGAGGTGGCTTCAATGCAGATTATTGGTGATGTGAAGGGCAAGAATGTGGTTATCATCGACGATATGGTTGACACTGCAGGAACTATCACCAAGGCTGCCGACATTATGAAGGCTGCGGGAGCAAAGACCGTTCGCGCCTGCGCTTCCCACTGTGTGATGTCTGGTCCTGCAAGCGACAGAGTGCAGAACTCTGCTCTTGAGGAGATTGTCTTCACAGACTCTATCCCTTACTCTAACCGTTGCGCGAAGGTTAAGCAACTGTCTGTTGCGGAAATGTTTGCCGAGACCATCCGCCGCGTGCTGGATAACGAGAGCATCTCTTCTCAGTATTTGGTATAAGAGAACTCAACTTTCTTGAGCGAAAGCTATAAAGTACAAAGTATAAAGTACAAAGTATAAAGTACTAAGCACTTACTACTTACTACTAAAATAAAAGCGGTATGTTACACTTGATAACATACCGCTGATTTTTTATTTCCCTGAACCTTGTATTAGAGGTTTGGATTAATGCTTGTCCATTCAGATACTGGAGGAACGATGTTGAGCGTAACGAGTTCGTCGCGCATCTTGCAGAGGTGAGCGTAAGAAGCGTCGAGCTTAGCCAACTCTTCAGGAGTTCCCTGTGGCATCTTGTATGAGCAGCCGTTAGTGTCGAGAGTAGTGTCCATAGCCATCATAATGTTCTGGTACTTCTCGTTCTTAACGTATGTTCCTGCTGGCCAACGGAAAGTCTCGCCGCCCATCACTGAACGAATCATTTCTACAGAGCAGTAAGCAGGGCTCTGCCATGAGCTGCGTCCGCGGAGCTCGATAATCTTTGCGCCACCCTTTGTTACATCAACCTTGAGCTGCTCCCATTCCTCGTTTGTGCAAGCGTCAGTGCCGATAAGCTCGCTCAGTGGCTTGCCAGCAACCTTAACTGCTGAACCGAAAACTGCCATCTGCTCGCCGTGGCCGCCGTAAGTAGCACAGCCTGTAACCTCATACTGCTTAACGCCAAACTTCTTTGCGAGAGCTGACTGCAGACGAGTAGAGTCGAGGGCTGCGAGAGTTGTTACCTGACCTGGCTTCAAACCAGAGTAGAGCAATGTTACGAGACCTGTGAGGTCTGCTGGGTTGAAGATAACCACAACATGTTTAACATCTGGGCAATAAGTCTTGATGTTCTTGCCGAGTTCCTCAGCAATCTTGCAGTTGCCAGCGAGAAGGTCTTCGCGTGTCATGCCAGCCTTACGAGGAGCGCCACCAGAAGAAATGATGTACTTAGCGTCTTTGAAAGCCTCTGCCACGTCTGTTGTTGCAGTGAGTGTAACACCGTCGTAACCGCAGTGGAACATTTCTTCCATAACACCCTCCATGCCTGGAGCGTAAACATCATAAAGACAAAGGTTAGATGTGAGCTTCATTGTGAGAGCTGTCTGAACCATAGTAGAGCCGATAGCGCCACCAGCACCTACAATCACAAGTTTTTCGTCAGTTAAAAATGCCATATATTTTGAATATTTAGTAAATAATTCTTTTGTTGATATGCAAAGTTACGATTAAGTGAGTACAATTAAAGTTTTGCTTTAATTGTCGAACGGGAGTAATTTCGCGTA
>JABUUE010000070.1:24257-30310 GCA_021443335.1 Bacteroidaceae bacterium
GAGTACAATTAAAGTTTTGCTTTAATTGTCGAACGGGAGTAATTTCGCGTAATTTATTATGCAAAGTTAACGATAAAAAAGCGAATGCCACGGTAAAAGATACCAAAAAGTTGCTTTTTACCGTGGCTTTTTACCTTATTTAATACGCTTTGTAAAGTTAATGTGGCAAAATTAAGTAGTAAGTACGAGGTACTTTATATTGAGTCAATAATCAATAAATCTCCTTGAGTGCCGCTTTGACAATGTGGTTTGTCTCGTTCATTATTCTGAAATACTCGGTCATTGACCACAGGTCTCGTGCCACGAGTGCTTTCAGCTGTGTTTTAAGTGAAGTGGTGGTGTGAGTCTTTTCCTCGTCGTCTTTAGGCTTCACGTTTTGTTTCTCTGCCTCGGCGTACATCTCGTTGATGCTCTCGGTTGGGAATTCAAAGCGGCTGTTGAAGTCGTCGAAGTCCTTGTATTCTGCGAGAAGTTCTTTGCGGTGTTTGTCGATGTATTTGAGGTTTGCGTTGATGACGAAGCTCTTTGCCGATAGTGAGCGGTGGAACTTGGTATATTGCGTTGTGTCTAACGGCACAAAGATGTCGGGCATGATGCCGCCTCCGCCGTAAACGATGCGGTGCTTTTTCAAGGTCTCGTATTTGAGCGAGTCGTTGAAATGAATGCTGTCAGCGTTGGTAAACTCGCCATTCTTGTAGCGAGTGTCGAGGTCGTTGTCGTAAGCCTTCTTGTCGCCCTTCTTGTAAGGCTTTTGTATGCATCTGCCTGAAGGCGTGTAGTAATGCGCTATCGTGAGGCGAATCATTGACTCGTCGGGCAGCGGGATAGGGCGTTGCACCAGTCCTTTGCCGAAAGTGCGTCTGCCGATGATGGTGGCGCGGTCGTGGTCTTGCAATGCTCCCGAGAGGATTTCTGACGCTGACGCAGAGAACTCGTTGACGAGAACCGCCACTTTCGTCTTCGTCAGTTCGCCGCTGCTGTTGGCGCGGAACTCCTGTCTTGGCTGCTTGAGACCTTCGGTATAAACTATCAGGTCGCCTTTCTCAAGGAATTCGTTGGTTAGTTTCACCGCTGTTTGCAGCAGTCCGCCGCCATTGTCCTGCAGGTCAAGGATTAGTGATTTTAGTATTTGCGCTTTGCCGGTCTTAGGGTCTTTCATGAGTTTTTGGAGAGCCTCAAGAAATTCCTGATATGTCGTTGCGCCGAAACTTCCCACGCGGATATAGCCAACGCCGGGGCGAATCATGTATGACGCATCGACTGTGGTGATGGGGATCTTGTCGCGAGTGATGTTGAATGTCAGAACGTCGGGGATGCCGCGCCTTACTATTCCCACTTTCACCTTCGTGCCTTTCGGTCCGCGAAGCATCTTCATAATCTTGTTTTTCTGCATCTTCACGCCCGCTATTGTGGTGTCGTTGACAGACACTATGCGGTCGCCGGCAAGGATTCCTACTTTCTCCGATGGTCCGTCGTTGATGGTCTGGATAATCATCAGCGTGTCTTCCACGATGTTGAACTGCACGCCAACACCTTCGAAGTTTCCTTGCAAAGGCTCGTTCAGTTCCTTCACCTCTTCTGGGGTGGAGTAGGCGGAGTGGGGGTCGAGCTTTTCTAACATTCCGCGGATAGCGTCTTCCACAAGTTTGTTTTCGTTTACGGAGTCAACATACATGTTTGTGATGGCTATCTCCGCCCATTGCAGTTTGCTCAGTGGCGAATCTTTGCCTGTGTTTATGTGGAGTTTCTGGGCGGAAACAGTTGCCGTTATTAACAGCAGATATGTTAAAAGAATAAGTGTTCTTTTCATTTTTGGGGATTATTTGAAGGAGTTCATGGAACTCAAGAAATTACAGGGATTTTTTAGAGCTTTCGGGATTTCGAGGTTTTGAGGCTTTGAGTTTTCAGGGTTTCGAGGCTTTGAGGTTTCGAGGCTTTCGAGGTTTCAAAGCTATTGTCTTGAACTCCTTGCAACTCCTTGCAACTCCTTGAACTCCTTAAATTCCTTGAACTCCTTAGATTCCTTGAACTCCTTAAACTCGTTTATAAAAAATCTTCCGGGCGGTCTTCCTCTATGACAATGTTGTCGATGATGAAGCTCTGGCGCTCCTGAGTGTTTTTGCCCATGTAGTATTCAAGGAGTTTCTGTACCTGGTCGGTTTTCTGTAGTGTAACCTGCTCCAGTCGCATGTCTTCTCCGATGAAGCCTCGGAACTCGTCGGGCGAAATCTCGCCGAGACCTTTGAAACGTGTTATCTCAGGCTCTTTGCCGAGGGCGGCGATGGCTGCTATTCGCTCTTCCTCGGAGTAGCAGTAGCGCGTGATGAAGTCGCCTTTGCCAGCGAGTTCCTTTTCCGTCAGCGCCTTCTTTTCCTTTATCTTCGTGCGCTTGTTGCGAACGCGGAATAGCGGTGTCTGCAACACATAGACATGACCTTTTTTTATGAGGTCTGGGAAAAACTGCAGGAAGAAAGTGATGATTAGCAGACGGATGTGCATGCCATCGACATCGGCATCTGTCGCCACAATGACCTTGTTGTATCTCAGCGTGTCAAGACCTTGCTCAATGTCGAGCGCCGCCTGCAGCAGATTGAACTCCTCGTTCTCATAGACAACCTTCTTTGTCAGTCCGAAACAGTTCAGCGGCTTTCCTCGTAAGGAGAATACCGCCTGCGTGTTCGGGTCACGGCTCTTGGTGATACTTCCTGAAGCAGAGTCACCCTCAGTGATGAATATCGCGCTCTCTTCCTTGCGGTCGTTCTTTGTGTCGGAGAAGTGTATGCGGCAGTCGCGCAGCTTGCGGTTGTGCAGATTTGCTTTCTTGGCGCGCTCTTTGGCAATCTTTGCAACGCCAGCCATGGCTTTCCTCTCGTGCTCGCTGGCGGCAATCTTCTGCAGAATCACCTCCGCAATGTCGGGGTTCTTGTGCAGGAAGTTGTCAACCTGCTCTTTTATGAAGTCGCCCACATATTTGTTTATGCTCACGCCGTCGGGTGCCATCGTCAGCGAGCCGAGCTTAATCTTCGTCTGGCTCTCGAACATAGGCTCTTCCACGTTCACCGCTATTGCCGCGCAAAGTCCGGTGCGAATGTCCACAGGCTCGAAGTTCTTGCCCGAGAAGTCTTTTATGGTCTTTGCGATATGCTCTTTGAATGCCGACTGATGTGTGCCACCTTGTGTGGTGTATTGACCGTTGACGAAAGAGTAGTATTCGTCGCTGTTCTGCTTGTCAACGTGCGTGAAGGCTATCTCTATATCCTCGCCGACGAGGTGGATTATCGGATACAGCTTCTCTGCCGTCATGCGGTCGGTCAGAAGGTCGGCAAGACCGTTGCGCGATGCTATTCGTCTGCCGTTGAATATTATGGCAAGACCTGTGTTAAGGTAGGTGTAGTTGCGCAGCATGTCGCCCACGAACGACTCCACAAACTTGTAGTTCTTGAAGAGCGTGTCGTCGGGAGTGAACTTAACCATCGTGCCGTTCTCCTCTTCGGTGTCGGCGGTGTTGTCAGTTAGCAGTTTGCCTTTCTCGAAGGTCAGCGAGCGCACTTTCCCCTCTCTGTATGAGCGTACTTCGAACGATGTGCTCAAAGCGTTTACGGCCTTCAAGCCCACACCATTAAGACCGACACTTTTCTTGAACGCCTTGCTGTCATATTTTCCGCCGGTGTTGAGCATGCTCACTGCCTCAACAAGTTTGCCTTGCGGAATACCTCTACCGTAGTCGCGCACGGAAACCGTAAGATAGTCGGTCAAATCCACCTCTATCTTCTTTCCCGCGTTCATCTTGAACTCATCGATGGAGTTGTCTATCACTTCTTTCAGAAGCACATAGATACCGTCTTCCTGCAGAGAGCCGTCGCCAAGTCGTCCGATGTACATGCCGGGACGCAGGCGCACATGCTCCATGTCCGAGAGATGGCGTATGTTGTCGTCTTCGTAAGATACAGTCTGTTCAGTTGTCAGATTTGTTATGTTTTGTTCTACCATTTGTAATTAGATGTGCAAAAACTCGGGCACAAAGTTACAAAAAATATACGAATTACAAAGCTCTTTCTCGCACAATATTCACGCTTATGGCGTATTTTTCAATTATAATCGTTTGTCTTTTAAAAATTATTAGTAATTTTGCGGCATAAAGATGCGAAAACGAAGTTACAAAGTTCCTACTACTTACTGAAAGTTTCGTGCGCGAAAATTTGAAAAAACAATACATTATGAGACTTCTTACTTTGCTGTTTGCAGCATTTGTGTCTGTGGTCATGTCTGCGCAGACACCTCTTACTTCGCCGAAAAAGTTCGACAAGAACAATCCGATGAACCCTTTCAACTTCTGCGCTGACCCTACGGCGGTGGAATATGACGGCCGTGTCTATGTCTATGGCACTAACGACCAGCAGCAGTTTGACGAGGGTAATGGCTTTATCGGTGGTAACGACTATGGCAAAATCAATTCGCTCGTCTGCATGTCGTCTGCCGACCTTGTCAACTGGACATGGCATGCGCCTATTGAGGTGAAGAAGGTTGCGCCATGGACTGGCTGTTCTTGGGCACCGTCTATCTGCAGTCGTGTTGAGGCTGACGGACTTACCCATTTCTACCTTTATTTTGCTAATGGAGCAAGTGGTATCGGTGTTATCACATCAACCTCTCCAACAGGCCCATGGAAAGACCCGCTCGGCAAGGTCTTCATCGGCTGGGGACATCCGGGCATGGGCGACATCGTATGGCTTTTCGACCCAGGAGTTGTCGTTGACGAGAATGGCACCGGATGGATAACCTGGGGCGGTGGCGGCGAGCCACACGAGAAGAACATCAGCAAGGGTGCCAATGCGCTGATAGACTTCAACACCCGCATCGCAAAACTTGGTGACGATATGTGTTCCATTGCCAGCGACATCGTCGTTCTTCCTGCCCCTTTCCATTTCGAGGCGAGCGAGCTGAACATCATTGGCAGTAAGTTCGTCTATACTTACTGCTCAAACTGGAATGGCGACCGCAGCATGTGGAGCCAGTTCAACCAGTACGACAAGAGCAAGGCTAAGCCGGCAGCACCGGGCGTGGCGCAGATGTGCTACATGACAAGCACCGACCCTCTCAATCCTGACAGCTGGATGTACGAGGGCATGTACGTGAAGAATCCAAGCAACTTCGGCTATCCTGGCGGAAACAACCACACACATCTGCAGAAGTTCAACGGCGGCTACTACCTCTTCTACCACTGTCAGGGCATGGAGAAAACCATGGGTAGCGACTCCGGCAAAGGCGGTTATCGCGACATTCAGGTGAACAAGGTTACCGTGGATGAGGAAAAATGCAAGATTTCAGACGTTACGATGGACGATAACGGCACAACATCCTTGGTAAGAACCAAACGCCCGGTGATAACAGAAAAGCAACAGGCGGAGATGATTTGGAACTGCGCTGGCATAGGCATGACTTATAGCGGTCGTGGCGGAAGCATTACCGCTGTCAAGTTCAAGCAGGCAGGCAGCTGGACTGCCATACGTTATGCTTACACGCAGAACGAGGTTAAGTCGTTCAAGGCAAATATGCGTGGCAAGGGAAAGATGGAGATTCGTCTCGACGACGTGAAGGCTGCGCCTGTTGGAACTATCGAATACGACACAACCTCTTTCATGGAGTATTCCATCTCCCTCACCACTCCTTTCAAAGGTTCTCACACCATCTATTTCGTTTGCACAGAGGCTACCGACGGCAAGAACAACGACTTCGACGAGTGGCAGTTCTTCGAGGGTGATATTTCCGCTATTTCCACCATTAGCAACGACGACAGCGTTCTTAGCGAGAACTACTTCACCCTTTCGGGCGAGGCTTGTCAGAAACCGGAGAAGGGACTTTATATCGTGAAGCGCAACCTCGCAAACGGACAGACAATCACGGAAAAGAAACTGCGGTAAGACTGTTATTAGAATCCACAATAAAGCCTCGTAAGTAATCTACTTGCGAAGCTTTATCAATAATGTTCTAATGAATTGAACAGCAAACTTAACCAATATACGGACATCTGCACAGAGGCAATAAATGTTTCT
>JABUUE010000071.1 GCA_021443335.1 Bacteroidaceae bacterium
CGAGAGCATTTTATCTAACAATCTAAACCAAATCGTCCCAAGTTATTTTTTCACCATTACTATATGGTTTTTCTATGATAATGAATTAGGGTTATCTGTGGGGCAGTTCTTGCGGTCGTTGTCGTTTTCCTGTCATCAGAAGGTCAATTATCGTCAATGTATGTAAACCGATGTAACCCCGTTTCACAAGATGGCAAAAAGAAAGCTCCCTAAATTCCCCGCGGTAGAAATACATTTCAAAAGTAAGCGGAAAATCGGGAACTACCAAATAGAGACCGAAAAGTGTTAAATCTGGGAGTTTGTGTTTGTGAAAAATACTACAATACTACACTTTTTTCGATAACAGACTAATAAGCAATTAATTGCGGGTGTAGTGTGAATGCCTGATATTACACAAAAACTACATTGGTACAACACCAAAGCCTTCTGTGCCATAAAGCCTACATAACTATATGCTATACACATAATATATAAGGCAGAAACGTAGTAAAAGTCTTAGGAAAACATCTCAAAAAATGCATTTTTTGAGATGTTTCTCTATGAGAAATTAAGCAAAAACGAGGATGTTAATAGGTGCTTTTATGGCCTTAACTATTGGTAAAACAACTAAGAATAAGCTCTCTGGCCAAAACAAAGCGCCCTATGCCGGTAAGGTGGCATAAGGCGCTTGTGTCAGATATATTAGAAGATTGTTACTTCTTTCCTGTGGTGCTCATGTGTACTCTCTCGTAGGATACATCGCCGTTTTTCTTCACGTGTACTCTTACGAGATAGTCGCCTGGGTCAGGATTGTTTCTTTCGCTCATGGCGTCGAGGGTAAGGTATTTGATGCCGCCGAACTCGCGCTCCTCCCACCAGTGGACGTGGCCTAAGAAGACGATTTTCGCGTTCCATTCCTGGAACTTGTTGAGCATGAAATACATCTCCTCGCGTGGGTAAGTTGACGATACCTGGTTCTCGCGCGGGCGGAAGATGTTGGTATGGGTGAAGACGAAGATGTTGCGTGTCTTCATGTTTGCAGATTCCTCTTTTCCGTCTAAGAAAAGTTCGTTTTCTATCTCGGAAATCTGGTATTTGCCAAGAGTGCCGTTGGCAGAGTCAAGGAAGATGAGGCGGTCGAACTCTTTGTCGTTCACATACACATAGACCTGAAAGAATGTTGCGTGGAAGATGTTGGAGAACATCGCCCATCCGTTACGGGTGAGGTCATGGTTGCCGACAGTGACGTAGAAGGGGAAATTCACGGTCTTTGGGTCAAGGATTTCTCGCTTCCCTGTTTGCTCGTCAATATAGTAAAATTCCTCCTTCTCTGCGTCATACTGGCAGAACTGCTTCAGATAATCAAAATATTTCTCTGAGTATTTTTGGATGAGGTCCTCGAGGGCTATGTAATATTCCGTCTTTGTGTCGGCGATGTCGCCAAGGTGGGCACACAGGATGTCTTTGTTGGCCATGGCTATTCTGAACATCTCTGCCATGCGAGTGGTGTCGGTAGTCATGTGGCTGTCAGAGCCAACAAGGAAGGTGTATTCCTCGACTTGACTGAGGTCAAACATGTCTCCTAATTCGCGTTCGTGGTTTTTGAAATAGTCTATTGACATTTCAACACGCTCGTCGGTGCTTGAGTTTGTAACTAACAAACCTGTCGGGCTGACCTTGTCGCAAGACGTTACGAGACTTGCGCCGGCAGCCACAGCCATTAATACGGCTGAATATATTGTTTTTCTAATATTTTTCATCGGTCAAAAAAGTTTTATAACCTATAATTACCACGCATATTTGAGACCCATCTTCATTGAGAACTCATACTTTGTGGCGAGCTGGCTGATGTTTCCTGCCGGTCTGACGTTCATTTCGCCAAACAGTTTCATCTGCTTCTGCAGTGATGCGTTGAAGCGCAAGCCCCAGTTGATGTTCCAGTTCTCGTAATAGAAATCGTCGAAGTTGCGGATGAAGAAACCTATGTTCCAACTGTTCCATCGCGGACGGATGTTCACGCCTAAGCCGTACTGGGGGGTGTGAGGCTCGGTGTAGTGGCTGCCCAACAGTCTGTAATGCACAATGGCTTCTCCGAGAGTGATGTCGAAATAAGGGGCTTCCCATGTGGCAGAGATGCTGCTGGAGAGCTCATGGGTCTGAAGTCCCATATATCTGTTATACATTATCTTACAGTTGAAGTAGAAGTTGAAGTAACTTGCAGGCAGACGGTAGCCGCCCTGTGCGTTGATGCCGAAACGGCTCTTGCCGATTGGTGCGTCGATAGCTCCGCTCACATACCAGCGGTCAGTGAGGTGTCTTCTGTAGGAAACGTTAGGGCCAAGGAAGAACTTATACACTGAGTTTGTTCCTCCCTGCAGATAACCTTCCACTTCGTTCTTGTGCTCGCCATCGTATTTGTGTTCGCCGCAAAACAACATTTGCGCCCACGCTCCTGACTGCTCACAGGCTGGGAACACACTTAGCAACAGCAAGGCTAAAACAATTACCTTGGATTTCATCTTTTTGTTGTTATTAATTATTATTTGACTTTTACGCCGCAAAGTTACGACTACCCCGTCTATTACGCAAATATTTCAATTAAATAAAACATATTTCATAAAAAAACATAATTTTTGTTAATTCGTCTCTAATCATCTGTGTCTTTGCCCATGTGTTAAGATAATAATTTTTTGTTTTCTCCGTTTCCTTTAAGGAACAAGGTTATTCCGAAATAAAATAGAATAAATATGAAGAAACTTATAATCTTTGCAGTTTCGTTGCTGCTATTTGCTTGCAAACAGACACAGACAGAGCCTGTGGCGCAGATATCCTCAGGCGTGATTGAGGGCGTGTTCGCCGATAACGTGTATGCCTTTAAGGGCATTCCTTATGCCAAGGCAGAGCGTTTCATGCCTTGCGAACCTGCCGATGCGTGGGAAGGTGTGATGGAATGTAAGGAATACGGGCCGTGGGCAAAGCAGGCGGAAAACGACGGACGCTCGGAAGAGGGCAAAGGCGATTTCCTCGCCAACGTATGGACAAAGGGACTTAACGACGGCGCAAAGCGACCGATAATGTTCTGGATTCACGGCGGCGGATATTTCGTCGGTTCGGCTAATGCTGACCCTACCGATGGTGTTCATCTTGCACAGAAGGATGTTGTTGTGGTAAGCATTAACCACCGACTCGATGTGCTCGGCTTCCTTGACCTTTCAGGCTTCGGCGGCAAATGGGAGAAATCGGTCAACCTCGGAATGTTTGACATTATCGCTGCCTTGAAATGGGTGCGCGAAAATGCTGAGGCTTTCGGCGGAGATCCTGACAACATAACCGTCTTTGGCGAGTCGGGCGGCGGCGGAAAGATTGCCACCCTGCTCTGTATGCCTGAGGCAAAAGGACTTTTCAGCAAGGCCATCATACAGAGTGGCGCGAGGTTGAACACTAACATAAGTGAAAAGACGCAGCAGCTCGGCAAGAATGTGGTGGCTGCTCTGGGTCTTACTGCTGAGACTCTCGACGACCTTAAGACCATTCCTTACGACTCGCTGCTGAGCGTGAGCCGCAGATGTCAGATAGAGTTTTTCGGTGAGCACTCTCCTGCTGACGCGAAGATATGGGGCTACGCGCCCACTGCCGATGGCAAGACGCTCCTTCAGCAGCCTTACACTCCGGGCTTTGCAAGTCAGGCAGACGATGTGCCTCTGATGATTGGCTCTACATTCAACGAGCTCGAGACGAAGTTCTATAACGACAGTACGCTTACGGATGCCAAGGCTGACTCTATTCTGACCGCATATCATGGCGACAAAAAGGAGCAGTTTGTAGCGGCGTTCAAGGAGGCATATCCTGAGAGAAGCATTGCCGACATGCTTGGCATTGACAGCAATATCCGCGCTTATTCGCTCGCTGTGGCTGACTCAAGGTCTGCAATAGCGGGTGCTGCGCCTGTGTATGTCTATCTTCTCACGTGGGTTTCCGACTACGATACTGAAGGCAGCGGCTGCTACCATTCGCTCGACATTCCGTTGTGTTTCAACAATCCTTACGACGAGCGATATCAGGTGAAGGATGGAGACCCCAAGGCGCAAACCGTCAGCGACCGCATGAGCGACCTTTGGGTGAGCTTCGCTAAGACTGGCAAGCCTGCTGCAGAAGGTGTTCCGGAGTGGACTGCTTACACGAAGGAGAACGGTGAGACTATGATTTTCGACAACGAATTCATGTTGAAGAATAATTTCGACCGCAAGTTACAAGATATTCTTTATTCTAAACTAAAATAAAATTATGAAAACAACAAAAATTATCGCTATCCTCGCCATCTCTGCCTTGTTATGCAGTTGTGGCGCTACTGAAAAGACTGAGTTTAAATGTGTTGCTCCGATGCCGGCAGCCATTGATGTGGCAAACCTGCAGGACTGCATGGTTCCTGCAACATTCAAACTGAGCGACTTTAATTGGGAGGAGGGAAGTCTGAGTATGGAAGTTTCCAACAAGGACCTTTATGACGCTGTTGAGATTTCGCAGTTGCAGGTGGGCGACACGCTCATCTACGATGACGCTCCAATTGTTATCCAGAAGATTGAGCAAACGCAGAAGGGTGTGGAAATCAACGGCGGACAGATTGACGAAGGTGGTTGCAGCCTGATGGCTAACGAGGGCGGCACATACGTTGCCTGCCACTGGGACACTCATGCCACTTACACTGACTTAGGCAAGGCACAAGTGCCATTGGCAAAAGATTTTATTATCATTGATTGCGGCGAAGACCCTAACGACCCAAGCGACACTATACGCACCGACCAAAAGCGTTACATCGAGAATCTTAAAGGCGGACGCGACAGTTTCTTCTGTCTGAACACGCTCGTAACCATCGAGAAGGGTAAGATTACTCAGATTAACCGCCGCTGGATACCGTAAAATTGCCCCCAGACCCCTTCATGGGGGCTTTGGCTTTGGCTTTGGCTCTGGCTTTGGCTTTAGCTCTGTGTCAAGGTCTGAGTCTGAGTTCAAAGTTCAAAGCCAGAGCCAAAGCCGGAGCCAAAGCCAAATTCCCCTTTAGGGAGTTAGGAGGCCGATCCTTGTTCCACTTTCCCTATTTCCTTATCCCTGCCTGTTAGGTCGAGGGCGTTGAATTTGTCGTCGTTAGGCAGTTCCATGTGGAAGGCGTCTGTTCTGTCTATCTCCATTGCTCCGTCGGTCATGGAGAGGTCTAATACGTGTCCGCCCTTGCTCTTGTCGTCAGACAGGAAGTGGATGTGCCAGCCTACGGCATTCACGCCGGCAACGTAAGGAGGGCAATAGACAGCCACTAATGTTCCGACCACATCCTCGTAGTCAAACATCACCTGACTTGTTTTCATTACCTCAACCAGTTCGGCGTAAGGCTCTTGCTGTTTAGTTACCGCGCGCACCTTCATTTCAGGGAATTTTCCCTTTATCTTTGCGACATAAAAGGTGTTAGCGCCCTGTTTGAGGGTAATGCTGTCGAGTGCAGCCTTCAGCGTCTCCATGTCATAATTGCCTTTGAAAGTCTTTGTGTCATCTGCCTCAAACCATGTAGAGACAGCGAAAGGCACAGGTGTTTCTTCGCCCATCACCTGCACTGTTCCATCGGCAAGAGCCTTGTAACATACACCGTCAAGGACTATCATCTCTCCTTCCGCACCTTCGAATGTGCCGACACCAATGTCTCCGTGAGCTAAGATGTCTGCCACATCGGTAACACCATAGAAATGTCCAGCCACTAATGCTTGAAGCGTAGAGACTTGATACATGCAATCTCGTTCCACATTGTCTGTCGGCGCTTGGGCAGATTTGTTGCAACCATTCAGAAAACCAACGCAAACAGCAACGATGACAAAGGGAATAATTCCCATTAATATCTTTCTTTTCATGTCTTTCAGAATAGTAATATTGCGCAAAGTTACGACAAAAGCATCGTTTATACAAATTTTTCAATCAAATAAAATGTGTTATGACTGAAAAAAGCATTTTTGGTGGGTTGCGCTGTGTGGATGTTTGCAAGTAGTTGTAACTTCGCAAGGTAAATATGTAGTATTATGAAAAAATCTTTTCTTGTATTTATTGCCATTATGGCGACGGTGTTGGCTACAAATGCGCAGGCGACAAAGGTTTATGACGAGACTATTGACCCGATGAGGCAGATAGACAAGGCGGTGGCGGAAGCACAGGCGTCAAACAGATATGTCATTTGTCAGGTTGGCGGCAACTGGTGTCCGTGGTGCTTGCGGCTGGCTGATTTCGTGCAGAAAGACTCTGTGATAAACGCTACCATCGAGCAGAACTTTGTCTATATCCACGTGAACTACCCGAGAAAAGGTGCGGCAAAGGAACTGATGTCTCGCCTTAACAATGCTGGACGTTTCGGCTATCCTGCGTTAGTCGTGATGGACGAGAAGGGAAATGTCATACATATTCAGGACAGCAGTTTCCTTGAAGAGGGTAAGGGATATAACAAGGAGAAAGTCCTCCGCTTCCTGAAAGGATGGACACCTGCGGCTGTCTGCCCGAAAGAGTAGGGGAGTACACAGCGGTGTTAAACCCAAAAAATTCATTAGAACGTATATAGGTTTTATGTATTGGACATTCTTGCTATTTTTCGTCTTTTTGTTTTCTATCGGCATCTTTTCTTCGCTTATTACAGCCAAATA
>JABUUE010000072.1 GCA_021443335.1 Bacteroidaceae bacterium
CATCTTTCGTTACAAAATGGAAGGTAAGATGCCAATAAAAAACTCAAAATGACCAAGCCTAACATAAACCTATTAATGATTTAGCTTGTGGGCACTAATTTATAGAACCCACCTCAAAAAAAATGACCTCTTTTTTCCTTAAAACATACGATTTCCTACAACAGCACAAACGCTTATGTTTTGGGCTACTGACAGCGATAACATTTGTTCTCGTTGGCGTCACCTTGACACTGCGATACAACGAGAACATCACCGATTTCTTGCCACTGAACGAAACATCCCAGAAGGCAATGAGTGTCTATCAGGACATCTCCAACGGGCAAAAGGTGATTATCGTCTTTGAAAACACTGAGGAAGAGCAGACGCAAGAGGAATCGGCGGCGACATTGGTTGCAGCGATTGACACCTTTGCCACTAAGTTCATGTCAGGCTCTGGCTCTGGCTCTGGCTCTGGCTCTGGCATTGGCTCAGGCTCTGGCTTTGGCTTTGGCCTTGGCCTTGAACTGACCACGCAGGTTGACTTCGAAAAATACGCCAAGTTGAGTGATTTTGTTTACAGCAACATCCCACTGATGCTTACGGAAGACGATTACCTGAAAATAGAGGAACGACTGACAGAACCAGACTTTTACGAAAAGCAACTCTCGCAGGCTGTGGAGTCAATGATGTTGCCCGCACCAGGAGTTTTCGGCAGCAATATATCCAAAGACCCGCTGTCGCTTTTCTCGTCGGTTATGAAGCGGTTGCAGTTGGAACAGCAGTCAATGCCTTTTGAAATAGACGATGGCTATATCTACACACCCGACCACAAGAAGGCATTAGCCCTGATAACATCGCCCTACGGAGCCATGGAGTCGGCAAACAACGCGAAACTTGTGGAATATGTTGACAGCATAACGCAGCAGACAATGGCTGCCGTTAAGGGAGTGGAAGTTAATGCCACTGGTGCGCCTGTAATCGCCGTTGACAATGCAAGACAGATAAAACAAGACAGTTTTCTTGCCATTGCCATCGCCGTAACACTCATCATCGCATTGCTCATCTATTCCTTCCGCGACCTGAAAAACCTTTGTTTTATCGTGGTGGCTATAGTTTTTGGCTGGCTGTTCGCCATGAGCGGCATGTCGTTTTTCAGAGACAGCCTATCGCTAATCGTCATTGGCATAGGCTCAATAATCATCGGCATTGCAGTAAACTATCCGTTGCATTTTGTTGCCCATGACGTTCACGGAGGCTCGACACGCGAGATTCTCAAAGATATGGTGTCGCCACTGCTTATCGGCAACATCACAACAGTGGGAGCTTTCGCCGCCCTTATTCCACTTGAAGCCCCGGCACTGCGCGATTTAGGCACCTTTGCTGCGTTTATGCTCATCGGCACAATCCTTTTTGTGCTCATCTTTCTGCCGCATATTGTCAAGGGCAGACAGCATGCAGAAGAGCGGTTGCCATTTGGCAAGATAGCCGTTATGACACCCGAGCGCCACAAATGGATATTGCCGCTTATAGCCGTACTCACCATTATCTTTGGATATTTCAGTCTTGACACCTCATTCGATGCTGACATCAAGAACATAAACTACCTTTCCGACAAGCAGAAAGCACTGTTGGAGAGTCTGCAACGGGAGGCTGCGCCACTCGACACCACGAGCGTCTATCTCGTAACGGAAGGACGGACATGGGAAGAAGCCCTCGACAAGAACATAGACCTCAAGGGCAGGATCGACAGTTTGCAGGCTGCCGGCACACTAACATCATCCACCGACATCACCACCTTTATCAGCTCTCCCAAAGAGCAGCAGAAACGAATAGAGCGGTGGAACAAGTTCTGCAACGAGCACAAAAGCGAGATTCTCACAGCCCTCAGCATCCACGCGCAGTCTTACGGATTCTCAGAAAATGCGTTCGATGGCTTCAAGGAAATTCTCAACGCAAGCTACACCACTCACGGCATCGAGTATTTTGAGCCACTTACCTCCACAATATTCTCCGGTTCACTATCCCGGAATGGCGACACTCACTCCGTTGTTCAGGTACTTAAAATGAAAGATACGGAGATGCACGAACTGCGAAAAGTGGTGGATGAAGTAGAAGACAACGCTTACTCGTTCGATTTGCGCGGAATGAACAGCAGCATCGCCAATGCTCTTTCCGACAACTTCAACTATATTGGCTATGCCTGCAGCTTCATCGTCTTCTTGTTCCTGTGGCTTTCTTTCGGTCGATTGGAACTTGCCTTGATAGCCTTCCTGCCAATGGCTGTCAGTTGGATTTGGATTCTCGGCATAATGCAGATTTTCGGGATGCAGTTCAACATCGTCAACATCATCCTTGCCACCTTCATCTTCGGACAAGGCGACGATTATACAATATTCATGGTTGACGGACTCATCAACGAATACGCACACAAAAAGAAGCTTCTGCCCTCATACAAAAACAGCATCATCATTTCCGCACTTATAATGTTCATCGGCATGGGCTCGCTCATCGTTGCCAAACATCCCGCAATGCACTCGTTGGCAGAAGTAACTATCGTGGGAATGTTCACCGTTGTCCTTATGGCATGGATGCTGCCGCCAATAATATTCCGCTGGATGACAACAAACAACGGCATGGAAAGACATGTGCCAATAACCATAGAGCAGATTGTGCGCACCTCCTATTGTGCTCTTGTCTATCTGGCAGAACTTCCATTTGGCATCATTCTCTGCGCCGTCGCATACATCACGAGAAGCAAGAAAATGGAGGCCTTCGCCCATCGCGCCATAAACGCCTGCATGCGTTTCAATGTCCATCATGTGTGGGGAGTGGAGTCGATATTCAGCAACCCTTACGACGAGCAGTTCACAAAGAGCAGCATCATCGTGAGCAACCACCAGTCAATGCTCGACCCGATATGGCTGCTCGCACTGCATCCGAAGGTGGTGGTCATTGTCGGCAAGAAGGTATGGCGAAACCCTCTGGTCCATTTCATGCTCAAACTGTCACGTTGCTATACCACAGACCGCACCATCAACGAGATAAGGGAATATGTCAAGAAGACAACTGCCGACGGCTACAACATAGTCTTCTTCCCTGAAAGCGGTAGATACTGCGACAACACCCTCCATCGCTTCCACACAGGAGCATTCATGCTCGCACAAGAACTTGCTGTTGACATTCTTCCAATTTACATCCACGGCACTGGTCACGTTATGCCAAAGCATAGCGGACTGGCGTGCAAAGGACAGATTACGATAGAAGTAGGACAGCGCATAACACCCCGCATGTTAACCAAGTATGGCGACACATACCAGAAAGTCACTCACAACGTGCAGCGTATGATGAGCGACCACTATCAGGAGATGCGCCAGGAGATAGAAGACACTCACTATTTCCGACACTATGTCAAATACAAGACAATCTACACTAATTAAAATGACTGATGATTAATGATTAATGACTAATGAGTAATGAGTAATGACTGATGACTAATGAAATTATGAACAAAACAGATATCAGAAAACTCCTCGAAGACCTGCTGCCACTCGTTGACCTTGATTCCGACTTCCTCTTCAGCGAACTCGACTCGCTCGGAGTAACCACCATCCTCATGACGCTGTCCGCCGAGTATAACATCACGCTCGACGCCACAGATGCCACGCCAAGAAACCTCCGAACGCTCGACAGCATAGTCGAAATGGTACAACGCAAAATCGCAGCTGCCGGCAGATGAGACAACTCACGGACCACATACAGCGCCATGCGCAAAACATTCCAGACAAGACCGCCATCGTCTGCGGCGAAGAGTCCATAACCTACCATGAACTATGGCAGGCTGTCAGACTCAGGGCTTTGAACTTTGACCCTGACACTAACTCAGTCATCGTCCGCGCATCACAATCCACAGACTTCCTCATCACATATTTTGCCGCCCATCACGCCCACACGCCAATCATTCCTCTTGAGCACGACGCGCCCGACAGCACCCTGCTCCGCATAGAACGCACAGCACACGACAACGACATTCCGCCACAAGTGGCAGACATTCTCTACACCACAGGCACCACAGGGCAGCAGAAAGGCACAATGATAAGCCACCAGGCAATCATTGCCGACGCAGAAAATCTCATTGAAGCCCAAGGCTTCTGCCCCGACACCACCTTCGTCATCAGCGGGCCGCTCAACCACATCGGCAGTCTGAGCAAAGTGTGGCCGACAATTATCGTAGGAGGAACAATTGTTATCACAGAAGGAATAAAGGACATCAACAAGTTCATGCAAGCGCTGAGCACTGCGAAAGGCAAAGTTGCTACATTCCTCGTGCCGGCATCCATAAGAATATTGCTCCAATTCGCTAAAGAGCCGTTGCAGTCTCTCGCCGGAAAGATTGACTTCATAGAGACCGGCGCATCGCCTATCCCGCAGGCTGACATGGAGACACTCTGCCAACTGCTGCCTGACACACGCCTATATAACACTTACGCCTCCACAGAAACAGGCATCATTGCCACACACAACTATAACGGTGGATACTGCAAGGCTGGCTGTCTCGGAAAACCGATGAAGCACTCTCGCCTCGCCATCTCGCCCGACGGTCACATCCTCTGCCAAGGTCTAACCATTATGACCGGATATCTCGGCGACACAGAACTTACACAACAGGTTCTGCGCAATGACATAATTTACACACAAGACAAAGGTCACATAGACACCCGAGGACGACTGCAACTGACAGGTCGCACAGGAGACATTATCAACGTCGGCGGCTACAAGATAAATCCAGTGGAGGTGGAAGACGCTGCCAAGGCTCATCCCACAGTAGCCGATTGCATCTGCATCGCCGCGCCACACCCCGTTCTCGGAACAACGCTAAAACTGCTTGTGGTGACAACCGACCACGCCCCTCTCAACAAAAAAATCCTTGCCGCCCATCTTCTCGAAAGACTTGAAAGGCACAAAGTCCCACTGCTATACGAGCAGACAAAAGAAATAAAACGCACATACAACGGAAAACTTCACCGAAAACACTACATAACCTCTAACCTCTAACCTCTAACCTCATAACTAAAAGGTCTAAGGTTTAAGGTCTAAGGTTTAAGGTCTAAGGCCAAAGCCAAAGCCAAGGCCAAGGCCAAGGTTTAAGGTCCCTCCAACCTCCAACCTTTAACCTCCAACCTTTAACCTCCAACCTCTAACCTTAAACCTCTAACCTCCAACCTCCAACCTTAGACCTAAAAACCTAAAAAAACAAGACTATGAAAAAAAATCTAACCTTAACCCTGTTGGCAGCACTTTCTATGATGGTTCTGCCGACGCCGGCACAAAAGAAGGTGCCCACAGAGGCTGACATGGGCGCGTATATCATGGTTTATCACAAAGACCAAGACCACAGTCTGCACATGGCACTAAGTTACGACAGTTACAACTGGACTGCCCTCAACGATGACAAGCCAATAATCTGCGGCGACACAATAGCCATGCAACACGGCATTCGAGACCCACATATCTTCCGCGGTCCCGACGGAGGCTTCTATCTTGCCATGACAGACCTGCATCTCTTCTCGAGCAAGAAGTTTGCTGAAATGTCGCGCTTCTCAAAGCTTTCCGAATACCGTGAAACAGAATGGGAGCGCCCAGGCGAGAACTATGGCTGGGGAAACAATCACGGACTGGTGCTAATGAAATCGTTCGACCTCATCCACTGGACACGAACAAACCTTGACTTCTCAAAACTCTCCTGCCCCACCGGCATTACCGACCACCACGGCAATCCCATACCTTGGAGCGAGGTTGGCTGCACATGGGCTCCAGAGACAGTCTATGACTATGAGGCTGGACATCTGCTCGTACACTTCACCACAAGAATGAAGAACGGAACAGAGATGATTTTCTATGTCTATCTCAACGACGACTTCACGCAGATGCTGTCTGAGCCAAAGCTGCTCTTCGAGGCGCCACACGACAAGAACGGAGTGCCGGCATACACGGTCATCGACAGCGACATCTGCAAGGTGGGCGACACCTACCACCTCTTCTATGTGAGCCACGAGAAGACAGCCACCATCAAACACGCAACAAGCAAAAACATAACCGGACCTTACATCATTGACGACAAATACAACGACGGCATCGACGTAGCACACGAAGCGCCAAACTGCTGGAAACGCATCGGAAAAGACGAGTGGGTTGTCATGTTCGACTGTTACGCAGTCAAGCCGCATAACTTCGGGTTTGTAGAGACAAAGGATTTCCAGACATTCAACACCCTCGGCTTCTTCGACGATGAGAACGTGCCGATGAAGCGTTCTAACTTCACAGAGCAGAAACACGGAGCCGTTGCCCCACTGACTGTGAAAGAAGCAAAGGCTCTCGAAAAATACTGGAAAAGACGCTAAGTTTGGCTTTGGCCTTGGCCTTGGCTTTGAACTTTGGCTTTGAACTTTGAACTTTGGCTTTGAACTTTCCTCTGTAAGATAGATAATGATGTCACTGACTGAAAGGAAGGACTCGGCTCTGCCGCTTTGCTTGCAAAGAACTTTTAACCCTGGTTCTGAGCCTGAGCCAAATCCTGAGCCTGAGCCCGAGCCAAAGCCTGAGCCAGAGTCCCTGGTTCTGAGCCTGAGCCTGAGCCAAAGCCAGAGTCCCCCTTTAGGGGGTTAGGGGGCTTGTAGTTCGTTTCCTCCGCGGCAGAATTCTCTGGAAGTCGTACTTAAAAATCATGCCAAGTCCTTGCGTGTTGAGCGATGAGCGGGTGAAATAGCGGTCGTTGGTCTGATTATAAACACGGACAGCGATATTGCCATTAGGCACAAGAAGATAGCGCACATCGAAGTCGCCGATGAAAGAGGAAGTGGCATTAGGGTTGTCGCGGTAGCCAAACTGTCCGTTGATGAGCAGGCGGTTGTTGAACAGCGAGCCTGACAACACTCCCTCGTATTCGGCATTGTCCCATCCGGCGTCGCCGGGGGCAATGTTCGCCCCGAAGTTCCAGTTGTTGCTTTTACTAACAGTTCCCAACGCCTTGTTTATCTGCTGGCTGACAGTTCCGCTGAGGAAACTCTGCATGGCAAGAGAGGCTTCGCTCTGCCTGCTGCCGTCGTCGGATGCAGGCGTTTGCGTGTAGAATCTGCCTATTGTCAGCAGATATATTACCTGCTGGTTTATTTCCTGATCGGTATTTATAAGCGAGCGAATCATGCTCTTTGCGTCGCTGTTCACCGTCGGCAAATCAAAGTCGAAGCCGATGACGGGCTTGCTGACAATTCCCGTAATATCCATCAGACATTCCACACGCACATTGTTGTTCTTGAAACTGTTGCCGACATTAAGGTCGCTCAGGGGAACGCTGTTCACCGGATACATTGCTTTGAGCGACAGCTGCGCCTGATGCGGCTCGCCGCTGAAGTCTATCTGGCTTCCGCTCTGGAAGAGGAATTTCTTTTGGATAGGCTTTTGGATGGTCATCTCGTAAGAGCCCGACTGTATCCGATAGCTTCCGAACAGGTTAAGATTACCCTTATTATAATAAGTGGCACGAAGGTCGCCGTTGCCGTTGAGATAGATAAGGTCGCCGTTCTTCTTGTCCATAAGAACACGGAGCGTGGAGTTCTCGTCGATGTTTGCCACAACATTCAGACGGATATCAGAGGTGAAATCGTCGTCGTCATCGCCGACAGTGGCCTTTGCCTTGCTGTCGTCAAGCTTTAGATTGTTCCAATTTATAAAACTCTGCCCTGTGATGGCGTCGGGATTAGAGGCGTTATATTCCACAAACGAGCCTTTCTCTGCCTTGGCATTAACATTGAACACTATCTGTCCCGGTCTGCCTATTATGTCGCAAGTGCCTGTAACAAAAGCCTTGCCGAAGAACACTTCATCGTCGTATGTAGGGAAATCGTAACACAGCATATTTTTCGGCGCCACCTGAACATCAAACGTCAGTTGGCTAAGATTCTTGTGGTGCAGCTGCCCGTTGACAATACCCAATTTCCCGTACTTGTCGATAATGGTGTCATTGACGAAGCAAATTTCATTTGGCACACACACCACACGCTGGTTTTTCAAGACATAGTCTGTGCCGAGCGCCTTCACATGGAACCTGCCCGTAGCCCTTGTGTCGCCCGTAAGGTTGACAGCACTTAGCGGTCCCGACACGCGCACATCGCCCGTTATCGTCAGGTCAACATCTGAAAAGAAACTCTTCGTATAACCAGCCAGACACTCTCCCCTCGTCCGGTCTGCCGTTATCGCCAAGTCTATGCTGTTTTGCGACGGCGACACATAGCCTTCAATATGCGTGAGTCGCGTTTCGTCAAGGCAGTCGGCGAGGAGGTCTATCTGCTCCAGCTCGTTGTTCCATGAGGCGTTGGCTTTGAGAATGCCCATTCGTCCGCTCTCAAAGGTGAAGTTTTCAACAGTGATATTTGCCTCTGCTTCAGGCTTTGAGAACAGTTTCGTCACGACGGCTGTGCCCGACGCCTTACCGGTAAAATCCACGGTATGGAAGTTCACGAAGTTGAGAATATAAAAAACGTCAATATCGTTTATGTCCGCGATAATCGAATCGTTGGAGTTACGCCCAGCCGTGCCATTTATTACCACATGCTGCGAGCCATGCTCCACGCTCAGATTGTTCACCGTCAGCACATCGTTGTTGTAAATGACCTGGCTCTGGCCTATTGTAAACAGCGTGTCTCTGACAAACACTTTCGAAGGATGAATTGTAACATCCACACCGCCTACCCCACCGTTGGCCTTTTCCAACAGATGGACAGTGCTCTCCAAATTCGCCCGCAAATCGCTGTTGACACTGTCGTTTGTGGCACTTATGGAAGAGTGAATGCGCTTGCCCACCATGTCGAAATCGGCAAACACATTGTGTAATTCCACGGAAGAAACCTTCAACCTTGCCGATTCGAACTCGCCGAATATTGAGTCGCCGAGCATGTTCACGTTAGCATCCACTGCTCCTTCTGCGTCAAGTCCCAGTGCGAGAAACTTGTCGAGTCTCGCCATGTCATAGATACTGATGGTGGAGTTTATGTTTTTGGATTCGACATCTCCTGTCAGCGAAACCCTGAAAATATCCGTCTGAATATCTGCCGCGTCCTCGTCGAAGTCGGCTGCCAACTGCGCAAGACTGTATTTGCCGTATCTCAGATTGTTGAGACGCAATTCTCCGAGCAGCTTCTTGCGGTCGAGGCGGCTGATGTCAAGGTTTATGTCGGCATCGAAAGAGGCAATATTATCTGGCGCGACATTCAGCGTGCCGCCCAACATTCCCTTATCCAGGCTGAGGTCGGCAAGCACATCCTTGAACGTATATTTGTCATAGTCGAAATGACGCACCTGCGCCTTTAACGACATATTTCCTTCCTTCCAGCCCTTGGCGGGGTTTGCGACTATCTGGTTTAAGGTGGCTACAGGCAGAGCCAAGTCAACATCTGCCGAGACACGATTGAAATTCTTGTCCGCCAACAGTCTGCCAAGCTGCAGGTTCTCCGTCTTCAGTTGCGCTTTTATCTCCTCCTTTGTCTTCGAAAGGTCAATGCTACAATCGCCCAAGCCCGACTTCACACTTCCCGTCACAGAGCCGACGAAGCGCGAAAGGGTGGCTTGAAGCCCCGACGAATAACCGCGACGCGCAGCAGAGGCAAGCACGCCCTCAGTCTTTCCCTGGAAACTCACATACCCCGCATCTGTCAGCGGTTTCGGCAAACTGCCAATGTTGAGGTTCGCAATCTCAAGAAGCGTGCGGCGCAGTTCAAGGACATCCACGTTAGAGTCAGCGATATCCACTTTCCATCGCACACTCTTGTCCGCGTTCATTCTCACATCGCCCTTACCCTGCAGACGGAGATTCTCGGCATAATTGTTTATATCCACGCTCTCCACGTCAATCGCCCTGTCGCCGCCGGAAACCTTGGCTTTCACCCTCACATCCTTGTAGCGCGCGTTAATGTCACCACTGTAATTGTGGGAGGAGAGGTTGTAGGCAATAGAGTCCGATTTCAACCGCCCGTCGGCAAGCGTCATGTCCAGCGATTTCACCTTTATCTGGTCGCCGTTCTTGATGAAATAACACCCCATCCGCTGCATGTCGATTCCGTTGCCCTCCTTGAAAGCCAGTCCCTTCAGCGAGAGGTCTATATCACTGTCCTTCAGCTTATAAAGCACGATATTGGCATTTACGCCCGTAAGGTTTATATGGTTAATATCGACCAAAGATTGCGGCTTGCGCGGCAGATAGTTCAGACTGTAAGAGAGGGCTGAGTTGCGCAATATAAGCGTGTTTATGCGGAGATTAAGCTTCGTCGGCTCATCGTCGTCATCACCACTGAGGGCGTCGATTACAAACTGGCAGTTCAGCGGCTCGTCTTCCGCATCCTTGCAGACCATCACTTCCGCGCCAAAGACCTGCGCACCCGTTATCGTTATCCTGCCTTTGAGAATATCCAGGAAATCGGGAGTTACGGCTACTGTCCGCAGCTTCAGCATCTCTCTCTTCTGCCGGTCGCGGAGAAGCACATCGTCAATCTCCAGTCGGTTAAGAAAACCCAACTTCACACTGCCCACACGACAACTGCTCTTGAGTTGCTCAGATAGCACAACAGACAACTCACCTCCCAGTCGCTTCTGCACGGCAGGAAGATGTGTCAGAAAGACAACAGCAAAATAAGACAGTGCTATTGTCCATATTATGGCTTTAATGAAGTTAGTTAGATACTTCAACAGTAATCTTTTTACGACTGCAAAGATACATAAAACCTACACTTTTTCGTTAATATATTGACAAAAAATCACTTTTTCGCCCTATAATCTACTATTTGCAAATGATATTTTCTTCATTTTAGATAAAATAATGTAACTTTGCACAATAAATTGTGCGAAGTACGAAGTACCTTTTTAAGTAGTAAGTACTAAGTACAAAGTACTAAGTATGATTACCTGCTTAAAGGCTGAAAAAATAAACCTCCGAAACAAATCA
>JABUUE010000073.1 GCA_021443335.1 Bacteroidaceae bacterium
TAAGTATGATTACCTGCTTAAAGGCTGAAAAAATAAACCTCCGAAACAAATCATACTTAGTACTTAGAAC
Source organism: Bacteroidaceae bacterium (assembly GCA_021443335.1). Classification (GTDB taxonomy): domain Bacteria; phylum Bacteroidota; class Bacteroidia; order Bacteroidales; family Bacteroidaceae; genus Prevotella. Next base: position 71 of record JABUUE010000073.1, read on the forward strand.
TTAGTACTTACTACTTAATACTTTGGCCTTGGCCTTGGCTTTAAATTACGTTAAATTACGATAATTTCTTTCAGTAAAAAAGATTATTTATGATAATTTGTTGTAATTTGTGCTAATTAGTGTCAAAAAAAGAATTACGTTAAATTACGATAATTTCTTTCTTAAAAAAATTACAAGGAGATTTCTTTCATATAAACCGATAATTTCTTTCAGTTAAAACGATAATTATTGTGAAACCACAAAAACAACCGAATAAGAAACTGCAGTGGGCGAAGTTCATCATTGTCCTTGTGCTCTATTTGCTCTTCCTTTACTGGCTTGAGAGCTGGTTAGGACTTATTGTCATCCCGTTCATCTACGATGTTTATATCACCAAGAAGATAAAATGGCAGTGGTGGAAGAACTCCGAAGGTCTGACACCGCATATCATGTCGTGGGTCGATGCCATAGTGTTTGCCCTTGTGGCGGTTTACTTCATCAACCTGTTCTTCTTCCAGAACTACGTCATACCGTCATCATCGCTCGAGAAATCTCTGCTCACTGGCGACTATCTCTTCGTGAGCAAGGTAAGCTACGGTCCGCGCATTCCGAACACGCCGCTGACCATGCCTCTCACGCAGCACACGATGCCTGTCATCAAGACAAAGTCTTATATCGAATGGCCGCAGTGGGACTATAAGCGCGCGAAAGGTCTCGGCGATGTGCAGCTCAACGACATCGTCGTCTTCAACTATCCTGCCGGCGACACCATCGTCTCCGCGGAGCAGTATCAAGCCAACGACTTCTACGGCCTCTGCATGGATTTCGGCATGCAGCAGTATGAGGGCAGCCGCGACCTCGGCAACCTTTCTCCGCAGCAGCAGCGCGACGTCTTCCAGACGGTTTACAACCTCGGCCACAGCTACATAGAGCAGAACCCCAACGAGTTTGGCGTCATCGACTCCCGACCTGTTGACCGCCGCGAGAACTATGTGAAGCGTTGCGTGGGACTTCCCGGCCAGACCTTGCAGATAAAAGACCGCATCATCTATCTCGACGGAAAGCCAAACAAAGAGCCCGACAATGTGCAATATACCTACAAAGTGCAGCTCGCCATACCTGCCATGGACTTTGTCTCTGAGCAGTATGACGATTTCCGCAAGGAGAACGGCATAACAAACGAAGACCTTAACCAGCTCACACAGTTCGGATTTATGCCTCTCACCAAGCAGACAGCCGCCGTCCTTAAAGGCCGCAAGGACATCTGCAAGAGCGTAAGCATAAACACTGACGCTCCCACCTGGGGACTTTATCCGCTCAACAAACTCACGGGCTGGAGCCGCGACAACTACGGTCCTATTTGGATTCCGAAGAAGGGCGCGAAGATTGATTTGAGCATCGACAATATTGCTCTTTATGAGCGTTGCATAAAGAACTACGAGGGCAACGAACTCGAGGTCAACGACAGCCGCATATTCATCAATGGCAAGGAGGCTAAGTCTTACACCTTCAAACTTGACTACTACTGGATGATGGGCGACAACCGTCATAACTCTGCCGACTCCCGCTATTGGGGCTTCGTGCCCGAAGACCACATCGTCGGCAAGCCAATATTCATCTGGTTCTCATCCGACCCCGACCGCTCACTCTTCTCCGGCGGACTCCGCTGGCACCGACTCTTCCGATTTGTGGATAATATCAAGTGACTCCAGGCTTTGGCCTTGGCTTTGGTTAAAAAATCCTTTGCGTTAAGTTAGAAATATTACGTTAAATTACGATAATTTCTTTCAATTAAAAAGATTTTTATGTTTAAGCGAACACCATCTCTGCTCCTCGCCTTGGCAGCCATTGCTGTCGTTGTCGCGGTCATTAGCTCCTCATTTAAGTCAGTGTCAGAGTCAGAGTCAGCGTCAGTGTCAGAGTCAGCGCCAGCGTCAGAGTCCTCCGACCTCTCCATTCAGGTTATGGACGAGAAGGTGCCGCAGCAGTTGCTGAAACGCATTGCCTATACCGCCTCGTACAACAAGGACACGCGCTGTCCCAACTGGGTGTATTGGAACCTTACTGCCGACCACATCGACGGCTCTTGCAGCAGGACTAACAAGTTTTACGCCGACACCGATGTCCCAGAGCCGAGGGCCGACTGGCGGGACTTCAAGGGTACGGGCTGGTCGCGCGGTCACATGTGTCCTGCCGGCGACTGCAAATGGGACGAGAAGGCAATGTACGAGACTTTCCTGCTGAGCAATATCGTGCCGCAAAACCCAAACCTCAACCAGGGCGACTGGAACGAACTGGAGACGATGTGCAGAAAGTGGGCGAAGAAGTTCGGAAATGTACATATCGTCTGCGGACCGCTTCCTTACGACAAGCCTTGGCAGACTATCAGCAACAACAAGATTGTCGTGCCGAGAGCCTTGTTCAAAGTTGTACTTTGCACAACTGGTACACCGAAGGCCATAGGCTTTGTCTATAAGAATGCGCCGCAGAACAACCCGAAGAAATACTATGTGAACAGCGTCCGCCAGGTGGAAAGACTTACCGGCATCGACTTCTTCCCGGCACTCCCCGACGACATTGAGGAGAATATAGAAACTAATGTCAATGCGGAGGAGTGGGGAATTTAAGCTTACACAATTTAGTGCCTTAACTTGCCATTACATGAACGCAAAAGTTGTATGGTTTGTTTGTATGGTTAGTATGGTTTTTCGAACCATACATACAAACCATACAATAATTGCGTACGGGTCAGAATGGCATTGCGTTGGTGCAGTTGTCGATATTGATTTTGAACTTCTTGAGTTCGTCGAGGGTGCGTTGAGGTTTTTCGCAGAATGGAGGTATTGGCTGCTGGGCGAACGTCTGGAAATACTGCACGCAGGCGTCTTTCCACCAGATGGCGTCGTGCTCCTCGATGGCGAGTCGTTGCTTGATGTCGTGGAATGTTCCTCGTTCGAGCTTGCCGCTATACTCGAGTTTGAGCATCATTTTTTCGCGTTTTGCCCATTCTGTCTGTATCTGTCTTACCATGTCAACGCCTGTCTGATATCGGTGGCATAGTTCTTCCCAGAGTGTTCTCTTGCTGTGGAGACGGTCGTTCCATCCGACGTGGTGGAACCATAGGACGTATTCGTCGGGGCATGTCTGTCGTGAGTCGTAGAGTTTTTTGAGTTTCTCGGGGTATTGTGCTGTGGCGTTAGAGCCTGTTGATGAGCGATTGAATCCGAGTCCTTCCTTGTCGGCGCGGTGATAGTATGACGGCATCCAGTCTGGTCGTCCGCCCTCAATCTTGCACCATGGTTCTGGTCCGTAATGGTGTCCCCAGGCGAAGAGGTGGTGTAGTCCGAGCGGCATCATGAAGTTGACTGTTGCTTCGCGTGTGAGGAGGAGTATGTCGGTGAGTTTTCGCGCTTCGTCCTCGTTCATTCCGAAGTTGTCGGTTATCCACTGGTCTGCAATCTTATCTACCTGCGCTTCGGGGTCTTTGGCGAGTGCAGCGAAGGCGTATTCGTTGAGCTTGGCGAAGATATGGTTTGCCTTGGGGTCGTTGCCACGGTTTGAAACTCCGGCGGCACCGACATAGTTGACGTTGGTGCCATAGTCTTTCAGGCAGCTGAGCATCTCTTTCCATATCGGCGCGAGGTAGTTGACGTGGTTGGCGTGGCCGAGATATTCCTGCGTTATCTGGAACTCAGCCATGACTTTTGTCTGCGGCATGGCGAAGAAGAGGGGAGAGATAGGCTCTCGCGGCTGGAAGTCTATAGGTCCGTTCTTTATCTGTATGATGACGTTGTCGCGGAACTTTCCGTCGAGGTCTTTGAACTCGATGTATGCCTGCTTGGCGCGGTCTGGGTCGTTCTGACTATAGACGAATGCTCGCCACATGACGATTCCTTTGTATGGTTTCAGTGCGTCGGCAAGCATGTTTGCTCCGTCGGCGTGTGTGCGTCCGAAATCCATCGGTCCGGGCTGTCCTTCGGAGTTTGCCTTGACGAGGAATCCGCCGAAGTCAGGAATCTTCTTGTAAATCTCCTTGACCTTGTTTTTCCACCATTTCTTGACTTTCTTGTCGAGCGGGTCGGCGGTGGTGAGTCCGCCGAGGGCCTGTGGTGACGCGAAATTGACTGAGAGATAGACCTTCACTCCGTAGGGGCGGAGTATGTCGGCAAAGATTTTTACGGAGTCGAGATATTCTGTTGCGAGCATCTTTGGCGACGCGTTGACATTGTTGAGTACTGTTCCGTTGATGCCTTCCTGCTGCAGCTCTTTGGCATATTGGCGGTAGTCGTAGTTTTGTCCGCAGTTCCAGAAGATGCTCTTGCCGGCATATCCTCGCTCTACGGTGCCGTCGAGGTTGTCCCAGTGGTTAAGTATGCTGAGGTTCTGCGCGTGTGACGCGAGGGCAATGAATGCGAAAGCAATGGTTATTAGTCGGCTCATTGGTAGAGGTATCTTTTGATTGATTTTTTCGGTGTTTTCAGGAACTCTTCTTGTTGTATCTCGATGGCTTGCAGCTTGGCGTAAGAGGGTATTATCTTGTTGACTTCCTGAAGGTTTTGTTGCATAATCTTCTCGAGCTGCTCGGTCATTATGCCTTGCTTCTCTGCCTCGGCATAGTCTGGATAGACGAGAGCGACGAACTTGTCTTCTCGCTGCACCATGACGCTTTCCACGACGTATGGCATAGAGTTGAGCTTGTCTTCAATTTCCTCTGGATAGACGTTTTGTCCGTTGGTGGTGAGTAGCATGTTTTTAGAGCGTCCGCGGATGAAGACGTAGCCGTCGGCATCGATTGTTGCGAGGTCGCCGGTGTGGTACCATCCGTCGGCATCGAGTGCTTCGCGTGTTGCGGCGTCGTTCTTGTAGTATCCGAGCATGACGTTGTAGCCTCGTGTGAGAATCTCTCCGGCGATGTTCTGGGGGTCTGGCGAATCGACCTTGACCTCCATGTGTATGACTGCGCGTCCGCAGGAGCCTACCTTTGCCTCGCTATGGTCGGCGTAGGTGATGATAGGTGCGCACTCCGTGGCTCCGTAGCCGACGGTGACTGGGAATCCTATCTCGTGCATGAAGGCTTCGACCTCGTAGTTGAAGGCAGCTCCGCCGACGATAATCTCGTAGAGGTTTCCTCCGAAGGATTCATAGAGGGCGTCGCAGACTTTCTTGCGTATCTTCTTGCCCACGACGGGGAGTTTCATGAGCAGTTTGATGTTCGGCGTGAGCTTCGGGAAGACGCGCTTGCGTATAATCTTCTCGATGACGAGCGGCACGGCGATGATGATGACAGGCTTGACTTCGCGGAAGGCTTGTGCGATGATTGCCGGCGACGGCACGCGCGAGAGGTACCATATATGGCAGCCAGAGAGGAACTCGTAGAGGAATTCGAACGCCATTCCGTACATGTGTGCCATAGGGAGTATGCTGACGACATTGTCGCCTGCCTTGATTTGCTTGCCTAACACTCCCTTGGCAAAGTCCATATTGCTCCACAGCGCGCGGTAAGGCAGCATGACACCCTTGGAAAATCCTGTTGTGCCGCTGGTGTAGTTGATGACTGCTAATTCGTCGGGGTTCTGCTCGATGTAATACTGCACATGCTCCTTGCGGAAATTCTTGGGGTAGCGCTTGCCGAAGAGCTCGTTGAGATGCTCGCGGGCGTAGGTCAGCTTGTCGTTGCGTGCCAAGAGGACGGAGAAGTCCACAGTGTTGACAATGCCTTCAATGTCCGGCATGGCTTCGGGATCGAGCATCGGTCCCACGACATCGCCGACGAAGAGGAGCTTCGCCTCGGAATGGTTGACGATGGTGTAAATCTGCTCTGGCGTAAACTCGTGGAGGATAGGCACGGCGATGGCTCCGTAGGTGAGAGTGGCGAGGAAGGTAACTGCCCAGTGAGTGCAGTTTCGTCCGCAGATGGCAATCTTGTCTCCGCTCTCTACGCCGCAGCCTTCAAACATGATGTGTATCTTCTCGATCTTGCGGGCAACATCTTTGTATTGGTAGGTAACACCCTTATAATCAGTCAGCGCATCGAGGTCCCAATGGTCAACGATGGTGTTCTCAACAAGCCTGTTGAACGATGATATGCTATTCATAGGAAAAACTTTATGTGCACAAATGTTTGTTTCAGTGTGCAAATGTAAGCTTTTTTATGCACAGAAAAAAAATTTTTGTGCATATAATTTCAGTTTTTCCGCGTTTTTTTTGATTAATCAATAATTTATTAAAAAAAAGTCTTTTTTATATCTACAGGCCTAATAATTCATTTTTTTTATCTACTTTTGCACCGTAAATTATTCAATTTTGCTTGCGAAATTTAAATAACTCAAGTTTCTCACCCATAATTAACGCAAGATGCATACAGTAACGCAAGAAACTCTATTTATCAACGCAAGATGCA
>JABUUE010000074.1:0-6378 GCA_021443335.1 Bacteroidaceae bacterium
CAGTTGATGCCTTTGGAGGAGGTGGGCTTAGGATACATAAAGATGGGACAGCCATCGAGCACCCTTTCCGGCGGCGAGAACCAGCGCGTGAAATTAGCTTACTACCTCGGAAAAGAAAAGGTGCAGCCTACGGTATTCATCTTTGACGAGCCTACCACAGGACTTCATTTCCACGACATAAACAAACTCCTTGATGCCTTCAACCGCCTCATCGCCCGCGGACATACGGTGATAGTGGTGGAGCATAACATGGAGGTCATAAAAACGGCAGACCACATCATCGACCTCGGTCCAGAGGGCGGAAACAAAGGCGGCACCATCGTCTTCCAAGGAAAGCCCGAAGAACTCGTGAAACAGAAGGAGTCGATAACAGGAAAGGTGCTGAAGAAGTATTTATTATAGAAGTTGCAAGATAAACATGATAACCCTTAAAACCAAACCACTACTCTTTTTATTCTTCCTCCTGCAGGCAATAGGCATGTCTGCGAAAATAACTGTTACACGACTTACCTGCAACAACCAGGCGGACATGGCTATTGTTGCCAACGGCGGCGGCGAGGCGATTATATTCGGCTGGCAGATGTCGTCGGACTGCAACAACGATTACCAAACGGCTTATCAGTTGGAAATCGTGGAGAACGGTACGAACAAGACTATTTACGCAGGAAAGAAGATAAAATCTGAGGAAAGTCAGTTGGTCAAGCATGCACCACTGCCCGAGAACAGCCACGGCTACCGCTGGCGTGTAAGGGTGTGGGACGCTAAAAAGCAGGCATCAGACTGGAGCCAGTGGCAACTGTTTTATGTGGCGCCCACGACCCTTAACCCAGTGTGGGTGGGCGCAATATCAAAGAGAGAGGCAAAGATTCCCGATGGCAAATGGCCGAACACGAGTTTCAAGAAGCAGGACTTCAAGGACGCATGGAAGGATGCCGACTCGCTATCGACCAAGTCAATCGACATCTTCAAGACCTTCCGACTGACAGGAACTAAGTCCAAGATAAGCAATGCCGTGATATATGTTTCCGGATTAGGCCACTATATCCTTGACATCAACGGCAAGAAGGTCTCTGATGCCGAGTTTGCGCCGCTATGGACAGACTACAACAAGACCGTCTATTACAATATCTATGACGTAACAAGCGAGATAGCCAATGAGAAATCCGATGCCGATTGCCATATACATGCGCTTTTGGGCAACGGAATGTACAATGTGCAGAAAGACGGCAGATATGCCAAGTTCCAAGCATCATACGGTGCGCCGAAGCTGTTTTTCCGACTTGTCATCAACTACGCCGACGGCAGACAGCAGGTTGTGGAGACCGACGGCAGCGAGAAATACAGGCTGTCGGACATAGTATTCAACAGCATCTATGGTGGCGAGAGCGCGGATTATACCAACGCAAACAGCCAGCGACAAGAGCTAAAGGAGGTAAAAATTGTGGAACCACCAGTCGGCAAACTCCTACCACAAACCGCTCCGCCAGTGAAGATTATGGAGCGCTTCAATGTTAAATCGTGGAACTATACCGACTCCACACGCACCACCATCGTATGCGACATGGGACAAAACCTGTCTGGATTTCCAGAAATAACCTTGTCTTACGGCGGTGCGGCTGTTGGACAAGAGTCTGCCGCACGCCATACGGTGAAGCTAACGGTGTCGGAAAAGCTCAACAAAGAAGGACTTTGCGACCAGAAACAGACAGGCAGACCATATTTTTACAGCATCACGGTGCCACAAAGTTCACAGAAAATATCATGGCATCCGCACTTCTCTTACTACGGCTTCCGCTACATTCAGGTGGAAGGCGCGGTGATGAAGGGCGAGCCTAACCCAAACAACCTGCCTGTGATTGACGACATTAAAAGCTGCTTTATATATAATTCTGCCGAGGAATACTCTGCCTTTGAGTCCTCAAACCCTATATTCACACAGGCACACAGACTGATAGAACGTGCGGAAAGAAGTAATATGCAGAGCGTATTCACCGACTGTCCGCATCGCGAGAAGTTGGGATGGTTAGAGCAAGACAACCTCTGCGGCCCTTCCCTACTCTACAATTACGACCTCACAACCTATGGTCCGAAGTTCATACACGACATCTGCGACGCACAGAAAGCCGACGGCAATGTGCCGACAATAGCACCGCAATATGTGGAATTCGGCAACCACTGGGGCGACTTCGACCAATCGCCCGAATGGGGCTCCACGCTCATCATCTTCCCTTTCCAATACTATGAACAGTATGGCGACAACTCGCTCATCATAAAGAACTATGACGCGATGTGTCGTTATACGGACTACCTGACGTCGCGCGCCGATGGCGGGATAGTGTCTTTCGGACTTGGCGACTGGTACGACTATCAGCCTGACGGCGAGGCGGGCTTCTCGAAGAACACTCCTGTGCCTCTCGTCGCCACAGCACATTATATATATGACCTGCAGCTGATGGTGAAGGCGGCGCAAATGAAGAACGACAAGGGGAGCGAAGAGAAGTATTCCGCACTATTGACAGCCGTAGTCGATGCCTTTAATCATAGATTTTTCAACGCCGACTCCTGCTATTACGGCAATAACTCACAATGCTCCAACGCCCTGCCGCTATTCCTCGGTATATGCCCCGAAGGCACAGCGAACAAGGTTTATGAGAACCTTGTGGCTGACGTGATGAAGTCTGGCAAGCCGCGACTGACGACGGGAGATGTGGGCAACCGCTATCTTATACAGGCGCTATCGCAGCAAGGGAATGACCAATTGGTGTATGACATGTTCAATCATGAGGAGACTCCCGGCTATGCCTTTCAGATAAAGCAGGGCATGACGACGCTCTCCGAACAATGGAACCCACAGTTTGGCACATCGCTCAACCACTTCATGATGGGACAGATAGACGAATGGCTGTTTAAATCCATGGCAGGAATACGCAACGCAGAAGGTTCGGCAGGACTGAAAAAGATAATAATAAAGCCTTTCTTTACCGAAGGGCTGGGTCATATATACGCAAAAACAAAAAACCTCTACGGCGCAATCTCCGTTGACGCCACGCCAACATCAATGACCGTAGAGGTTCCTATGGGCTGCACCGCCACAGTAATCTTCCCTAACGGAAAGAGCTACAATGTGGGGAGCGGGAAGCATATTGTTACACTATTCCAAGAAGGTTCAGAAATATGAGCGTAATGCATATCGGACAGATATAGCGTATCGCAAAAAAAATGACGGGAAATAGTTTCCTTGCCACAGTGCCTCTGTTTGTGAGTTCCTCATAGACAGAGGTTTTTGGCATATACCAGCCAACAAGCAGGCAGGTGAGCAATGCGCCTATCGGCATTATAATCTGGCCTGTTATATAGTCGAAGAAATCGAGGAAAGGTTTGTCGAACAATGTTACGTCGCTAAGAACGCCGAAAGAAAGGGACGACAATATCGCCACACCGAAGCATAAAACAGTAACGATAGAGGCCGCCTTGCCACGCGAAAGCCTTAGTTCCTCAGTGAAAAAGGCTGTTCCTATCTCGTGCATGGATATTGTGGAGGTGAGGGCGGCAAGCACAAGAAGCGCATAAAAGAGTATGGAAACGATATAACCACCACCAGGAAAGAACGAGAATGCCGACTGGAACACGTTAGGCAAGGTGATGAATATGAGCGACGGACCAGCATCCGGCTGCACACCTACAGAGAATGCTGCAGGGAATATCATAAGTCCCGCAAGTATCGCAACGATAGTATCCACGACGGCTATCTGCATCGCAGACTTGGCGAGGTTGACATTTTCGCCGAAATATGAAGCGTAAGTGGCAAGACACGCAACGCCAAGACTCAAGGTAAAGAACGCCTGACCAAGTGCTGCAAGAAATGTCTCAGGGGTAATCTTTGAGAAGTCAGGCTTGAAAAGGAACTCCACGCCCTTATACGCATCAGGGACACAAAGGGAGGCAATAACTATAATCACCAACACGACGAACAGCAACGGCATAAGTATCTTTGAACAGCGCTCGATACCTTTGTTCACGCCGCCCCACACAACAATATGCGTAAGGAGCATGAAGACAGCTGTCCAAACCAACGGTGCCCACACACTTGACGAGAAACCATGGAAATAGGCGACAATCTCATCGGGGGTGCCATGAATGTCCGACATCAAAGAGGCAAAGAGATAGTGCATGCACCATCCTGCTATCACGCTGTAAAAACCGAAGATTATCATACCGCCGAACACACCAACATAACCTACACCAGCGAAAAGCGTCTTGCCGCCCAACTTGCGGTAAGCTCTCGGTGCATTGGTATGGGCACGGCGACCAACAACAAACTCAGCGAGCATGCCCGGAATGCCGAGCAGAAACACACAGGCTACATATATAAATATGAATGCCGCTCCACCATTCTCGCCGGTCATCGTCGGGAAACGCCACACATTTCCCAAGCCTACAGCAGAACCTGCTGTGGCAAGCACGATACCAAGTTTTGTTCCAAAATTACTTCTTGCCATTTTTGTATTTTAAGAAGTTCAAGGAGTCCAAGGAGTCCAAGGAGTTACAAGAACAGAAAGGTTCTGCACCCAATAAGGATGCAGAACCTTTTTATTGTAAATCATTAAGATGACATCTTATTAATAGGCAGACACACCACGCTGTGAGCGTACATGGCCTGAGTTAAGAAGACCTTCGTAATGGCGTGTAGTGAGGTGAGTCTCTATCTGCTGCAAAGTGTCAATAACCACACCAACAAGGATGAGGAGTGATGTACCTCCGAAGAACTGTGCAAAGCCCTGCTGTACATTCAAAAGGCCAGCGAGCGATGGCATAATTGCAATGAAGGCAATGAACAGAGAACCAGGGAATGTGAGACGAGACATAACGCCTTCTATGAAGTCTGCGGTTGGCTTGCCTGGCTTAATGCCTGGAATGAAACCGTTGTTGCGCTTCATGTCTTCTGACATCTGAGTTGGATTCAAAGTGATGGCTGTGTAGAAATATGTGAACGCGATGATAAGAGCCGCGAATATCACATTGTACAGCCAACTTGTATGGTCCATAAGGTTACGGATAATGTAACCACCCTGATTGCTTGTATATGACACTATCACGATTGGGATGAACATCAATGCCTGAGCGAAGATGATAGGCATCACGTTAGCAGCGAAAAGCTTCAATGGGATGTACTGGCGAGCACCACCAACCTGACGGCCATTACGCTCAACACGCTTTGCATACTGTACTGGCACACGGCGAACAGCCTGTGTCAACAGTATTGCTGCGCATACTACAGCGTAAAGAATCATCAGCTCAACGATGAACATTACAAGACCACCACCAGTAATCGCTGTGAAGCGAGAAGTAACTTCCTGAATGAAAGCCTGTGGCAGACGAGCAATGATACCAATCATGATTATCATTGAAATACCGTTGCCGATACCCTTGTCGGTAATACGCTCACCCAACCAAAGGATGAACATAGAACCAGCTGCGAGAAGAATCATAGCAGGGATGGTGAACTCTGTCCAGCTGAGTCCTGAGGCGAGAGCGCCTGCAGACTGCATCTTGAGGTTCATGAGGTAAGAAGGAGCCTGGAAGAAGAGGATGAACACTGTGAGCACACGAGTGTACCACATAATCTTCTTACGGCCGCTCTCACCCTCGCGCTGCATCTTCTGGAAGTAAGGAACAGCAACAGCAAGGAGCTGCATAACGATAGACGCTGAAATGTATGGCATGATACCCAACGCGAAGATAGACGCATTAGAGAACGCACCACCAGAGAACATATCCAAGAGCGACATCAAGCCGCCTGCAGTCTGCTCCTGCAGTTTTGCCAGTGCGCCTGGATTAATACCTGGAAGAACCACAAATGAGCCGAAGCGGTAAATCGCTACGAACGCTATTGTGACAAGGATGCGTGAACGCAGGTCCTCAATCTTCCAACAGTTCTTCAGTGTCTCAATTAACTTTTTCATTGTTGTTTATTTTTTACTTAACAGTCACTGTACCTCCAACAGCCTTGATAGCTTCTTCTGCGCTCTTTGAGAAAGCGTTAGCGGTAACATCAAGCTTAGCCTTGAGCTCGCCGTTGCCAAGAATCTTTACAAGAGCGCCGCTGCCCTTAGCGTAGCCAGCAGCCTTGAGGTCTTCGATAGTGATGGCAGTGAGGTTCTTTGCCTCAGCGATTGCCTGAAGTGTAGAGAGGTTTACAGCCACATATTCCTTGTGGTTGATGTTCTTGAATCCGAACTTAGGAACACGGCGCTGGAGTGGCATCTGACCACCTTCGAAACCAATCTTACGTTTGTAACCTGAGCGTGCCTTAGCACCCTTGTGACCACGAGTAGAAGTGCCACCGAGACCTGAACCAGGACCACGACCGATACGACG
>JABUUE010000074.1:8408-11407 GCA_021443335.1 Bacteroidaceae bacterium
ATGTAACCCTTCTCGAAGAGGATTTTTGTGATTTCCTTCTTCAAGTTTGACGCAGGCACCTCAACAACACGGTGATTTGCCTGGATCGCATTTCTCAGACGGGTGAGAAAATCTGCAATTGGATCTGTCATTTTGTTAAAAATTTAATTGATCGGGACTGCCCCGACAATGTTAAATAAAAACTATGTATGCGCGGTTAGGCCTACAATGGAAAGCCTAAAGACACATTTCGGGCTGCAAAGTTAAGGCTTTTTAGCAGGAAAAGTATTGTTACAAAGCACTTTTCGCAAATTGTCTTAATTTATCTCAAACGAAACAGATGTAAAAACAGTTATTTTGTTCCTTTTAGTTTTTTTTAACGGAATAATTTGCGGCATATTCCAAAAATACTTAACTTTGCACCCTGAAAGCAAAAAAACAGACATCATAATATGAAAAAACTATTCGTCCTTCTGACCCTTGCCGCATGTTTCTCTGTGGCTAACGCCCAGAAATATGCCTTGATCGACATGGAATATATCCTCAAGCACATAGATGCTTACGAGCGTGCCAACGAGCAGCTCAATCAAGTTACAAAGAAATGGCAGGCAGAGGTGGAAGCCCTCAACACTGAAGCGCAGACGATGTACAAGAACTACCAGAACGAAGTGGTGTTCCTGTCGCAAGAGCAGAAGGTGGCAAAGCAAGAGGCTATCGTGGCAAAAGAAAAGCAGGCTGCCGACCTGAAGAAGAAATATTTCGCTCCAGAAGGTGAACTTTACAAGAAGCGCACAGCACTGATGAGCCCTATCCAGGAAGAGATATACACCGCTGTCAAGGAGATTTCCGAGCTGAAAGGCTATTCGTTAGTGCTTGACCGCGCATCCAACAGCGGCATCATCTTCGCATCGCCAAAGGTGGACATAAGCAACGAGGTACTGCAAAAGCTTGGATACAACGCACAGTAATTATAAATAAAGGTGGAGTTAAAGAGGAATTAACCATATAATTAACAAATAAGTACAAACATCTATAACAATAAAGACAATGAAAAAGATTTTAATGATTGCGCTTCTCATAGCGCCAATGACAGTATTCGCACAGCAGAAATTCGGACACGTTAACTCTCAGCAGATTATCCAAAGCCTTCCAGACTTCATCAAGAGCAATGGAGAAATCGAGGCTCAGGCTAAAATCTACGAGAACGAGCTCCAGACAATGCAGCAGGAAATTCAGAAGCAGGCAACTGCCTACGAGCAGGCTCAGGCTACTATGAGCCAGACACAGAAAGAGGCAAAGGAGAAAGAGTTGATGGAACTGCAGCAGAAGCTCCAGCAGACTTACAACGACAACCAGCAGGCTCTGCAGAAGCTCCAGCAGGAGAAGCTCCAACCAATCCTCACAAAGGTTCAGAACGCCATAAAGAATGTTGGCAAGGCTGGCGCATACATATATATTATGGATACATCTGCCGGCATACCTTACATCAGCGAGACACTCAGCAAAGATGTCACAGCAGAGGTTAAAGCTGAAATCAACAAGTTGAAATAATAATGAAGAGAATTATCATCTCCATACTCATGGCACTGCCTTTGTGTGCAGCAGCGCAGAATCCCATCATCGAAAACCAGGATTCAGCCCTCCACACACAGGCTGCGCCATGTTTGAATATAGCAGTCTTCTCCTATGAGCAATGCTATAACGCAATGCCCGAGGTCGCAAAGGTAAAGGAGGACATCGATGCCCTTAGAGAGCAATATGTTGCAGAACTGAAGCGCGCGGAAGAAGACTTCAACAACAAATACGAGGATTTCCTTGAGCAGCAAGGCAAACTCGCCAACTCCATACGCAACAAGCGTCAGGCAGAGCTGCAGAAGATTATGGAGGAGAATTTAGCATTCAAGGCTAAAGCGCAAGAAACCCTCGCCAACACAGAGGCAGAAAGCCTCGCACCTATAAAGGCCATTTTGCAGAGCGCCATAGAGAAGGTAGCGCAGAACGGAGGCTACAATATGGTGATAAACCGCGACAACAACACCGTTCCATATATCGACGGAGTGAAGGTAACAGACATCACTGAACAGATAATAACAGCTTTAAGCGCCAACTAAGATTGTCCCCGATAGGCTTATTCGATTCCGGCTACGGTGGTCTGACAATACTCCATCAGGTACGCCACCTGCTTCCGAGATACGACTACATATATCTTGGGGATAACGCTCGCGCCCCTTATGGTCCTCGCTCGTTCGACATCGTCTATGAGTTCACCCGCGAGGCTGTAATGAAACTGTTCGACATGGGCTGCCATCTGGTAATCCTTGCATGCAACACCGCTTCGGCGAAAGCCCTGCGCACCATTCAGCAGGAAGACCTCCCGAAGTTATGCGACCCCTCACGGCGCGTGCTCGGCATCATACGCCCCACAACAGAAGCCATAGGCTACCTCACCCAAACAAAGCATGTGGGTATTTGTGCCACACAGGGAACGATAACATCACAGAGTTACGAATTAGAAACAAAGAAGCTTTGGCCTGACGTAAAGGTAACGGGAGAGCCATGCCCAATGTGGGTGCCATTGGTGGAGAATAACGAATACGACAGTCCTGGTGCCGACTATTTCGTGAACAAGCGCATCAGCAACCTGTTGGCGAAAGACCCAGAGATAGACTCCATCATCCTCGCTTGCACACACTACCCTCTCCTACTCAACAAAATCCTCAAGTATGTGCCTCGTGGAGTTAAGGTAATACCACAAGGGGAATTTGTTGCCAACAGTTTGAAGTCGTACCTTGAGCGCCATCCCGACATAGACAAATACTGCTCACAGAACGGCACAGCACGCTACCTGACGACAGAAAGTCCGGAGAAATTCAAGGACTCTGCGCAGCTCTTCCTGCACGAAGATATTGATGTGGAAAAGATAATACTTTAAGAGAGCTATAATAATAGCACACAATAACAACGGTCTCATAGTTCAATGGATAGAATAAGTCTCTCCTAAAGATTAGATCCGGGTTCGA
>JABUUE010000075.1:0-3617 GCA_021443335.1 Bacteroidaceae bacterium
ACGAGAGAGTTCGGAACTTCTCTTGCGGGACGCATCATAACAGGTGTAGCGGCAGGCTCTGCAAACTTCGCCACATTCGAGGGTTCAAGAGCCGCTATCATGGGAGGCTCTTTGGAGGATATTGCTAAAGAGACTGCTCACGGTGCTGTGATGGGTGCTGCAACAGGTTGGATTTCCCCTGTATTTGGTCAGTGGAGCAACAAGTTGACGCAATCTGCCACAAGCACGGCAGGAAAAGTCGGAACACGCACAGGAATGTTTGGCGCAACGGTGCTCACAGAGGGAACAATCTTCGCAATGCCCGAATTGTATGGTATTCTTGCGGACGATGAAGGAAACAAGACAGACAGAATGTTGGATGCCTGGACGGAAAGCAATGCTATGATGCTTGGCTTCAAGGCGCAAGGACTTGCTTTGCACACTGCCCCAAGAGTTGTTTCGCAGATGTGGGGGAAACATGCAAATCCTCGTGCCGGACTTGAAACTCGTGTCCGACAGGTGTTGAACGGTAATCCCGACCTCGCTCTTACAAAGGACGAGCGGAAAGAACTTGACGCACGCGGTTACGGAGACCTCATGGAACTTGTGCGTGACAAGGAAATTACTGAAGACATTAACAAAAACCGCGGCTCTGTTGAAACTGGTTTATCAAGACAAGGCGAGGGTGTTCCCGACCTTGTTTCCGTCCTGCAAGAAATGTTGCAGGACGGAAACATCAGCGAAGCCGCTCGCGCGAAGATGTATTACCTTGCCACTGGCAGACTTCTTCCAATGTCAACAGTAATCAGTGGCGACATTGAGAAGACGGAAGACGGAGATTTTGTTGTAAAGTCTTACGGAACTAACGGAGTGATAACCTCGCGCAGTTACAAGAAACAGAGCGAGGCAGAAGCGGCATTGTCCAAGATACAGAGGCAGACGGAGTTTAACTTTGTACTTGCTGGCGAACACTACCAAGACTATCAAGTGGCTCCAGAACAAAGACTTTATGATGCAGCAGTAGCAGTAATGAAAGAACATCCAGAGCCTTATGATGCAGGAGACGGATATTATCGTAATTACAATAGCGAAGAGTTAGTGCGCTTGTATAACCTCTTCAAGAAATTGAAGCCAGAAGAGCGTAGCGAAGAAGAACAGAAAATTGTCACTTGGATGGACGAAGCCTTGAAGAACAACAAGGACAAATTCGGAGCATCATCAGTTCGTAAGTCTGTTGATGAGAAATACAATGTCGATGTTAACACTGCATTGGCAAAAGAGCCTAACAGACGCAGTGAGGCAGAACAGAAAGCGTTGACAGACTATGTGCGCAGGTTGTTCCCCGAAGATGCGTTCAAGGCAGAGGAGACGGCAACAGAAGGAGAACCTGACCCGACACAGCCTATCAATCCAAACCAACCACAACTCACTCAACAGCCAACAGAGCGCGCACCATACGAGCGCGGACGCAATGCGCAGCCAAACGAGCGTCGCGACATTGTGTTTGATATGCAGCAACGAGGTGATACCGATGCGCAGGAGGCATACAGTGGTATGGTTGACCGCATCAACGAGGATGCGGATGCAGAGGTACAGAGACTGCGTGCTGATTATGAAGCCATGCGACATAACGACGGCACTGTGCGCCCTGCGACACTGAAACTTGACGACAAGCCTATCTACATCGTTGACGGCAATGTGCAGATGATGGACGACGGCACGATGGTTGATTTGGAAAAGAGCGACAAGACAGTCGTCGTGTTCAATCCCGAGACTGGCAAGCGCGAAATGATTTCTCCCGAAGCAATCATGCTTGTCAAAGACCCTGTGGGAAGCGATGAGATAGAGACAATCATAGAGCAGAACCGCACTGATTTCATACAGAGAGCCGTTGACGAGGCTAACGGAACACTGCCACTTGTGCCGGGTGACATGGTGGATTTGCAGACCGCAGATGGAACACTCGTCAAAGGACAGATAATTGCCAACGACGGTCAAGGTGGTTGCGTTGTAGCCTTGCAGGACGGCACACAGATGAATGTGGAGGCAAGGGAACTGCAACGGGTTGCGGACGATATTGCCTTGGCAGACTACAAACAGCGCAACGGCATTGTTGATGAAACACCAGTACAGCAAGAAACCGCACAACCAGTAACCAGAAAAGGCGCACCAACGGAGTACACCGCAGACACAGAACTGACCATCCGTGACGAGGATGGTCAGGAGAAACCCGCAATGGTTATGGGTCGTGTGCGGCTTGAGAACGGACAGTTTGTGCCAGACGAGCAAGGCGCAATAGTTGAGTACCTTATGGACGGCGAGGTCAAACACGACCATATCGATGCACTCAACGATAAGGTGGTGTCACTTACAGCACCCGAAATGCAACGTCCAACGGATACTATACCGCAAGAACCTCAAGTTAAGCCTAAACAACCAATTGAACAACCGACGGCAAAAGAGCCGGCACAGCCAATAGTTGAGCAACCGCAGGCGGTGGACGCGCCCGGAAACAACACCACAACGGAGACAACTGTGTCTGCTCCCCTTACAAATGAGGGGAGCAATGAGCAAGTTGTTGGAAACCAGCAGATACTGCAGACAAAAAACACGCAGACGGATGTTGTTCCAATGCCTATGACCGCTGATGAGGAGCCGGACTATTACGCAGTCGAGCCGTCACGCGCCCACTCTTACATCTACAACGAGTCAGGACTGACCCGTAGCGAAGCCAACGAGCATGTAATGGCGAACTACGAACAGGCGCAGAAAGACTTTACCAAAGCCAACGGCGCGCAGATGCCGAAGATGGGAACGAGCATCAAAACTTTCAACGAGGCAAAGGCGAAGCGTCAGCAGAAGATTGACGAGGCGCAGAAACGCATGGAGTATTGGCAGGCAGTTCGCGACCAGCAACAACAGATTGTTTCAGCGGAGAACGCGGAACGCGCAGCTCGCGACGCAGAGCAACACGATGCGGCAGTTGCACAGGTAGCCGCGGAGCGTGAGGCAGCCAAGCAAGCGGAGGCAGAGCGCAAGGCGGTAGGGAACGAGAACCCGATGCCTGCAATCACGGAGAAATGGAACACCGCAGTAAAGACGGACGGAACTGCGGACGAAATCGTTTTGCCTAACGGAAAGACTGTCAGCGGACATTATGTGCTGCATGAGAGCGGCGCGTCATCACCGAGTCACCAAGCGACGGCAGGTTTCAAGCAGACAGACGGTTTCCCTATGGATGTCAACGACAACACCGTGAACGACCGCGACTATGAACATGATGTGGAGGCACAGCGCGTTACAGAGAATATTGCGCAGAAGTATGACCAGCGTGCATTACAAACACCTGTGGTTGTCAGCAAGGACGGAGTGGTGCTTTCCGGCAACGGTCGCACCATGGCAGGAGAACTGGCGGCAAAGGCAGGAACGGACAGCGCATACATAGACTATCTGAAGAAGTATGCGGGAAAGTATGGCTTCACACCCGAACAGGTGGAGGCTATGCAGCATCCTCGCGTTTCCTTTGTCCCCGACGAGGATATGCCTTACACGGCAGAGACATTCTCCGCTTTCAACCAGCAGGAGATGAAGAGCCTCAGCAAGACAGAGCAAAGTGTCAAGTTAGGCAAGACTGTTCC
>JABUUE010000075.1:4836-11024 GCA_021443335.1 Bacteroidaceae bacterium
TTGCAAACCTCCTTGTAAATGGTAATTTGGTTTGGAAACACGCCGATGATGTTTCTGCTACCTCAGACGTAGAGCAAGGCTTATACTCGTCGCAGGGGAATTTGTCTGACCCCACTACCGAGGGCACGGTTGCGCCTCAAACCAATGACACCGTTTCTGCTGGCAAAGTTACGGAAAATGCTGAGACCAAGCAAGGAAAGACGCAAGAAAATGCAGTTGGAGGCGGAAATTTAACAAATGGAGAGGTTGAAAACACTATTCAGCAGCAGGTAAAGGCAGCAGAAGCAGAGACCAACACCGAGCCTACACAGGCGCAGATAGAGGCAGGCAACTATAAGAAAGGCCATGTCACCATCGGCGATTTCGACATCACGATAGAGAACCCGAAAGGCAGCGAGCGCAAAGGCGTTGACGCTGATGGCAAGCAGTGGAGCGTGACGATGCAGAACACCTACGGCTACATTCGCGGCGCGGTGGGCGTTGACGGCGACCACATAGATGTGTTCCTTGGCGATAACATGGACGAATGGAACGGACGCAAAATCTTTGTCGTTGACCAGACGAACACCGACGGCTCTTTTGACGAGCATAAGTGCATGATTGGCTTCAACGATGAGGAAAGCGCATTGTCTGCCTATCTCGCCAACTATTCCTCAGAATGGAAACAGACACATCCGAACCTGCGCATTACAGGTACGAATGTGGAGGATTTCAAGAAGTGGATTGACAGCAGCAGGCGCAAGACGAAGCCTTTCGCAGAGTATTCCAATGTAAAGACAGACGAAAGCACCCAGTTAGTAGAGGCACGCACTGAGGGTTATTCCATCGAGAAACGCACTGATACAAGGAACGGAAACGACATCTTTGCGGTGAAATTTGAAGAGCGTGTCAGCCGTGACGAGTTCAACGGTCAGAAAGCGATTGCAAAACGCCTTGGCGGTTATTGGTCGAACTTTGGCAAGAAAGGTTTCCTGTTCAAGAGCGAGGAAGCCGCGCAAGACTTTGCGGAGACAGTCATGGGTCGCAGCGTTGACGAAGTAGAGGACGAAGCACCTATCACAATCAACGATGTGGCTGCAGTGAATGACAAGAACGCAGAGAGTGAGCAGACTGCAACAAGGCAGGAACAAATCGCAGTTGATAAGAGTGCAATAGAGGTTACGCAAGATGTGTTCACCGCACAGCGTGGCGATGTGAAGACAGAGGACAAACTTTCTATGCCTGCTGGTACAAAGGTGGACGAAAAAGCCCTTATGGCTTGCTTGAATATGGGTGTAGATGCGTCGCCACGAGATTTTGCCATTGGTATGCCACCTACTCGCCACCGCATCAGTATCGGCGTGGCAGGTGCAATCATCAAGGCTTCTGACTACCTTACTTTGTGGAAAAGCCTTGAAAGTAACGGCTACACACTGGACGAGCCGTTAAAGAAAGCCATACGAAGCATGAAGGAGACTTACAACAACGGTGTTATGAGCCTCAACGATATGGTTAAGGCTCTTGACGAAGCGTTTGTTGACACTAAAGAAGCGAAGCAGGAGCAGACCAAGCAGGAGCAGACCAAGCAGGAGGAAGAACCGAAGAAAAAGAGCAAATTTGTCAATGACGAAGATGCTGACCGTTTTGAGGAACTGCGCAAGCGTCTGCATCAGAAACTTTACGGACAACTTAACAGCGGTTTTGACCCAGAGACATTCGCCATCGGTGCGGAAATGGCATACCTAATGCTAAAGAAGGGAGCGCGCAAGATGAACGAGTTCGCCCAGTCAATGGTGGAACTTATGGGAGACGCTGTGCGTCCGCACATCAAATCGTTCTATGACGGCGCACGCCACATGATGAGCGAGGAGATACAGCGCGAGATGTCGAGCCACGAGGAAGTGGACGCTTTCGACGCTCTCAACTTTGACAAGCAGGGCGCAAAGGATATTATCGCAACAGCAGAACATATCGCCAACGAGCGCAAGTCTATGGAAATTGCGACAGAGGCTGAACAACAAATAAAGGACAAACGCAATGAAGAAAAGCGAAACAAAGAAAAGCAGGTTGCAGCAGATACAGAAACTGTTGTCAACGAAGCAGAGGCTTCTGCAAGTGAAGTCGAAAGTAAACTCGAAACTGCAACAACTGAAGAAGATGCCAACGACCTCGGTAGGCAAGTAGATGAGCAACTGGAGCGTGTCAACGAGCAGTTGGCGATACTCGGCTATTATGAGGCAGAGGAAGTGGGGAAAGACTGGAACGAGGCTTACGGCTATATGCGCAATGCGGAGAGGAAAGCCGTTAAAGACGCTACGGCACTTGCTGAACGCCTTGTGAAAGACCTTGGACTGAACCTTGAAGAGCAGACACGCCCGGAGAAAGGAAAGACCAAGAGGAAACTCGCAGTGGCTAACATAGCACCTGCTGGTGGCGAAATAGCAATCCGCTTGCATCTGAATGATAAGAAAGATTTGTATATTCATGTGCCACTCGAGCCAGATGCTAATGACAATCTGCATACTGCCGGATACATTATGTATCGCACAGAAAACAGAAATGGCAATGGCAGTGACTCTAACAACTACGCTCCTTTCAACGCGACCTACGACGACCTGTTGGCAAGAATAAACCATATTGCAAAGCGATGGTTGCCACAAGAGGACTATGTTGCAATGGCTCAACGCATAGCGGAAGAGGCGGAGCAACCAGTAGCAAAGGAAAAGAAGAAGAATGCGTCAAAGAAATCCTCACAGCCAGCAATGCCGACATTCTTCGACGATTTGTTTGCGGAGTTAGACAACCAACCTAAAACACCTAAAAACAATGAAAAAGTACAGTTACAACCTCGCCCCGGCAAAGCCGAGCGAGAAGGAGGACACGAACCTCGACAGAATGAACCGTTGGGAAAGGGCGAACAACATGAAAATGAAAGACCTGACGGACGTGGAGTGGATAGACGTGGTGCAGGGAATACTGAACCTGACGCAGAGCGAGGCGGAGCAGTATCTAACCCAGTTGCGGAGCAGCCTGT
This sequence comes from Bacteroidaceae bacterium, assembly GCA_021443335.1. Classification (GTDB taxonomy): domain Bacteria; phylum Bacteroidota; class Bacteroidia; order Bacteroidales; family Bacteroidaceae; genus Prevotella. The sequence continues at coordinate 7,850 of JABUUE010000075.1, forward strand.
AGCACCTGCCACACCGAAGAACACACGCAACAACCATGCGGAGCGTGGCGTTGACTATGCCCCAAAGGGCGAGAACGCGCGTATCGAGGCAAACATAAAAGCCATCGAGACGATGCAACGCCTTATCGAGAGCGGCGAGGAAGCAACTCCAGAAGACATGGAAGTGTTGCGCAAGTTCAGCGGTTGGGGAGGTTTGGGAAAAGCATTCAACGAGAAAGAAAAGGACAAATGGGGATACCAAGCACCTAACCCTATCAATAAGAGGCTGCGTGAGTTGATGTCTCCGGAGCAGTATGACGCGGCAAACCTTAGCCGTAACAGCGCGTACTATACTCCTGCGGAGGTGATTGACACTATGTGGGACATCGCGCGCACCCTTGGTTTCAAGGGCGGAAGAGTTCTTGAAGGCTCGGCAGGTATCGGCAACATCATCGGTCTTATGCCTCAAGACATGAGCGAGCGAAGCGACATCCAGGCAGTCGAGATTGACGAAATGACAGGCAACATCTTGAAACTGCTGTATCCCGACGCAAAAGTAGAGGTGAAAGGTTTTGAAATGACCAATGTGCCTAACGGAAGTGTTGACTTGGCAATAACCAATGTGCCTTTCGTAACAGATATGCATGTCATTGACAAGACCGGAGACAAGGATTTGTCAACAAAGTTCCGCAACATCCATGATTTCTGCATTGCCAAGAATGTGCGCAAACTGCGTGAGGGAGGTATCGGTATCTTCATAACGAGCAGCGGCACACTTGACAGTTCGCAGAAACTGCGCAACTGGCTCGTGAACGAGGGAAAGAGCGATGTTGTGGGTGCTTTCCGCATGCACAAAAAGACATTCGGAGGTGCAGGAGTAACATCGGACATCATCGTTGTGCGCAAGCGTGTGAACGGAATGAAAAGTGCGAATGCCATTGATGTGAGCAGCATCGGAGTATTACGCACTACAGAGTACACCGACACAAGAAACGGCGGCAGAGCCAAACCAAAGCAGTTGGCACTTGATTTCAACAACTACTTCATTGAACACCCGGAGTATATGGCAGGCGAAATGCGCTTCTGCTTTGAGGAGGGCGACACATATCACCCGACAAGCAAGGCATTGTACCCAAGAAGCGACAAAGCCCAGTCGCTGATGCTCCGCGAATGGGCTGACGAACTTTCAAAGATGAATTGGGAGAAAGAGAAGCCAGATGTCAAGACCTCTGACGCTGTCACTTATGAAGACATTGGCAACGCGACGGACGAACCTGTAAGTGAGGGAAGCATGTTCCTAAACAAGAAAGGCGAGCTTTGCATCGCACAGAGAGGTGTAGCAGTTCCTCTTGCAGTCAACGCCAACAAGGTAAAAGGACATACAAAGGCCGAATGCTTCAATGCCTACAAGTCAATCAAGGACGCTTTGGCAAATGTATTAGAGTATCAGTTCAACAACGATGACGATGCAGGATTGCAACCGCTCATCAAGAAACTCAATTCAGTTTATGATGCTTTTGTGAGAACTTATGGTCACCTCAACAAAAACACCTCGATTTCATTCCTACGCAATGATATGGAATATCCGAGCATTGCGGCATTGGAAAGTGTGAGTGAGACAGGCGACAAGAAAGGGAAGCGAATTGTCAACTATGGTAAAACCGACATCTTCAGCCGTCGTGTGGTAGAGAAAGAAAGTGAGCCGAAGCCTACAACAGTCAAGGATGGTATTATAGCGTCAGTCTATCTCAATGGTCGTGTAGATGTTCCGTACATTGCTGGTCAGCTTGGAATGAGTGAGGCAGATGTACGCCGACAGATTGTAGAGAGCGGTTTGGGCTTTGAAAATCCAACAACAACCGACATGGAGGTGTCGTATGAGTATTTGAGCGGAAATGTACGCGAGAAACTCGCACAGGCGACAGCAAACAATGCAGACGGACGCTATGACGCTAATGTAAAGGCATTGGAGCGTGTTGTCCCTATGGATATTCCTGCGCACCTCATTGAGTTCACGCTTGGTTCGTCATGGATAGAGCCAAAGTTGTATGAGGACTTTGTAAAGGAACGCACCGCACTTGACAATGTACGCTTGCACAATGTTGGAGGTACATGGATAATGAATGAGCCGTACTATTTTGCCACAGAGCAAAACAAGGCTATGGGAGTGCGCAGTGAGATGATCAACAAACTCGTTTATGGTCATGAATTGATAGCAGCCGCATTGCAGAACAGAACAATCCAAGTGTCGAAGACTGAAAAGAAATACGACGGTTCAACAGAAACGATTACTGACAATGAGGCTACACAGGCATGTGCCAACAAGATAGACGAGATACGGCAGGACTTCAAGGACTGGGCGCGCTCGAAGATGCAGGAGGACACAGAACTTGCACAAAAGATTGAGCGTTTATATAACGAGCAGTTCAATAACTATGTGCCAAAGTCAATCCCGGATGAGTTTGTGCCGGAACACTTTGGTGGTGCGGCTCGCGTAGTCAATGGTCGTCCATTCCAGTTGCGTCCCCACCAGGCAAAGGCTGCAATCAGAGCCACAACACAGCCGTTGATGCTCGCACACGAGGTAGGTACAGGAAAGACATACACACTCATTACTACTGCTATGGAGATGCGCCGTCTCGGAACAGCGCGCAAACCGATGATTGTAGTTCAGAACGCTACGGTTGGTCAGTTCGTGGCAAGTGCCAAGTCATTGTACCCTAATGCCAAGATACTCACATTGGAGGATGCTGACAAGAACAAAGATGGGCGTAAGAATTTCTATGCCAAGATACGCTACAACGATTGGGATATGATTGTCGTTCCGCAGTCAGTATTTGAAAGAATACCAGACAGTGAGGAAAGACAAGCCAAATTTGTTGAGGACAAGATAGAAGAGAAGATGATGGTGTTGGAGCAGATGCGTGAAGCGGCTGGTAACGACACAAGAGACCCAAGCCTACGCAGAGCGGAGAAAGAGTTGGAAGACTTGCAGAATGAGTTGAACGACATTCGCAATGCGCAGCATGAAAAGGTCAAGGACGAGAAACGAGAGGCAAAGACACGGCATAATGCAGAGGTCAAGGCTCTCGAAATGCTTGACCGTGCTGTAGATGATGTTGCCAATTTTGACGATATGGGTATTGACGCACTGCTTATAGACGAGGCTCACGAATACAAGCACCTTGGATTTACC
>JABUUE010000076.1:0-7489 GCA_021443335.1 Bacteroidaceae bacterium
GGAATCCCTGTCACAGGTTATCGCACAGCAGAAGGATACTATCTCGAGAATCATCAGCTTGAGCCAGACATTAAGGTGGCTATCAGTCCGGAAGATGTGGAGAACGGCGAAGACTCTCAGTTAAGAGTCGCAGTTGAAGAATTGCTCAAACAAATTGACGAGGGCAAGTAAACGCTCGTTTGACTTCACTCCAACTTTCTTCTGTATAAATTTCCGCTCGGAGATTAGTGGGTTGATGAAAAAAGGGTTATTGTTGAGAACTTAGAGTAAGCAATTCTTGCAAAAAATGGACATTCATGCTATGTTTGGCGTGAATGTCCATTTTTTATAAGTCGTGTAAATCGGACCATACTACCTTTGCAACGGGTACTGGTGCAGGAGAAAGTCAGAAGAGCAGAATGTAGAAGAAATGTTGTTTTCATACAAAAAATCCCTATGACCGAAAAAGCCATAGGGATTTCTTATATAATTACGTAAAAGCATTTAGTATTTTCTTTCAGCACCGTCGTAAGCCCACTTGTAGTAGGATGCTCCGTGTACAAAGCCTGCTCCAAAGGCGGTAAGGATTAGGTTGTCGCCTTTCTTCAGCAGGTGCTCGTTCTCCCATAGGGCGAGAGGAATTGTTGCGGCGGATGTGTTTCCGAAGTGCTCTATATTTACCATCACATGGTCCATGCCGAGGTTCAGTCGCTTGGCAACAGCCTCAATGATGCGAAGGTTTGCCTGATGCGGAACGACAAAACGGATGTTTGTCTCGTCAAGTCCGTTACGCTCAGCGATAAGTGCGCAGTCGTCGCTCATGGTTGATACTGCATAGCGATATACGGTGCGGCCCTCCTGATAGAGGTAGTGCATACGGTGGTCAACGGTGAAATGGGATGCGGGGCATACAGAGCCGCCAGCCTTTATGTGTAGGAATGGCAGTCCTGAGCCGTCGGTGCGGAAGTGGTGGTCAATGACTCCGATGTTCTCTTCCTCTGTGCCTTCAACGAGGACAGCGCCGGCACCATCACCAAAGAGGGGACAGGTAGCGCGGTCCTTATAGTCAACCACGGACGACATCTTGTCGGCTCCGATGATGATTATTCTCTTGTAGCGTCCGCTCTCAATCATTGTAGCGGCAACATCAAGGGTGTAGAGGAATCCGCAGCAGGCTGCCCAGAAGTCAAACGCCATAGCGTTCTTGAGGCCGAGTTTCCCGATGACGATAGACGCCGTTGATGGGAACTTGTAGTCTGCGGTGGAGGTGGTTACGATAAGCGCGTCTATCGACAATGGGTCAACGCCTGTTCTTTGAATGAGTTGCTTGGCAGCCTTGCGTGCCATATATGATGTGCCAAGTCCTTCTTCCGCCAGTATTCGACGCTCCTTTATTCCCACGCGCGTCATAATCCACTCGTCGTTGGTGTCAACCATTCTTGACAACTCCTCGTTGTCGAGGATGTAATCAGGAACATATCCGCCAATGCCAGTGATTATAGCGTTTATTTTGCTCATATATTTTCTTATAAGATGTAAGCCCCCCAACCCCCTAAAGGGGGGAGCGAACTTTGAACTTTGGCTTTGGCTCTGAACTTTCCTCTATTAGATAGACAATGATGTCAGTGACTGAAAGGAGCTAACCTCGAGTATAGTTCAAGTCCAAAGCCAAAGTTTCGCAAGCCTGCTTGCGAAGGCTAAAAAGCTAATGGCTAATGGCTAATGGCCAAAGGCCAAAGCCAAAGCTAAAGCCAAAGTTCAAAGCCAACTTCGGGGCCGGTCAAAGTCAAAGTTACTCAGCTGCGTCCATTACGATAGCAATCTTGCCACGGTAGTAGCCGCAAGATGGGCATACAGTGTGGTAGATGTGGTATGCGCCACAGTTAGGGCAGACAGCAAGTGTTGGAGCTACTGCCTTATCATGAGTTCTTCTTTTGAGTGTACGGGTTTTTGACTGTCGTCTTTTAGGATGTGCCATAATTGTATTTGTTTTTGTTTTTTAATTTTTCAGTTGCATGAGTTTTGCCCAACGCGGGTCGATAGCTTCGCCGCTGTTAGTGTCATCGCTCTGCTCTGGCTCAAGATTGCCGGAGAGCAATTCCATCATCTGCGGGTTGCACTCTCCTTCAGGATGCGAGTGCTGTGCCGGGATGGACAGGGCAATAAACTCGTAGATGTGCCATGAGAGGTCAAGCTTTGGGGCATCTTCGGGAACGATAATCAGCTCATCGCCCTCGTCAAGATACTTCTCGCCGTACTTCACATAGAGCTTGTCGCAGGTGTTGACAGGCAGACTCATGGGGTCTAAACATCTGCTACAGTCAACGGTTACCTCACCTTCGGAAGAGAAAACTACTTCGAAACAGCCGGCTGCCCGACTCACCTTGACGGTGGTTTCAACCTCTCCGCCGCGCACCTCCGTGGCGCCTATCGCCGCAAAGTACTCGTCGTCGAGCTTGAAGGAGAAGGTTTCTTCGCTTTCCCTCAGCTCCTGAAAGTCAAGTATAAACTTCGACAATTCACACATTCGGGCTGCAAAATTACAAACTTTTTTTTGAAATAGAATAATAAATGAGAATTTTTGAAACAAAAAATCAAAAAAATATTAATGTTTATCATTATCACACAATAATTTATTAACTTTGCACGCTCAAATATGGCAAAACTTAATTACAAAATATGAAACAATTTCGTTTGGTTGACAATATCCTCGGATGGGTGGCGTTCTTCATCGCCGCATTCGTGTATTGCAGCACCATTGAACCGACAGCCAGTTTTTGGGACTGTCCTGAATTTATCTCCACAGGCTACAAACTTGAAGTTGGTCATCCGCCCGGCGCACCTTTCTTCATGCTCACCGCAAATCTCTTTTCACAGTTTGCCAGCGACCCTTCTCAGGTGGCTCGCATGGTGAACACGATGAGTGCGTTGTTCAGTGCCGCATGTATAATGTTTCTTTTCTGGACAATAACCAACCTTGCCCGGAAGCTTGTGCTCGACCCTGACCGCAAGATTGCCATGCTCAGCGGTGAGAATATGCCGCTCGCACAGCTTATAGGGATAGAGGCTGCGGGTATGGTGGGCGCGCTCATCTACACTTTCAGCGACACCTTCTGGTTCTCTGCCGTTGAGGGTGAGGTTTATGCCTACTCTTCCGCCTTCACAGCCGTAGTGTTCTGGCTGATACTGAAATGGGAAGACCATGCCGACGAGCCTCATTCTGACCGTTGGCTTGTGCTTATCTTATATCTTACGGGTTTAAGTATCGGTGTCCACCTGCTTAACCTTTTGTGTCTGCCGGCTATTGTCCTTGTATATTATTATAAGAGGACGCCTGACGCCAACCTTAAGGGCTCACTCATAGCTCTTGTGATATCTTTCGTGCTTATCGCCGCCATACTCTACGGCGTCGTTCCGGGCATCGTTAAGGTGGGAGGATGGTTTGAATTGCTGTTTGTGAATGTGCTTGGTATGCCGTTCAACACTGGTGAGATTGTTTACATCGCACTGCTTATAGGTGTGGTTATCTGGGCAATATACGAGAGTTACAACCAGAAAGAAGGCGACAAGAAATCAAAGCAACGTGAGAATATCTCATTCTGCTTGTCTGTTCTTATGCTCGGTATTCCGTGCATCGGTTTTGGATGGACGGCAGGTGTCATTGGTGTTATCGTCACTGCTCTGCTGTTCTTCATCTTGAACACGCAGAAGGGTATCAAGATGTTCACTTCGCGCATCAAGAACACAACCCTCCTCTGCATGCTCATGCTGATGATTGGATATTCAAGCTATGCAACGATTGTAATTCGCTCGTATGCCAACCCTCCGATGGACCAGAACTCTCCTGAGGATATTTTTACCCTTGGTAGTTACCTCAGCCGCGACCAGTATGGCGACACTCCTCTGCTTTACGGTCAGCAGTTCTCAAGCGGAATAAACTATATTCCAACAAATGAAGGCACCTGCAGACCGGACTTCACGGAAGGAGCGCCTATATATTCAAGAAAGGAGAAGAAATCGGCTGACGAGAAGGACGAGTACTTCATTGTGGACCGCAAACGCAAGTATAATTATGCGCAGAATGTGCTCTTCCCACGAATGCACAGCAGCGCACATGCTCAGGCGTATGAAGACTGGCTCGGCGGTATCCAGGGAACGGAAGTGCCTTACGACCGTTGCGGAGAGCAGACCACTGTTAAGATACCTACGATGGGCGAAAACCTGCGCTTCTTCCTTTCATATCAGGTGAACTTCATGTACTGGCGTTACTTCATGTGGAACTTCGCTGGTCGTCAGAATGATATTCAAGGACAGGGTGAGATAGAACATGGAAACTGGATAACTGGTATTCCGTTCATCGACAACTGCTTGCCTTGGGCTGATGGATTGAAGAACTTGCCAGACGAGTTGGCAAACAACAAAGGACATAATGTGTTCTACTGTTTGCCTCTGTTGTTAGGCCTCATCGGTCTATTCTTCCAGGCTTACCGTGGCAAACGAGGCATCCAGCAGTTCTGGGTGGTATGCTTCCTGTTCTTCATGACGGGTCTTGCCATTGTGCTTTACCTTAACCAAAGTCCGCAGCAGGTACGTGAACGTGACTATGCTTATGCAGGTTCGTTCTACGCTTACGCTATATGGTGTGGTTTCGGTGTACTCGGAATTATTGAAGGTCTGCGCAAGGTGAAGGTTAACGATGTTGTTGCAGCGTCAGTCATCGGTGCTGTATGTCTGCTCGTTCCTGTGCAGATGGCTTCACAGACTTGGGACGACCACGACCGCTCAGACCGCTACACTTGCCGTGACTTCGGTCAGAACTATCTCCATTCGCTGCAAGAGGGCACTAACCCGATAATCTTCACCAACGGCGATAACGACACCTTCCCTCTTTGGTATAACCAGGATGTCGAAGGCGTTGGCACAGATGCTCGTGTATGTAACCTCTCATATCTTGCTACAGACTGGTACATCGACCAGATGGTACGTCCGGCATACGACTCTCCTTCGCTGCCTATCACATGGAAGCGCTATGAGTATTGCTCCGGCACCAACGACTATATCACGGTTGAGCCTGGTTACAAGCAGGCTGTTCTCGACCTGTACAAGACAAACCACGATGAGGCTGTCAAGATGTGGGGCGAGGAACCTTTTGAGTTGCGCAATGTGCTCGACCGTTGGGTTCGCAGTCCGCAGGTTATCGACAACGAGGAGTTCCACTTCATACCTACTGACACCCTTTATCTCACTGTTAATAAGGAGGCGGTGCGCAAGTCGGGCATGATGATTCCTGAAGGTATGGAGATACCTGAGCGCATGGTTATCTCTCTTGCAGGCAAACACGCTCTCTATAAGAACGACCTTATGATGCTTGAGATGCTTGCAAATCACAACTGGACACGACCTCTCTATGTGGCGACAACTGTTGGAGCGGAGAACTTCATGAACCTCGGCGACAACTTCGTACAGGAAGGTCTTGCCTACCGCATCACTCCGTTCTACACAGCCGACGCTGCTGGCAATTACGACAGTATCAACCTGAAGAATTTTGACACAGAGCGCACATATAATAATGTTGTCAAGAGATTTAAGTTCGGCGGTCTAAGCGCCAAAGGCCTGTATATCGACGAGACAGTGATGCGCATGTGCTACACACACCGTCGTATGCTTTCCACACTTGCGGAGCGTCTGTTGGCAAAGGGCGATAAGAAGAAGGCTCTCACTATAGCAGAACTTTGTGAAAAGGAGATTCCTGTTTACAATGTGCCTCGCTCTTTCCAAGACCAGAGCATTGTACTTGCTAAGGTATATGCCGAAAACGGCAACAAGAAAAAGGCAAAGGAAATAGTTGAAGATTACGTTAAGTACGCAAGCCAGTATCTGAATTACTACTACTCGCTGCCTGAAGATGCTAACACAGGCGTAAATCCTAAGATATACGTCTATACTTTGGGTATGTGCGCGGATGTGGCGGCAAGCTTCGACCCTGTATGGGCAGCGAAACTTGAAGAGCAGGCCGTGAAACTCAATAGGCAGTAAAGTTTAATTATTAATGATTATTGATTAATGCGGTGCTTCGTTTGCTCTGAGTTAATCAATAATCGTTAAACAATAATAATTTATAATAGTGTCCAATCTCGTTGCTATTGTAGGACGCCCTAATGTGGGCAAATCTACACTTTTTAATCGTTTGACAAAAACCCGTAGTGCCATTGTCAGTGATGAAGCCGGCACCACACGCGACCGCCAGTATGGAAAATGTGAATGGAACGGTCGTGAATTTTCTGTTGTAGATACCGGCGGATGGGTAGTAAACTCTGACGACATCTTCGAAGAGGAGATTCGTAAGCAGGTTATTGTTGCTACAGAAGAGGCAAATCTTATCCTCTTTGTTTGCGACGGACTCAATGGCGTAACCGACTGGGATGAGGATGTGGCAATGATTCTGCGCCGCACTAAGCTGCCTGTAATTCTCTGTGTCAACAAGATAGACAATAACGAGGGCATCTATGTGGCGGGCGAGTTCTACAAACTCGGTCTCGGCGACCCTCAGTGTATCTCTGCTGCAACAGGCTCTGGCACAGGCGACCTGCTCGACATAATCCTTGATACCCTTCCAAAGGAAGACAGCGCGTCTATTGAGGAAGGTATTCCGCGTTTCGCTGTTGTGGGACGTCCGAATGCTGGCAAGAGCTCGCTTATTAACGCTTTCATTGGTGAGGAGCGCAATATCGTTACGGACATTGCAGGCACTACTCGCGACAGCATATACACACGCTACGATAAGTTCGGCTTCGACTTCTACCTCGTTGACACTGCTGGCATCCGTCGCAAGAACAAGGTTACAGAGGATTTGGAGTTTTATAGCGTCATGCGTTCCATCCGTGCGATAGAGAACAGCGATGTGTGCATCCTTATGCTTGATGCTACACGTGGCATTGAGGCACAAGACTTGAACATCTTCCAGCTGATACAAAGAAACAACAAATCGCTTGTTGTCGTTGTAAACAAGTGGGACTTGGTGGAAGATAAGTCGCAGATAGTTATCGACACCTTCAAGGATGCCATCCGTGAGCGCATGGCTCCATTCAAGGATTTCCCTATTATCTTTGCCTCTGCCCTTACCAAGCAACGCATATTCAAGGTGCTTGAGACAGCGAAGGATGTTTATGTCAACCGCAAAGCGCGCATAGGCACGACAAAACTTAATGAGGTGATGCTGCCTATTATAGAGGCAACACCACCGCCATCAATTAAAGGAAAGTTCATAAAGATTAAGTATTGCGCACAGCTACCTGACACGCAGATACCTTCGTTCGTGTTCTACGCCAACCTGCCTCAGTATGTCAAGGAACCTTACAAGCGTTTCCTTGAAAACAAGATTCGTGAGAACTGGACGCTCACAGGCTCTCCCATTAATGTCTTTATCAGGCAGAAGTAGGGCTGCTTTAATGTATAGGTGGGTTCTATAAATTCCCACCGTAATAATCACAATATAATGAAGAGTTACGTT
>JABUUE010000076.1:10105-12098 GCA_021443335.1 Bacteroidaceae bacterium
ATAAGTTACTTGCGCTCAACAATGCAAATAAATGAGGATTTATTTTGCATTGTCTTCGCATAATCGTAACTTTGCACCGATGAAAACGATAAGATATTACATTTTAGCCCTGATACTTTGCATGGCATCAGGTACAGTGAAAGCTCAGGAATACTACAAGATTGGTGAGCAGGTGTCTCTTTTTAACGAGGTTTGCCGCCGCCTGCAGGCTATGTATGTGGATACGCTCAACCCTGAGCAGATGATTTCGGACGCTGTTGCAGGGATGACATCTAAGATGGACCCTTACACAATGTTCTTCTCTGCGAAGAACAAACAGAAACTTGACCAGTTGCTTACAGGCAGATACGCTGGTATTGGTGCCATTGTAAAATATTGTCTGGACAAGAAACATGTGGAGATACACTATCCATACGCCGATACGCCTGCACTGGAGGCTGGCTTTGAGATGGGCGATGTGATACTTGCCATCGATGATACGACAATGCTTGACAAACCAATAACTTATGTCAGCGGTCATCTTCGCGGAGAGGCGGGAACAGAGGTCAAGGTTAAGTTGCAGAAGCGCTCCACGGGCAAGGTCATTACAAAAACCATTGTACGCCGAACGATAAAGACACCAGAGATACCTACCTATTTTATATATAATGAAGGGAATGACAGGATAGGCGTCATTCGTCTCACGGATTTCACGCAGGATTGTTATATTCATTTCCGTGAAGCTTTCCTTGAACTGAAGCGTCAGGGTATCGATAAGTTGGTTATTGACCTGCGCAGCAATAGCGGTGGAAGTGTTCAAGAGGCTATAGACATTATAAATATGTTCATCCCAAGAGGGGAATTGGTGGTGGTTACACGAGGCAAGAACTCACAGTTGGACAAAGAATACAGAGCTGCCAACGACCCTGTTGACCTGAAGATACCGCTACTTGTGCTGGTTAATGAGGATACCGCTTCGGCGTCAGAGATTCTTGCTGGCTGCCTGCAAGACCTTGACAGAGGCAAGATAGCTGGTGTAAAGACTTACGGCAAGGGTATTGTTCAGAGAACATTACCGTTGCAGGGCGATGCGGAACTGAAAGTTACCGTAAGCAAGTATTATCTGCCAAGTGGAAGATGCATACAGGCGCGTAATTATAATAAAGGTGTAGAGGAGAATGTTGCCGACAGTCTGAAGCACACTTTCTATACTCGCAGCGGAAAAGAGGTGATTGACGGCAGTGGCATCGCACCTGATATTGAGATAAAGGCTGACACTATGCCTCGAATACTTTACTATCTGAGCGAGGGCGACTCCTTAGAACTTCTGCACAACTATGTTTGTGACTACCTTAACAGCCACAAGACGATAGCTCCAGCCTTAGAGTTCTCGCTTGCTGACGAAGACTATGCTGAGTTCAAGAAGCGTGTGGTTGCAGCTGGGTTCAAATATGACCCTTACACGGAGAAACTTCTTGCCAACCTAAAGGAGGTGGCTGGCATAGAGGGTTATTACGAGAGCAGCAAGCCTGAGTTTGAGGCTCTTGAGAAGAAGTTGAAGCATAACCTTGACTATGACCTTGACTTTAACAAATCGCAGATAAAGTCGCTCATCGAGTTCTATGTCTTGACGGGAGGCAGAGGATATTCCGATGGCATCTGCAGCAACTACAAATACGACAATGTATTCCTGAAAGCAATCAAGGAGTTTTAACCTGAATAGTTTGGTAGTTCCTTAATCCAAGGAGTTTATAAGACCTTTATTGTATAAAAAGCCCAAATCAATTTGCGTTGATTTGGGCTTAACTTTTGTTTGTTGACCTATACGTCTTGTTTATTTCGTGAATGTGAATCCAGCCTTCATTCCACTGTAGGAGTTGATAATGCTGGAGATGGATGAAATGGTGCTGTTAGATGAGCTTGCGCCAACACCTTGTATCAGCGAGAGAATCTTTGACGCGTCGAAGGTCATTGTCATCTGGTTTCCTGAAACAGAGATGTATGATGTAGGCAG
>JABUUE010000077.1:0-5752 GCA_021443335.1 Bacteroidaceae bacterium
CCTTTCCCAAAATGGAAGCTAACTCCGGATTCTGGGAATAACGCAGCAGATAACGACTGAAGTAGAATTACAAAAACAATCAAAGGAATGTCATTGAATAGCTTTTTGTTTGTTCTTTGGGCAATAGCCTTTGATGCAGATAGTAGGTTCTTAAATGAACAATACATGCTTTATCGGTCTTTCCAGTTCCTAAAAGACACTTAAATAAACATGAAGCGCGGAACTGCATGCCCTATATCTCACTGTGCAGGCCCTAGGAAAACCTTTGAAAGAAGATATAGTTGTAACAGCTCCACGCATATACACACGCGGAGACCATTACGCCATTCTCTTGCTTTCGTTTTAGAAGTTTCCTAGGCTTCGCACAGACAAGAAAAAGACATAACGCCTCTTTTTACTCGTAAAATATCAATATATGTCCGCTGACATTCAATATTGACGGTGCAAAAATAAAGATAAAAAGAGAGAACGCCAAATAATATGTAAATTATTTAGCGAAATACGATTATCCCAAATAGTTTATCACAGAAAAAAGTTCGCAAAGCACGATATTTGTCAGAAAATATGCCAAAAAATAAAATAAGCTCATTACCTTTGCAGCACAAAAATATATCTATCTCTCATGAAACAATCGGTAAAGACTTTCAGGGCAGAGGCTTACGACTGCCTGAACAACAATATTCTTCCCTTCTGGCTGAACATGCAAGACGAGGAACGCGGTGGGTTCTACGGACAGATGACGGGGCGCGGAACGCTCGTAAAGGATGCGGAAAAAGGGGCGGTGCTCAACGCGCGCATACTGTGGTCGTTTGCGGCGGCCTACAGGGTGACGGGAAATGCCGCCTATCTCGACGCTGCCACGCGCGCCAAGGACTACATAATGCGCCACTTCATAGACCGCGAATATGGCGGGGTATATTGGAGTCTAAACGCTGACGGCACACCGAAAGACACGAAAAAGCAGAGCTACGCCATAGGCTTCACTATCTACGGGCTAAGCGAATACGCGAGATGTCTCGCTGAAACGGAAGAGCAAAAATACAAAAGCGAAGCAAGAGAAGCCCTTGAGATGGCGATAAGTCTGTTTAACGACCTCGAAAGCCACGCCTACGACCCTGCGGGCGACGGCTACATAGAGGCTCTCACGCGCGACTGGCAGCCATTGGAAGACATGCGTCTTTCGGAACTCGACGAGAACGGCTCGCGCACGATGAACACGCATCTGCACATCATTGAGCCTTACACCAACCTCTACCGCGTGTGGAAAGACGAGCGCTTAGAGAAGGCCATCAGGCGACTGCTCGACATCTTCACAGATAAAATAATGAACCCTGCCAATCATCATCTCGACCTTTTCTTCGATGACAACTGGCAGGGTAAAAGGGATATTCAGAGCTATGGCCACGACATCGAGGGCTCATGGCTGCTGCACGAAACGGCCCTTGTGCTCAACGACAAGGAGACGCTCGCAAGGATTGAACAAGTAATAAGGCTGATAGCCGTCGCCGCGAGCAAGGGAATAATCGCCAACGGCGCCATGATGCATGAAACGAATCTGCCCCCTAACCCCCTAAAGGGGGAATTTGACTTTGACTCTGACTTTGTGTCTGAGTCTGTGTCTGTGTCAAGGTCTGAGTCTGAGTCAAGGCCTGAGTCAGCACCCCTTTTAGGGGGTTGGGGGGCCGATAGCGGCGCCGACCTCCACTGGTGGGTGCAGTGCGAGAACATCATCGGCAACTTCAACCTCTACCAGCATTTCGGCGATGAGCAGGCTCTTGAGAAAGCCCTAAGATGCTGGCAATGGACCAAAGAGAACCTCATAGACCGGCAGAACGGCGAATGGCACTGGAGCGTGCGCCACGACGGCACGCTGAACCTTGACGACGACAAAGCCGGCTTCTGGAAATGTCCTTACCATAACTCCAGAATGTGTCTGGAGATTATTGAGAGAACCAGCCCCCTAACCCCCTGAAGGGGGAATAGGCTTTGAACTTTGGCTTTGGCTTTGAACTTAGACTCAGAGCCAAGGCCAAAGCCAAGGCCAAAGTTCAAAGCCAATGCCAACTCCCCCTTCAGGGGGTTGGGGGGCCGATTCTTATTCTTCCTCCTCAGTCTTTCTCTTGCGTGTAGCGCGTGTCTTGCGTGTAGGCTTCTTCTCCTCTGGAGCCTTTATCTTAACGCCGGCAAGCTCTGGGTCAACAAGGATGCGGCCGCAGTATTCGCACACGATGACCTTCTTGTGCATCTTGATGTCGAGTTGGCGCTGTGGTGGTATCTTTGAGTAACAGCCGCCGCAAGCGTCACGCTGCACATAAACGACGCCAAGACCGTTGCGCGCGTTCTTACGGATACGGAGGAAGCTTGACAGCAGGCGGCTCTCAATCTTAGCCTCGAGGTCCTTGGCCTTTATCTTGAGCTTGTCTTCCTCGGCGCGTGTCTCGTCGATAATCTCCTCCAACTCGTTCTTCTTCTCTTCGAGGATAGCGTCCTTGTCCTCAATGTTCTTGCGTGTCTTCTGGAGGTCTTCTGTACGCTCTACAATCTTCTTCTCCGCCTCCTTTATCTTCTTGTCGCAGAGCTGAATCTGAAGGTCTTGGAACTCAATCTCCTTTGTGAGAGTGTCATACTCGCGGTTGTTCTTCACATCGTTAAGCTGAGTCTTGTATCTATCTGTGAGGGCTCTCGCCTCCTCAATCTCAGCCTCACGGATAGCGATAGCCTTCTTGTAGTCCTGAATCTCAGTTGCTATCTTCTCCTGACGAATCTTGAGACCTTCGAGCTCGTCTTCGATGTCCTGTACTTCGAGAGGGAGCTCACCACGGAGCGCGCGCTTCTCGTCGATGCTTGTGAGAGTGGCCTGAAGCGAATATAGGTTCTTCAGTTTCTCTTCTACTGTGTAGTCTTCTGGATTTTTCTTTGCCATAAGTACGTTTATGATTTGTTGAAAGTATTTTAGGAGTTGAAAGTATTTTAGGAGTTCAAGGAGTTGAAAGTATTTTAGGAGTTCATGGAGTTCATGGAGTTACAAGGAGTTCAAGACATTACCTGTCATGACGTACTTATTAGTACTTCTAACTTACTACTTAACAAAACTATTGTCTTGGACTCCTTGGACTCCTTGTAACTCCTTGGACTCCTTAATTTGGACTCCTTGAACTCCTTAAACAATATATATCGGATTTGTGCTTTGCGCTATCTTTGTTTTCAGTCCCGGACAGCTCTTGGCGAGAATCTCTTGCAGAAGTTCTGAGGTGTACTGCTCTGTCTCGTAATGCCCAAGGACCACTATCTGAATGTCTCCGAGAGCCTCGAAATACTCGTGATAGTGCATCTCGCCGGTGATGAAGACATCTGCGCCCTTCGCCTTCGCCTCGCCGAGGAGGAAAGAGCCGGCGCCGCCACAAAGGGCAACCTTGCGGACAGACCTGCCACACGACTGCGAGCACATGGCCGCCGGGGCGTTGAAGACCGTCTTCACGGAATCGACAAACTCGCTGTCAGTCATAGCCTCAGGCAATAAACCTACCACTCCCGAGCCTCCTTCAAGGCCTGCGCGTGTGAAAGGCTGCAAGAAACCAACATCGGTAAGCCCGAGCTTCTGCGCCATCTTGTAGTTCACTCCGCCCACGGCATTGTCAAGGTTTGTGTGCATTGATACGATGGCGATATTGTTCTGTATCGCCTTAATGACTATTCGCTCAATACTGCTACCATCATTGCTGATGCGCTTAAGGCCGTGGAAGAGCAGAGGATGATGAGACACGATAAGGTTGAAGCCATTTCTGATGGCCTCGTCAACGACATCAAGGGTGACGTCTAAACACAATAATGCCCCTGTAACATCTTGCTCTCCTGTCAATCCTATCTGTAGGCCGGCATTGTCGAAGCCTTCCTGCAGAGGCAGAGGAGCAAACGTTTCAAGGGCAGCAAGCACTTGTTGTATGTCCATAATTCGAGTGCAAAGGTACAAAACATTTGCGACTAATGCTTTATGATTTATGATTTATTTCAAAAAACATTGATTTTTATGAAACAATACGCATGGTTTTCTACCTTTTTTCTTAACTTTAATCTTCATTTTAATTTACTTTCGCTCGGAAAAGCAAATAAAAGTAAAATTTATTTGCTTTTTCTCTCGCTTAATCGTAACTTTGCACATAATATATCGCTTAATATAATGAAAAACATCTTTAAACCCTTATCGTGTATTTTGGCAATCTTTGCCTTGCAAACCATTGTTTTCCCTGCTATCTCGTCGCAGGCTCTCAACGCTGTTCACGCTGCTTCAATCTACAAGCCCTGGAGCAACGGCAAACTGAAAGTGTCTGACAACTCGCTGTACATAGTTCACGAGAACGGCACTCCGTTCTTCTGGCTCGGCAACACCGCCTGGCTCATGCCTGAACGACTGAATCGCGACGATGTGGAGTTCTACCTCACCAACGAGCGTCTTCAGGGATATAACGTAGAACAGATACAAGTGCTGAACGCAATCCCTACATTTAATATATATGGTCAGCAGGCAAACGACGAGACGTTCGACTTCGCCCCTTACACCAAAAAAGGCGTTTACGGCTATTGGGACCACCTCGACTACATCGTGGATTTCGCCGAAAGCCAGGGCATTTACATTGCCTTTGACTGCATCTGGGGCAGCATGATAAACAAGATGCCTGTTGACAAGGCGAAGAAACTTGGAAAATTCCTTGCGGAGCGCTACAAGGACAAGCCAAACATCATCTGGATGATTGGCGGAGACATCCTCGGCGACAAGGGAATGGACAGTTGGGATGCTCTTGCACGCACTATCCGCAGCATCGACCAGAACCATATCATGACCTTCCATCCTCGTGGCAGAACGACCTCTGCCCGCTGGTTCAACGACCGCGAATGGCTCGACTTCAACATGTTCCAGAGCGGACACCGCCGCTACGGTCAGCGCAAAGGCGACGGCGACTACACCATAAAGGACAACACGGAGGAGGACAACTGGCGCTATGTGGATATGAGTTTCGAGAAGACACCGCTGAAACCTACCATCGACGGCGAGCCTTCTTATGAGGATATTCCGCAAGGACTGCACGACTTCAACGAGGTGCGCTGGCAGGATTACGATGTGCGCCGCTATGCTTACTGGGCTGTCTTCGGTGGTGCTTTCGGTCACACCTACGGCCATAACTCCATCATGCAGTTCATGCGCCCGGGAATCCTCGGCAGCTTCGGCGCTGAGAAATCGTGGGTTGACGCCATGAAAGACCCCGGCTACCAGCAGATGAAATACCTGAAAAACCTTATGCTCGCCTTTCCTTTCACTGAGCGGCGTGCCGACCAGAGTGTCATTGCCAGCCCTAACGGCGAGCGCTACGACCGCATCATCGCCACACGCGGCAACGACTATATCCTTGCCTACAACTACACCGGAAAACCCTTCACACTTGACCTCACAAAGATATCAGGCGAAACGAAGCGCGCATGGGTGATGAACCCCAAGGACGGCTCATTAGAATATCTCGGCGAGATGCAGAACGGCAAGCATGAATTCAAACTCGACGTGCCCTATGCCAACGGCTCCGACCGCGTGATTATAGTTGTTGACAGTAGCAAGAATTACATTGGCGTTGAACAAAACGAGATTGAATAATTATTATTGATAAATGATTATTTATTAATGCGGTGCGAAAAGATAGATTAATTATTATTGATAAATGATTATTTATTAATGCGGTGCGAAAAGATTGATTAATTATTATTG
>JABUUE010000077.1:5765-8315 GCA_021443335.1 Bacteroidaceae bacterium
CATTAATCATTAAACATTACCCCTAAACAGATGAACAGTCCCAAAGAACCACTTCTTCTCTCTGCCATCAACCCTTTTGCGTTGGCAGAGGTGGTAGCGCGCAGGAAATTCAGATGGAACAAGATGAAGAACCCGCACGAGAAACTCTCCGAGATTTTCAATGTGCCGCAAGAGAAGCTCTTCGCCCACGACTCCATAATCATCAACCCTACAATGCGTGTCGAGGATGGAAGAGTACACCATCTGAAACATTCTGAGGCTCGCCGCAGGATGCGTCGCTTCATGGACGACGAGACACGACAGCGCATCCACCATCATGGCAAGGGCAGGGGCATGAGAATTAAAGGACTGACATTAGAGAACACCGCCGACCGCGTGATGCAGGCGATAGCGCTGAGGAGCGACTCTGACTTTGAATCAGCCCCCCAACCCCCTAAAGGGGGAGCGAACGCCAAGGAGCAGTTCACGCCCATCGTCGCCGCTAACGATGAGCAGGAGATATGGAACCCCGAGGGAATAGTATGGGCAGACAAGGGTAGTTTCTTCCAGGACCACGCCGAATGGTCAGACCCTATGCAAGGGGCTTTGGGCGACTGCTACTTCATCAGTTCGCTATGCTCCGTGGCATGGTCGCGCCCTTATGTGATAGTCAATGCCACCTGTCCCGCCGAAGACGGCAACGAGGACAACCCTTACCATTTAGTGTCATTCTACAATGACAAGAATAAGCTTGAGAGCGTTGAGGTGAGCGAGCTGCTGCCTGTGCAGGAAGACTCGCTCGACTATAAGTTTGCTCGCTCCTCAGAGGAGAAGGAGGTGTGGCCCGCTGTCATGGAGAAAGCCTACGTAAAATGGCGCACAGGAGGACTGTCCGACCGCCCTTTCTACGAGCTTATCGAAGCCGGCGACCCAGTGGAGGCGTGCCGACATCTTATCGGCGGCAAGAAAACCTACCGCTACACAGCCAACTATGGTGCGCAGATGCTGTTCAGCTTCGTTACCGACAACTCC
Organism: Bacteroidaceae bacterium; assembly: GCA_021443335.1. Lineage (GTDB taxonomy): Bacteria > Bacteroidota > Bacteroidia > Bacteroidales > Bacteroidaceae > Prevotella. The sequence goes on from JABUUE010000077.1 coordinate 6,777, forward strand.
CTCTACGGTCGCACCGTCAACCCGATGGTGGCATGGACCTACGCCAGTCAGCCCGAAGGCTACGACTACTCCAAGGCACAGCTTGTGGCAGGTCACGCCTACTCCATCCTTGGCTATATCCTCACCGACGACGAGCAGCGCTACATAGTGCTCCGAAACCCTTGGGGCACATACGGCGCAGTCCAAGGCTGCCTCCAAGGAACATACTCCTCCAAGACCTCCAAATACCTCTCTACCATAAAGCTCGGCGAGAACGGAGTCTTCGCAATGGAAATCATGACATTCAAGAAACTCTTCGCCGGCATGGGAGTAGTGAAATAACTTTCTTGACAGACAGCACTAAATCCCCCAACCAAAACTCTATGGTTGGGGGATTTTTGGGTTATCCCAAAAAGTTCTTTGCAAGCAAAGCGGCAGAGCCGAGCGCATTAGAATTTTGAAGTATTTTTGGGTTTATATAAAAACAGCGGAGACCAAAGCCTCCGCTGCGAAACAAGAACAGAATCCATATAGGGTAAAGCCCTCAAAGAGTTTCCTCCTTCTCACCCTCAGCCAACTTCACATACAATAAAGCAAGCCATACCGTCCTTCATCTCTTCCAGACAGTCTCCCCGTACAACGAGTTAAGCGTTAAGATAGCCTTTCCACTAAGTACCGGTTTTCCTTCCAAAGCAGCATTTCCTTAGCGCTTCCATGCAACACAGATGGCCCATCCTTACTAAATTAACTTTAACTTTCAATTCTATTGTTGTGCTTTCAACTATTCTAACAAAGAATTTTAAAACCTTCAAATATCTATCAGAAAAGGCACCGAAAGATTCGAACTTTCCAACACACCATGAGTGCCTTGCAGAAATAGAACGTCTTTACTCTTCTTGTGTTTTGAACGCTTTACTCACACAGCCAACTTCCTATCTGGTTTTACGCTAACCTCGTTCAGCGTGCGTCCCAGCGTCGCGGTCGAGCTATGAGACCTTACGCCCTACGGCATAACGATTCTTTTCCTCATTTACAATTTTTATTATTCAACTTCTTTTCCTACCTCATGCACCACCGGCGGTGGGCTGGGTTGTGGCAGTCTTTAAACTTTTCTTAAGTTCCTCAATCTCGCTCTGTAGATTCGAGATTACACCCATCAGATAGTCAATGGTCTTGTCTTGAATCTGATCTGTTTTTGAAAGAGAAGAATTATAGGCAGGTAATCCAAGAGCAGATGTTACAGCCTGACGCATCATGTCCTGAGCGTTGAGTTTCTCAAGCATGTTAAAGTAGCCGCCCACCTCTGTGATATTTTGCGGAGCAGGAATACGCGATGTCTTTACATCGCCATCCATAGCAACTTGTCTTAGGATGTCTTGCTTTATGGACTGAACTTCTGGTGAGTTCTCATAATCCACAATCTGCTTAGCTAATTCTGATATATCGCTATTTGTCATAATATTCCAAATGTGTTTAGTTGGTTATCTAATTCATTTGTTTTAACCCAAAAAGTTCTTTGCAAGCAAAGCGGCAGAGCCGAGCGCATTAGAACGTATATGG
>JABUUE010000078.1 GCA_021443335.1 Bacteroidaceae bacterium
CACACTTACAAGTCTCCACGAGCCGATGGTCAGCAAGAGTTTGAAATAACACCAGCACTTATTGAACACTTCAAGAGAATTGAACAAAATCAGTTTGCTAATTACTCACCAAATAACAAGCCATACGTCTATGGTTTGTTTGGCAAACAAGACACCCTTGCGCATTTCCGCTCGCTGTATGAATCTTGCTACTCTAATGTTATTGAGTTTGACGGTGGTCATACCATGAGCGTAAAGAATGTGAGCAATGACCTTGTGCCCCTAATCAAGGAGATAAGCATACAACATCAATTATAGTTTTTTATCCCTTCGGCTTTTTAATGGGAAGAATAGGGTTCGGTTCTCATTTGGAACACATAACAAAATCCCAAATAACTGATTATTAGTTGTTTGGGATTTTTATTTATTTATTTTTGACTGACTTTTGACTGATTAGCGCGTGTGTTATCCTTTTTGACTGATATAATGCACAAAAAAAGGGGGCTGCGCTTCTTCGGCATGACAAATTCAAGCATTTTCAAGAAGATAGTCAGGCGGTCTTTGGGGTTCTCGATTGCCATGAAGTCTGCCCATAACTGGCGCTCTGCTTCATCGGTGGTAATTTCGTTATTTGCGTACCTTGTCAGGGTGCGCACCACTCAGGAAAAAGTTTATGCCGTGGACGTGGCTCTAATGAATCAGCGTGAAGATGCCTTTGTGGGCGACAATCTCGGATGGAGATTGGAAACGATGGTGTTGAATCATCTTGTACGTAAATCCAAGATGGAAGAAACGGATATTTATTACCTTAAGGAGCGCGCTGGCGAATGCGATTTCGTAGTATGCAAAGGAAACAAGGTATTGCTAGAGATGCGTTGCCGGGAGCTGCCGAGGAAAAAATTCAGGTGCAAAAGAACAAAAAAAATGATTTATCGTAGTATTTTTTCAAATTACAAAAAATATCGAGGAAAAAGTTTAGTTAATTATAAATTTCTTCGTTACTTTGCATAACGTTTGCCAAAAGTGGCATATTCATATTCATATTCAACAACTTAAAACAAGAAAAAATGAACAAGACATTGAAGACACTCGCAGCGATAGCAATTGTTTGCTCGCTCGGTTTCGCAATCACTTCCTGCAAGAGCGATGATTCTGACCCTTCAACTGACACTACCTACGCATTCAAGCACACGATAGGTTTCCCCGTGGAAATGACTAAACTGTGCGACATCACACTGGAACACACCGGTCTCGACGGCAAGAAGACTACCACAAACATCACTGACTGCCCGAAAACGACGATTTCCGTCAATGATAAAAAAGTGGAACTGTATGTATTCACCAAGGTAGAGACAACAAAGAAGAAGCCTTCAGAGACAAACCTCAAGATTACCTATACTGCAAAAACCATAACGGAATTCCCGATTACGGTTACCACCGGCTTCTCTGAAGAAATGATTGTCGGCATTCCAGTCTATAACGACTGGGCAGCAGGTACAGCCAAGAAAACAAATACACTTATCACTTATGGTTTACAATACAAAGACCAAGAAACGGTCAACAAGAGGGTGGAGAGTTTAAATTCCACACGAAGCAACTACAAGCTGAAGATTGACAGCAACGGCACCCCTTCAGTAAACTAATTCAAGTTTCGCAAGTTTATGACTTGCGAAACTCAAATAAACTAATAATACTATTGTCGCAATAAGCAACACATAATCAGTTCCCCCGCTCCACTCTCCGCAGCAGGGACTCCGCTTCGATGGCTAAAGTATTGAATATCGATACTTTAGCTATTTTTCTTTATTTGTATATTTTCGTGTCATTTTGTCTAAGAGACATTGCGTTGGAAGTAAGTTTTGGTTTTATCGATGTGAAACTTTAGCAAAATACAATAAATATGAAAAAAGCACTATCAACGACTTTGTTGCTACTATTAGTAGTATTCCAGATGATGGCAAGTCCGGTCTCACGCCAGGAGGCATTGACGAAGGCTTGTCAGTTCCTAAACAATCGCGGCATAAAAGCATCGAGCCTGAAAGAAAGCAACGGCGCGCTTTTGAGCAGAGCGACAGGAGACGCAGAGGATGCTGCCTACTACGTGTTCAATGTTGGGAACAACGGAGGCTTTGTCATTGTGTCTGGCGATGACCGCACAGACGCGGTATTAGGCTACTCCACAAGTGGCAATTTTGACGACGCAACCATGCCCGACAATATGCGCGCATGGTTACAGGGATATGCCGACCAGATTAGTTCTACTCGCAGCTACTCTCGTGCCACCGATGCCATTGACATGCACGATCCGATAAGTCCGCTGCTCAACACAAGATGGGATCAAGACAATCCATATAACGCTCTGTGTCCCGAATACAATGGCAAATTGTGCGTTACGGGCTGTGTAGCGACGGCTATGGCACAGATACTGAATTACTATCGCTATCCCAAAGACATGCCGGCAATCAAAGGTTACACAACGTATTCAAAGAACATAACTGTCGAGGCTCTCCCCGAAGTGAAAAACTTCAACTGGGGTGCATTGAAAACGTCATATAGCAAAGAAGAGCAGGACAACGACATTGCCACACTGATGCGTTATTGTGGTCAAAGCGTACTAATGGACTATACTCCGAACGCATCAAATTCTGACGAAGAAAAATACACAACAGCGTTATGCAATGTTTTCAACTATGCGTCAGCAGAAGTTGCCGACCGCGTGGAATACTCCGCCAAGCGATGGGATGAACTGATATACAATGAATTGTCTAACAGCAGCCCCGTGTTTTTCGGTGGACAATCCTCCGGTGGTGGTCACGCCTTTGTCTGCGACGGTTACGATGGCTACGGATATTACCACATCAACTGGGGATGGAGAGGAAAATATGACGGCTATTTCCTTCTCTCTGCCTTAAATCCTTTAGGTGGAGGCATTGGAGCAAGCACCACACCCGACGGCTACAATCACAGACAGACTGCTGTGGTAAACGTCAAGACAACGGGAGAATCAGAGGCTCCGACAAGAACCGAAGTCTTAAAGTTTGAATACACTCCCGATGACGACCTGTTAAGTATTGTTTTCAAAAACACAAAAGGCAAAAATTCTTCTATCGATGTTGGTGTAGGTTATCTGAATGACAATGAGATTGTTTGTCTCAAGAAAGAAGAGGGAATCGATTTGGAACCGTTCAGTGGACACTATCTCGACACATACATTTCGGAATTCAACTCCTTGGCAGACGGAACATATCATATTTTTCCTATCAGCAAGAAATGCGGCTCTGACATTTGGCTGGATAGCAGGAACAAAGACGATGTCTTTGCTGAGATAAAGGTTGCTGAAGGCAAGGCTTCATTTGTGGCAATGCATCCGACAGAAAACTTTGAAATAGCGATGGACACCACAGCTACCATATACCTTAATTGCAAAAACAAGATTAAGGTTATTTTTGAGAACAAAGATTCAAAGTTTTTGCAGAAGGTTTTAAGATTATCTTTCATTAATACAAAGACACATATTTCCGATAGGGAACCTTATATCTTACATCTTGAGGCGGAGCCTGGAGCCGTTGCCACAGGATATCTTTCGTTCAAGCCTTCAGATATCGGAGAATACGTGTTGACTGTTGAGGATTACTATACCAAAACTGGTTATGTCCACAGGAGTGTCGTTGTAAACGATGTTCCCGTGACAGATTACAACAATTCAGTTTCCAATCCCCGATTTGAAGGAGGGAAAAAACTGCGCTATGTTATCGACATAACGAACAATGACACCTTCGACCACCCCAGCCGCTACGCGTACATATATCTTAAATATCAAACCAATGAAACTGCAGGAGAAGAACCTCTCAAGCCAAATAACGACATGTTCGAAGTAGATGCCATTCCTGCAGGCTCAACAGCAACCATGTCTTTTGACATTTCCGATACACTCACTGCCGACTGGACGGAATTTTTGCACATGACAGGAAAGTTTTTCAGCCTAAGTTACCCGTATAGCGACAATAAAATCGACGACCTTGACATCGAAATTCCACAGACCAGATTCTATGCTGCGGAAATAAATCCTTACGGCTGCGCTTCATTTGCCTCAGCGGAAGCGCTCGATTTTTCCGGATGCGACGACCTCGTTGCATATACAGGAAAGGTTAATGCCGAACAGACGTCTGTTGTCATGACAAGGCGTGAGCAGGTTCCTGCAAATACCGGCTTGGTGCTGAAGGGAACTCCTTATGCAAAATACGCAGTGAAGAAGACTGACAGTGCGCCGGCAATCACTGACAACGACATCATTGCAGTGACAGAAGACAAAACCATCGAAGCCAACTCAGCTCTTGTTCTCGAATGCATCGACCACAACATCGGCTTCTACAACTTCACGGAGACATACATCAGCGCCGGACATTCCTATCTGCCGAAAACGGGCGACACAACCTACATGGACATCCTGTGGGATGCAGACCCGTCAGCTATCCACGATGTTACTGTTAAACAGAAGACTGCACCGAGCGGGACATTCAACCTCGCGGGGCAACGAGTGGGATGCAACTACAAGGGAATCATTATCAAGAACGGGAAGAAAATGATTAAAAGCCAATAACCCCACCCCCCCTGAAGGGGGACTTTGGCTTTGGCCTTGGCCTTGGCCTTGAACTTTTAACCCTGGTTCTGAGCCTGAGCCAAAGCCAAAGCCATCAGCCATGTTCTCACTTCAAAACAAACTGATAAGTATTAAACGAATGCGGCTGCAAATCGATGTTCAGATATTTGCCTTTCACTTTAACTGAAAAGGATTTGCCCGTATCGTTAAAGTTGCCGGCTGTCACGATGATTTGCTTATCTTTTCTGAATACCACAACAGGCACTGTCTTGTCCGCACGACCGCTGTATGCAATCATCTCTGTACCTTTTTCTATGAAATGCGAGAAGTGCTTGTAGGCATAGTATTCTGCCGTATAGCGCAGCTTTCTCGTTTTGCTATCCACCTGAATGAGAGCGTTCTGCGTCCATCCCCATGTTGACATTCCGTTGTCAGTCAGTATAAAGTTCCAGTTGTAATATTCGTCACATCCGTTGCCAAGATTATCGCTCAGCAGGAGGAAAGTATGTTCTCCAGCCTTCCAATCCATCTGACCGTTGCCGCACTCGCTCTCGCTGCACATGAAATGGAGCTGAGGATACCGTTCTCGCATAGCAGGAAGGTTGTCGCGACACTCCCATTGAGTGCCCACACCTTTCACATTCGATTGCAGCTGCTTGTCGTCGAGAATCTTCTGAACATAGTCAAGACGGTTTGTGTTGAATGTACCAATCCACAAATCCACCTCCGGATGTTTTGCCTTCAAGGCTGGAGCAAGATACTCATTGTTGAAGCGAAGGGTGCCTTCTGCTGTCCACGCACAGCCGGGATACGGCGTGTAGCTGTAAGCCTCATTCTGGTACATCACCTTCGTAATCGGTAAACCCTGCTCTGCATAGAGTTCAATGAAACGGCAGAACATATCAGCGTATGCCCGAAGGTAGCGAGCATCCTGGATAAAGTAATCTTGCGACGCCAATCTGCGGGGGAACACACCGTCTCTGTCGCCAAGCAGTTTCATCTCATCAGGGTCAACATCCCTGCTTGGCTTCGCCGAGCCTGCTCCCGCTCGGCAATTTGAAAACAAGTTTTCATTGCTCTC
>JABUUE010000079.1 GCA_021443335.1 Bacteroidaceae bacterium
AACTTTGTGTCAACGACATGCTTTTATATCTTGGCACATGAATAGAGATATGCGGTGACAGTGTTTACCACGTGTATATGGAAAATGTAGAACAAAGTTTAAGCGCTTTCGTGTGTCTTGAAAATGTTTCACAGCAAAACATAAAATTTCCCTATGACTTTTGCATCAAAAATCATAGGGAAATTATATGTTTTCGTGGGAGTTTCGATATGTTTCACGGGGAGTTTTAAAATGATTCCCCAAGGAAGACAAATCGAAGGTGATAGCGAGTGTGAATAAAAGCGCTATTTACTTTGTGAGGACATCGAACTTTCTGCCTGTGACGGTGTAGTATCCGTTTTTCACAAAGGTGAGGTTTGCGGTTTGGTTGGTGCCGTTGTTGAAAATCACTTTTGCCGGCAGTGTTTTCTCCTTGCCGCGTAAGGTCCACTTGAAGATGGTGTTGCCATTGGCAGCAGTTGCCACTCTCTCCATTTTCGCGCCGGGCCATGCGGGAGTGTATTCTGTCTTGCCGCGCCAGGCGTAGGCATAAACCTCATCGCCCCAGTCTGCGGGCGCTTCGAAGAACACGCTCTTCTCCTTCTGTCCCACCGCCAACATGCAGTCGAGCGAGATGTACATGGCGAAATTGTGGTTGTTGTCGTCGCCACGCCACACGCTGCCATAGCCTTCGAGGAGTTTGTCGGAAGGAGTGCCGAGGTCGAGAACGATTGTGCCGCGCGAGCCTTCCACGCGCACGCGATAGCCCTTGCCCTTGCTGATGACGCGCTGCTGGACGATGTTGCTCTCGTTGCTGATGCCTGCGAGCTTTCGTGCAGCAATCATTGCCTTGAGAGCCTCCTTGTGGGCTGTCCAGTGGGGATAGAAGATGCAGGGGGTGCCTGGGATAGAGAGTATCAAGGCGTTGGCAGCAAGCACGTTGTGGTCGTTGTCCATCTTTGTGCCGCTCTCGCGGTAGGTGTCGTGGTTATCGACGAAGGTTACCGCCCAGCGGTTCATGCCTGCCCATCCGGCGATGCTCTTGTCTTTAAGAGCCTGGGCATTGAACGCGCCCTTGAAGGCGTTGTTGATGATGGTTTTCAGTCCGAAGTCGAACGCCGCCGATTGCGGAGTGAACTGGGTGTTGTCGGGCGAGTTGGGGTTTTTGGCGATGAAACGGCCTGTCTCGCGTAGCCAGTTGACAATAGCGTCTTTTTCCGCCCAGTATTCGCCAACAGAGAACTGCGGCTTGCTCGAGTCGTTATACATGCCGATGTAGTAGCCAGCGTAGCCTTTGACCATGTCGTAGCGGAAGCCCGTGTAGCCAAGGTCGTTAAGAAGGAAATCGAGATATATCTTCACGTTCTTCTGCACATTTGCGCTCACATGGTTGAGGTCGCGGAAACCGTCGAAGTCGTCGCCCTCGTCGGCATTACCCTTCACAGAGAAGCCCGCCCTCGCCGCCTCGTCGGTGCAGCAGATGTCGTCTTCGCTCCACTCTATCGTGTGGCCGTTCCAGTGCTCGGTGGCGAAGTCACACCAGTTGTATTCGCCCTTCTTGTGGTTTATCACCACGTCCTCGATAATGCCCGTGCCTTTCTTTTTGAACACCTCAATCATGTTGCGCAGTTCTGCCTCCGAGCCCCAGATACTGTTGTGCTTGAACCAGTAGAGAGGATCGTAGCCCGAGCTTTGCGTGGTGAGTTCCTCCGCCTGGCAGGAGGTCACCGTGCCGGAATTAGGCACCCAGATAAGGTCGAAACTTGCCGCAAGTTCATCGGCGTTTTCTGCGAGTTTTTTCCACGATGTCTCGTCCCAGGAATTCCAGTAGAATCCTTGGAGCATCACGCCCTCATATTGGCTGGGCCAGCCGCAGGAGTTAGATTTTCTCATAAGGCAATATCGGTTTTAAGGTTATTTCGTTAGGTTTTAAGGTTAAAGGTTGGAGGTTTAAGGTCTAAGGTTTAAGGTTAAAGGTTGGAGGTTAAAGGTTGGAGGTTTAAGGTTAAAGGTTAAAGGTTGGAGGTTATGAGGTTGGAGGTTATGAGGTAATTTCGCCTTAAACCTACAACCTATAACCTCCAACCTTTAACCTATAACCTTAGACCTACAACCTATAACCTTAGACCTAACGAAAGTCGAGTTAATAATAGTGTGAATTTGTGTCGAAGAAGTACGACCACCAGAAAGTGTCGCCATATTCGGCACGCATGGTCTCTCCGATAGTTTCTGTCTGCATTCCCTGTCTGAGCATGGTCTGCGTAGTGTCCCAGAATTGCTTGAAGCGGTCAACGATGAGCGTCTGATCGAAGGGGAAGCGCGACGCATCCATGGTCTGTGGCTCGAGATAGGCGTAGAGGTAAGCCGCTTCTTGGTAGTGCTTCGGCATAGGCTTGTCGCCCAAATGCCGGGCGTAGAGGGAGAGGTAACGCCAGAAGGTGTTGATATCTTTCGAGAGCAGTGCGTAAACCATTGTTACGCTACAGAGGTATTCCGATTCAGGGAACTCATAACTCGTATAGTAGCGCTGCAGGAAACGCTCACAAAGTCCCTGGTCGGTCTCTGTGATATCGGGCAGGTTGCGGTATGCTTCCGCTATATGGCTCAGGCTTTGGCTTTGGCCTTGGCTTTGGCTTTGGCTTTGTGTCAATGTTAAGGTCTGCGTCTGCAAAAGACTTCTGCACCAGGCTGCCCACTCTTTGTAATACATTGTGCGGTCGAGCGTGGCAAGATATTTTTCCGCCAACGGCTTGTTGCCGGCAATGACGGCAGAGAGCGCCAACACCTTCAGATAACTTACATTATCGCCATAAACAACATTGCTCTCTATGCACCAGCGTGTTGCGAAGTTAAGAAGCCCGTGATGCAGATAGACGTAAGGCCCTATCATCTGCGACATGTTGCAGATGAGCGAGTCGCGCGTCACCGGTGGCTGCGAGCGGTCGGAGAATTCGTACTTCCTGTTGCCTATCTCCCCACGGTGAAGCAGGGCAATATTCTTCGAAACGATAAGGGCGCGTGTAACATCGCCGTCAAGACTGCCCACAATGTCGAGCACTCCATCCCAGTCCATGTCGTCAACAGCCTTGTAGGCCTTGCACTCGGCGTGGAAGTTCTTGTCGGTAAAGTTAGCCTTGTCCAGAAAATAGATAGAGCCAAGGATGAGAAGGAGGAGGGGGGCTATGGCTTTGGCTATGGCTATGGCTTTGGCCTTGGCTTTGGCCTTGGCTTTGGCTTTGGCTTGTACTTTGTACTTACAACTTCCACCTATAATCAGCGCCACAGCAATCACGATAAATGGAGTGGTGAGATAGTCGGCGGCGTTTCCGTTATTCTGGAAGACGGGAAGTCCCACCGTATATGTGGCAGTGTCACGCATGGTGGTGAACAGACGGCGCAATATCAGAGGGACAACGACGGTAAGGGCTGACAGCACCGCAACGCTTATATAACGCTTGTTTATAAGTTGTCGCATAATAATGCCGCCCATCGCCACAATACTGTAATAGCCTATAAAGGGATAAAGGAGGAGGGGGAATAGGGCTATGGCCTTGGCTTTGGCTTTGGCTTTGGCTTGTTCTTTGTACTTACAACTTCCACCTATAATCAGCGCCACAGCTATCAGCACACCGAGTGTTTCGCGGAAGAAATAGCCTTGCTGTGTGAGGTAGTAAACCCAATAGCCTAAGTCGATTGTAGAGACCATCAGGGCTATAACGGGCACTGCTGCCAACGGCGCGAGGTGGTTGGGAATCCGCAATCCGCGCCAGAGTAACATGAATATGACAACCCACAGAAGGGTGAGCAATGTTATGCCCACAGCTGGCTCATAGAAGAACTGCGTAAGATATAGTCCGCACCACATAAGCAGTCCGCCAGGATATGTCATGCACTGGTCGAAGAACTGCCTGCCCTCAACAAATAGCGACCTTAGCTGTGCAAGGTAAAACACATCTGCATTGTCAACATACAGATAGGAATAGCTCGCCCAGCAGATAAACGCAATGGTAAGGAGAGGGAAACACCAAACGAAACGCCGCATTAATCAATAATCATTAATCATTAAACAATAATCATTAATCATTAATCATTAATCATTAAACAATAATCATTAATCATTAAACAATAATCATTAATCATTAATCAATAATCAATGATATCAATTCCTCCACTGTCACCGTCTTCTGCTCGCCTGTCGCCATATCCTTCACAGTAACCTTGCCTTCTGCCATCTCGCTTTCGCCGGTGAAGATGACGAAAGGAATCTGCTTGGAGTTGGCGTAGTTCATCTGCTTCTTCATCTTTGCAGCGTCGGGATATAGTTCGGCGCGGATGCCCGCCTCGCGAATCTTGTTTATAATATGGAGGGCGTAGGCGGCTTCTTTCTCACCGAAATTGATGGCAAGAGCCTGCGTGCCTTGGATGGAGTCTTTCGGATAGAGGTCGAGGGTGTTAAGCACATCGTAGATGCGGTCGGCGCCAAACGAGATTCCCACGCCCGACAGTCCTGGCATGCCGAAGATGCCGGTGAGGTTGTCGTAGCGGCCGCCACCAGTGATAGAGCCTATCTGCACGTCGAGAGCCTTCACCTCGAAGATGGCTCCCGTGTAGTAGTTCAAGCCGCGGGCAAGTGTCAGGTCGAGCTGCAGTTCGTTTTTCAGACTGCAGCTTTTAAGTGTTTCGATGATGAAACGACACTCCTCGACACCCTTCAAGCCTGTCTCTGATGCGGAGAGCGTCTGGGCGATGATGTCGAGTTTCTCTTCGTTCGAGCCCGTAAGGTTGATTATTGGCTGCAGCTTGTCTATCTGCTCCTCGGTCAGACCGTCCTTGCGCAGCTCGTCATTGACATTGTCGATGCCTATCTTGTCGAGTTTGTCGATGGCAACGGTGATGTCAACAATCTTGTCGGCAGCTCCTATGACCTCAGCAATGCCGGTGAGTATCTTGCGGTTGTTAATCTTTATCTGCACGCGCACGCCGAACTTCGAGAAGACGGTGTCAACAATCTGCATAAGTTCCACCTCGTTGATAAGGGAGTCGGAGCCCACAACATCGGCGTCGCACTGATAGAACTCGCGGTAACGGCCTTTCTGCGGACGGTCGGCACGCCACACGGGCTGTATCTGATAGCGCTTGAAAGGCAGCTGCAGTTCCTCGCGGTGCATCACGACATAACGCGCGAAAGGCACTGTAAGGTCGTAGCGAAGGCCCTTCTCGCAGAGCTTGGCAGCGAGGCGCAGAAGTCCTGTTCCTTCGCCCTCAGAACGTGAAGACAGAAGCTCTTCGTCGGAAATCTTTGAGAAATAGTCGCCGGAGTTAAGAACCTTGAAAAGCAGCTTGTCGCCCTCCTCGCCATACTTGCCCATAAGTGTGGAGAGGTTCTCGAGCGACGGTGTCTCTATCTGCTGAAAGCCGTAAAGGGCGTAAACGTCGCGGATAGTGTTGAAAATATAGTTACGCTTCGCCATCTCTACGGGAGAGAAGTCGCGCGTACCTTTTGGAATTGATGGTTTAGCCATTAGAAATATTTTAGAAGTTCAAGGAGTTCATATTTAGTTAAGTAGTAAGTACGAAGTTCTAAGTACTAAGTACTAAGTACTAAGTATGATTACCCACTTAAAGGCAGAGTAGAAACCTCCGAAGCAAATCTNACCCACTTAAAGGCAGAGTAGAAACCTCCGAAGCAAATCATACTTTGTACTTTGTACTTAGTACTTAGTACTTAGTACTTTAGGAGGCCAAAGCCAGAGCCGAAGCCAAGGCCATTAGCCATTAGCCTTCGGCCTCGTGCAAAGCACGAACTATCGTCTGCTCGCGGTCAGGACCGATAGAAATTATTTTGATTGGTGTTTTCAGTTCTGCCTCAAGGAATGAGATGTAGTCCTTGAACTGCTGTGGGAACTGGCTCTCGCTGGTCATCTTTGTCATATCGCACTGCCAGCCCGGAAGTTCCTTGTATATAGGCTCTATTCCCTCTTCGATAGAGTAGGGGAAATGGTCTATCTCCACGCCGTTCTGCTTGTAGGCTACGCACGCCTTGATTGTAGGGAAGGTGTCGAGCACATCGCTTTTCATCATGATGAGCTGGGTAACGCCGTTGACGATGATGGCATAGCGAAGGGCTACAAGGTCTATCCAGCCGCAGCGACGCTCACGCCCTGTAACAGCGCCGTACTCATGACCGATGGCGCGCATCTTTGCGCCTGTCTCGTCAAACAACTCTGTAGGGAAAGGACCGGCGCCCACGCGTGTGCAATAAGCTTTCATTATACCGTAAACCTCGCCAATCTTGTTTGGTCCGACACCTAAACCGGAGCAAGCACCGGCACATATTGTGTTGGAAGAGGTGACGAAAGGATATGAGCCGAAATCGACGTCAAGCATTGTTCCCTGCGCACCTTCACAAAGCATTGACTTACCGTCCTCAAGGAGTTTGTTTATCTCGTGTTCAGAGTCGATAATCTTGAAGTTGCGGAGATATTCTATGCCTTCCATCCAGTGCTTCTCAACCTCAGTGATGTCGTAATCGGTGTAGTTGAGCGCGCGGAGCATCTCCTCGTGGCGAGCCTTGTGGGCAGCGTATTTCTCCTCGAAGTTGCAGAAGATGTCGCCTAAGCGCAGACCGTTGCGCGATGTCTTGTCGGTGTAGGTTGGGCCGATGCCCTTGCCTGTTGTTCCCACCTTGTTCTTGCCTTTCGCAGCCTCGTAAGCGGCGTCGAGCACACGGTGAGTAGGCATGATGAGGTGAATCTTCTTTGAGAGCATAAGACGCTCTGGAATGTTATATCCGCTCTTCTCCAAATCCTTCGCCTCGTCCATGAAGAGGTCTGGCGCAAGCACTACACCGTTGCCGATGATGTTGGTCTTGTCGCCCTGGAATATGCCCGATGGTATAGAACGGAGAACATATTTCTTGCCCTCAAACTCAAGAGTGTGGCCTGCGTTAGGACCACCCTGAAATCGTGCCACAACATCATAGTCAGGTGTCAGCACATCAACAACTTTACCTTTGCCCTCGTCGCCCCATTGAAGACCGAGAAGCACATCTACTTTTGCTGTTTTCATTTTTATATTTTATGGTGGGTTCTATAAATTAGTTACTTTCAGTGACATCATTATCTATCTAATATAGGAAAG
>JABUUE010000007.1:0-2733 GCA_021443335.1 Bacteroidaceae bacterium
GAACCCAAGACCCACGCCTTAGAAGGGCGTTGCTCTAATCCAACTGAGCTACGGAACCAAGCCTCTTTTTAAGGTTGATAAACTATGTTATCGGGTTAAAAAGCGGTGCAAAGTTAGTAAACAATTATCAAATAAGGGCTAAGAAAGGTGAATTATTTTCGTTTTATGTTGCTTTTTTGTGATTTGTGCCAATAAAATTTGGGTGTGGCACATAATAAATGTATATTTGCACGATAAATAATACCAAAGAATACATCACTTTAAACAACTATGGATACACAATTGCTAAAACAGTGTGAGGCGGAAGCGCAGAAGTGGCTTTCCCCTCTTTTTGATGCCGAGACACAGGCACAAGTAAAGGCTATGCTTGAGAATGAGGACAAGTCAGACCTCATTGACGCTTTCTATCAGAGTCTTGAATTTGGTACAGGCGGTTTGCGCGGAATCATGGGCGCAGGTACTAACCGTATGAACAAGTATATCGTTGGTATGGCCACTCAGGGTTTTGCCAACTATATCAACAAGAACTTTGCCGGCAAGGAGAATATCTCTGTTGTTGTAGGTCATGACTGCCGCAACAACTCTCGCCTTTTCGCTGAGACTGTTGCCGCAATCTTCTCTGCAAATGGCATCAAGGCTTATCTGTTTGAGAGCCTTCGCCCAACACCGGAAATATCTTTCGCTATCCGTCAGCTTGGCGCACAGGCAGGTGTTAACGTGACAGCTTCCCACAACCCGAAGGAGTATAATGGCTACAAGGCTTACTGGGAGGACGGCGCACAGGTACTTGCTCCACACGACAAGGGTATCATCGACGAGGTTAACAAGGTGGCTATCGAAGACGTTAAGTTTGAGGCTAACCCTGAACTTATCAAGATTATTGGTGGTGAGATGGACTACGACTATATGACTGCCGTTAAGGAAGCGCTTATAGACCAGGATGTTATCAACCGCCAGAAGGACCTCAACATTGTTTATTCTGCTATGCATGGCACTGGCCGTGTTATCGTGCCGCTCTGTCTCCGTTCATGGGGATTCCAGAATATCAATGTGGTTCCAGAGCAGATGGTTGTTGACGGAAACTTCCCAACAGTCGTTTCTCCAAACCCAGAGAATGCGGAGGCTATGACTCTCGGTATGAAGCTCGGTACAAAGCTCAACGCCGACCTTGTTGTGGCTACCGACCCGGACGCTGACCGCTTGGCTATCGTATGTCGTGACCCTAAGGGCGAGTGGGTTATCATCAATGGTAACCAGACAGCTATGATGTTCTGCTATTATATAATAAAGAACAAGATAGCTCTCGGACAGCTCAACCCAACAGACTTCCTCGTGAAGACCATCGTAACAACAGAGGTTATCGCTGAGATGGCAAAGAAGAATAACGTAGAGTGCCGCGACTGCTTCACCGGCTTCAAGTGGATAGCTCGTGAGATTGCTATCTCTGAAGGCAAGCAGAAGTATATCGGCGGTGGTGAGGAGTCGTTCGGCTTCCTTCCTTATGATAAGGTACGCGACAAGGATGCTCCTGCTTCTATCTGCTTGATTTGCGAGATTGCTGCTTGGGCAAAAGACCAGGGTAAGACTCTCTACGACCTGCTGATGGACATCTATCTCGAGTACGGCTTCTCAAAGGAGGCTACAATCAACGTTGTTAAGCCTGGAAAGAGCGGTGCCGACGAGATTAAGCAGATGATGACGGACTTCCGCAACAACCCACCACAGGAAGTTGGCGGTTCAAAGGTTGTGCTTTGGAAGGACTATGCTGACAACACTTACCGCAAGGCTGACGGCGAGACAGGAAAGCTCGATATGCCTGCTACAAGCAATGTTTTGCAGTGGTTCTGCGAGGACGGAACAAAGATTTCTGTTCGTCCTTCCGGTACAGAGCCAAAGATTAAGTTCTACTGCGAGATAAAAGGTCAGATGAAGTGTGCAGGCTGCTATGACGGTTGCTGCAAGGCTGCTGACGAAAAGATTGTTGCCATAAAGAAGAGCTTGGGACTCTAATCTTAGATTGATACCTTATCAGATTTGATGCAGAATCCCCCAGATTATAGAACAGACACCGTTTTGCCGCTACCTCCCGAGGTGGCGGCAAATGCGTGGGCTGTAGATGGCGCTTGCTCGGGAAATCCCGGTCCGATGGAATATCGCTGTGTGGATTTGCAGACGGGCTATGAGGTGTTTCATTTCGGTCCGATACCTGCCACCAACAATATCGGTGAGTTTCTTGCCATAGTGCATGCTCTTGCGCTGATGGAGCAAAGTGGCATAACAGGCAAGATAATTTACAGCGACTCTGTTTCGGGCATGGCGTGGGTGAGAAACCGTAAGGCAAAGACCGTGCTTGAACGCACTGCACAGACGGCAAAGGCGCTCGACCTCGTGGCACGGGCAGAGATGTGGCTTAGAACTCACAATTTCAGAGTTCCTATCGTGAAATGGGATACAAGGCTGTGGGGAGAGATACCGGCAGACTTTAATAGGAAGAAATAATTAGTTGTGCATAAGCGTAACCTGAATAATGCGTTAATATACATCAACATAAAATCAAATAACGCATTGTAGAGAGAGGGAAACAATATTTATTTGTGTAATTTTGCAGCCGCTTAGCGTGGTTGTATGCCTTTTGCTGAGCAGAAAAATATTATTTAACCAATTATTTATTAATAAAAATGAATCAATACGAAACCGTTTTCATTTTAACTCCCGTTTTGTCTGAAGATCAGA
>JABUUE010000007.1:3817-47918 GCA_021443335.1 Bacteroidaceae bacterium
CATTATCTATCTGATAGTGGAAAGTTCTTTGCAAGCAAAGCGGCAGAGCCGAGCGCATTGGAAGTTTGATGTATTTTGGGATTTAACCCATTAATGGGTAAACTCGCGGGTGTAGAATCCAACATAAGATTATGGCATCGTTAAAATCACTGTTTAAAGATACTGCCATTTATGGCATGAGCAGTATTGTAGGTCGTTTTCTTAACTACCTGCTTGTTCCGATGTACACAAATGTCATTGCGGCATCGAGTGGCGGTTATGGCATAATCACAAATATATACTCTTATGTTGCCCTGCTGTTTGTGATTCTCACTTACGGTATGGAGACCACCTTCTTCCGCTTCATGAACAAGGAAGGGGAAGACGCGCGGACTGTTTATCGCACAATTCTTACGATGGTGGGATGTACAAGCACGCTTTTTGTGGCGCTTGTGTTCCTGTTCATCAATCCTATCACTTCGTGGATGGGTTATGCTGACCATCCGTCGTATGTGTGGACGATGGCAATAGTCATAGCTCTTGACGCTTTTCAGGCAATACCTTTTGCTTATCTGCGTTATAAGAAAAGACCTATTAAGTTTGCCGCGCTGAAGTTGCTGTTCATAGCCATGAACATTGCGCTCAACCTCTTGTTCTTCTTGGTACTTTACGACCCGGAGATAGGAGCTGGCTATGCTTTCTATATTAATCTGGCGTGTACATCAACGATAACATTCTTCTTCTGGAAAGAACTTAAAGAAGGTTTCCGCTTAGGTAAGAAAACGTTTGATGCAGAGGGTGTTGCTGTCAAGTCATGCTGGATAGACAAAGCTCTTGTATGCCGTATGCTTTCTTATTCGTGGCCGATATTGGTTCTTGGCATTGCCGGTATTCTCAATCAGACGGCTGACAAGATTCTTT
The DNA here is from genome assembly GCA_021443335.1 of Bacteroidaceae bacterium. GTDB lineage: Bacteria > Bacteroidota > Bacteroidia > Bacteroidales > Bacteroidaceae > Prevotella. The sequence goes on from JABUUE010000007.1 coordinate 4,718, forward strand.
TCCGGAATATTTACACAGGTGCTGATGCAGATGTGCAGTTGGGCATTTATGGCGCTGCCGTTAAGATAGCCATGATTATGGCGATGATTACGCAGGCTTTCCGCTATGCTTATGAGCCATTTGTGTTTGCCGGGGCGAAGGACAAGAACAGCAAGGAGATGTATTCCAAGGCGATGAGTTATTTCATCGTGTTTACCCTGATAGCGTTTCTGATGGTTGTCGGTTATATGGACATTCTGAAGTACGTCATCGGTAAAGACTATTGGGAAGGTCTGCGCGTTGTTCCGATAGTGATGGCAGCAGAGATAATGATGGGCATCACTTTTAACCTGTCATTCTGGTATAAGTTGACAGACAGCACTTTGTGGGGTGCTGTGCTTTCAGGTATCAGTTGTGCGGTGTTGCTGGCGGTGAACATTATCTTCGTGCCGGAATACGGCTATATGGCTTGTGCCTGGGGAGGTGTTGCCGGTTATGGAACGAACATGATTCTCTCTTATCTTGTTGGACAGAAGAAATATCCTGTAAACTATCATCTGCCTTCAATCTTTGTTTATGTTGTAGCGGCAGCTGTAGGCTTTTATGTGATAAACTTCATCAACGGCCTTGACCTTGCGCTGATTATCCGCTTGCTGCTTAATACTGTTGTAATTGCGGTGTTTGCGTTGGGAATGTTGAAGGTTATGGGATTCAAGCTTGTGAGGAGATAATAAAAACAATATGCAATATAGAAGCACCGAGGAAATATTGAATGCCAGCACTCATCTTGTGGGACTGCTGTTTGCCCTTTTCACATCGTGGTATATGATATGGTTAGGGGCTTGCGTCAATTGGCAATACACATTGGGCGTCAGCCTGTTTGTTGCTGGCATGCTGATGATGTACGGCTGTTCGGCGCTCTATCATTGGTGGGTGTCAAAAAAAGTCAAGCTCACTCTTCGTAAGCTTGACCATATAAGCATTTATGTTATGATTGCCGCAAGTTACTCGCCAATATGTATTGGGGTGCTTGGCGGTGTTCTTGGCTGGACAATGTTCGGCGTGTTGTGGGCAATAACCCTCGGCGGCACATTCTACAAGATTTTCGCTCTTGGCCGCTGGCCGTGGCTCTCGTTGGGCATTTACCTTGTGATGGGGTGGAGCGGAGTGATACTTGCTTTGCCGATATATCAGAAGATGGATGCGCTGCCAATGATTTGCATCCTCACGGAAGGACTTCTATACACGGCAGGCACATACTTCTTTTCTCACGATAACCGCCGTTATTTCCACACCATCTGGCATATCTTTGTCCTTCTTGGCAGCATTGCCCACTGGCTCGCGGTTCTTTTTATATTAATGGGATAAATCTAAGTACAAAGTTCTAAGTACAAAGTACAAAGTACTAAGTTCAAAGTATGATTACCTTTATTAAGTACGAAGTACAAAGTACGAAGTTAGTTCCTTACAGTCAGAGACATCATTGTCTATCTGATAGAGGAAAGTTGTAAGTATGATTTGCTTCTGAGGTTTCGATTCTGCCTTTAAGTGGGTAATAATACTTAGTACTTAGTACTTAGTACTTAGTACTTGGAACTTAGTACTTAAAACTTAAGAAATTCCTCATTCCCCTTCTTCCTCTTCTTCGCAAATCAGCTTGTAGCCTTTTCCGTGAACATTCAGAATCTGTACGCGGCTGTCTTGGGCGAGAGCTTTACGGAGCTTTGTGATATAGACATCCATAGAGCGGGCGTTGAAATAGTTGTCGTCCACCCAAATCTTTTTCAGGGCGAAGTCTCGTTGCAGAATCTCGTTCATGTGGTTGCAAAGCAGAGCCAAGAGGTCGTTCTCTTTTGTTGTGAGTTTCCTGTGTTCGTCGCCGATGGTGAGTGTCTGCTTCTGTGTGTCAAACACATAGTTTCCAAGATTATAGACGCTCTTCTCCTTTGACTTCTGTCCTTGCACTCTGCGAAGAATTGCTTCTACGCGGAATGTTAGTTCTTCCATTGAGAACGGTTTTGTCAGATAGTCGTCAGCACCGATGCGGAAACCTTCGAGGATATCCTCTTTGAGAGTCTTCGCGGTGAGGAAGATGATAGGGACGGAGGTGTTCAGATGGCGTATGTCTGTTGCGAGAGTGAAGCCGTCTTTCTTAGGCATCATGACATCAAAGATGCAGATGTCGAAGGTGTCGTTGTTGAAAGCTTTTAAGCCTTCCTCGCCATCGTAACATAGGGTTGTATCGTAGCCCTTTGTGATAAGATATTCGCGGAGGAGCATGCCGAGGTTCTCGTCGTCCTCACAAAGAAGAATTTTTGCGGTGTAATCCATAATCTATTATATTTATTGTTAATTATTTTTGTTGATATTATGTCTTTTAGGGGGTAATTATATTTGCTATTTTCTATTTTCCATTTACCATTACTATTTTCTATTTACTACTGCATGCTTCGTGCTTCCTGCTTGGCTTCCCCTTTTGGGGATGGGGAATTACTTCTCGTAAAGCGGTATGGCAATCTTGAACGATGTACCTCGCTTGTTGCTGTCGGCGGTTATTGTGCCGCTATGAAGTTCGATGATAGTTTTCACGTACGCCAGTCCGAGTCCGAATCCTTTCACGTTATGCACATTTCCCGTTGGCACTCGGTAGAACTGCTCGAAGATTTTTTTCAGGTTCTCACGCTTTATTCCGATGCCGTTGTCTGAGATTACGAGATATACAAATTTGTCGTCGTTCCATGATTTCACTTCGATGTGGCACGGTCTGTCCGGATGTTTGTACTTTATGGCGTTGTCGAAGATGTTGAAGATGGCGTTTGAGAAGTGCGTTTCATCTACATAGATGTCAGCCTTGTCAGCTTCAAGTTCCGGAACAATCTCGCCTCCAGTGTGTTCCACTCTGAGCAGGAATGTCGATGCAATGCTTTCAACAAGTTCGTTGAGGTTGAGTTCCGACTTCTTGAATGTAGCTTTCTGCTTCTCGAAGAGCGACATTTGCAGCACCTTCTCCACCAGATACCGCAGTCGTTTTGCCTCTTCCGTCACCACTCCGCCAAGGTTCTTTATCATTGCTGGCGTCTTTGTCACGTTCGTGTCTGTCAGCATCTGACCTGCGAGCGAGATAGAACTGATAGGCGTCTTCAGCTCGTGAGTCATGTTGTTGATAAAGTCGTTCTTTATCTGGCTGTTCTTCTTCTGCTTGAAGATAAGCGCTACCGTTATGAAGAATATGAGGATGAGAATGATGGTGAAGATGAGAGCTGGGATGAGGAAGCGGATAGAGCTATACAGATATTGGCTCATCTCAGGGAAATGTATGGTCACCAGTCCGACCTTGTTTATAGGATCGTTGCGGAACAACACATCCGAATACGAGTAGTTCATGCCGTCGGTGGTGAAGTCTGGGCAACGGTAAACCTCGCGTCCGTCTTGCGATGTGATGATGAAATGGTAGTCCAGGTTCACGCCGTTGTTCTGCAGCTCAGTCCTCAGGTCTTGGTCAAACAACTTGAAGTTGATTCGCTCGTTCAGAGGTTTTTCTGATGCTGTGTATATCAGCTTGTATATCACCTCATCTAAGAGTGCTTTCTGGTAAACATATCTGTTTTTCACAGCCTCCTGCATCTGCTTTGTCGCGTCGGCGATGGAGTTCTTGTCGTGCCTTACAATCAGCGCTTTAGGAGTGTTTGCAGGTCTGTTTTCTTGAATCTTCTGGCGAAAAGTCTTGAAGTATGTTGATGAGGCAACGCTGTCGTTTGCGCTCGATTGTCGTTTGATGTCGGCCTCGAGATATCGCAGCGCCTCGTTGAGCTCAAGGTTGCGCGATGTCTGGTAGAGTGCTGTCTGTACCGATGCGTCAAACTGCCTTTTTTTTATGGTGACAATGTCCTTAATGTATTTCACCTGCACCGTCAGCAATGCGATGAAGACGGCGGTGATTACAGTGGCCAATATCCATATTGTACTTTTCTTCATAAGCCTCAAGTAATTTATTAATGATTAATTTTTATTGACTAATGCGGTGTTCTGTCTGTTTTCCGGATTAATCCTTTATCATTAATAATTAATCTTTCAGATTGCCGAGTGTGAGTAAACTCGCAACTTCACGTTGCAAAGTTATGAAATGTTATTTATTACCGCATAATTTTCGTTAAACATTTCTATAAAAATCACATAATTTAACAAAAACTAACATTAAACTTTTGACCTATACGCCTAACTTTTAGCATAAAGAAGGTTTACTAATGTTCGAAAATGAAAATAAATTGAGATTTATTTTGCATTGTCTTCACTTAATTGTAACTTTGCACACGTGATAAGGGAAGTACAGTTGAGAATATTGCCGGAAGTTGCGGGCGACAGCAGTCGTCTGCGCTCGTATCTCTCTGAGGAATACGCTATTAACTTACGCGGCATAAAAGGTGTCAGAGTGCTGAAACGCTCTATCGACGCGCGTCAGAGACAAGTGTTTGTCAACCTAAAAGTGCGCGTTTACGTCAACGAAGAGCCTTCCGACGACGAGTACCAGCGCATTGACTACAAGCCTGTGTCAGGACAGAGGCAGGCTGTTGTTGTGGGTGCCGGACCGGCGGGCTTGTTTGCCGCCTTGCATTTGATAGAGCACGACATCCGTCCGATAGTCGTTGAGCGTGGCAAGAATGTGCGCGACCGCAAGAAAGACATCGCTGTCATTTCCCGTGAAGGCTATGTTGATCCCGAAAGCAACTACTCGTTTGGAGAGGGTGGGGCAGGGGCTTATAGCGACGGCAAGCTCTACACCCGTTCAAAGAAGCGCGGTTCCACAGACAGAATTCTCAACATCTTTTGTCAGCACGGCGCGTCAACAGCCATTCTCGCCGATGCCCATCCGCATATAGGAACAGACAAGTTGCCGCGAGTTATTGAGAATATGCGCAACGAGATTTTGCGCTGCGGCGGCGAGGTTCATTTCCAGACAAAGATGACCGGATTGCTATTGGACACAGCGACAAACACCTGCAGAGGCATTGTTGCAAGAAATATGCTTACCGGCGAGGAATGTGAGTTTCACGGACCGGTCATACTTGCCACTGGTCATTCCGCACGCGATGTTTACCGCTATCTTCACGCCTCACGCATCCACATAGAGCCTAAAGCACTTGCGGTGGGAGTTCGTCTCGAGCATCCGTCGCAGTTGATAGACCAGATACAATATCATTCCCGCAATGGCAGGGGCAAATATCTTCCAGCCGCAGAATACAGCTTTGTCACGCAGGTTGACGGCCGCGGAGTTTACAGCTTTTGCATGTGTCCCGGCGGCTTTGTCGTGCCAGCGGCGAGCGGTCCCGAGCAGATTGTTGTCAATGGCATGAGCCCGTCGTCGCGAGGAGGCAAGTGGAGCAATAGCGGAATGGTTGTTGAGGTCAGTCCGCAAAACGACAACCCTCTCTGCATGCTCGAATATCAGGAGCAGTTAGAGCGGATGTGCTACTGCAATAAAGGCGAGAAACTTGCCGCACCATCACAGCGAATGGCAGATTTCGTGAACAACCGCATCTCCGCCGACCTTCCTACGTCGTCATATTCTCCCGGCCTTATCTCTTCGCCGCTCCATTTCTGGATGCCTAAAGAGATAAGCTCGCGTCTGCAGACCGCCTTCAAGGAGTTTGGCAGAAAGAGTCACGGTTTCCTCACCAACGAGGCTGTCCTGATAGCTATGGAAACCCGCACTTCAGCTCCAGTGCGCATTGTCCGCGACATCGAGACATTGCAGCATATCTCAGTCAAAGGTCTTTTCCCCGCTGGCGAAGGAGCAGGCTATGCCGGAGGAATAGTCTCTGCGGCTATTGACGGCGAGCGTTGCGCAGATGCGGTAAACACCTTGATTTACTTGAAATTCTAATTAATCATAACATAAATGTGATATATCCCCCACAAGACATATCACTCCCCTTTTTTGAATGATTAATTATTAATGATAAATGATTAATTCGGAGTAAACAAAACACCGCATTAATTAACAATTTATCTTTCGCTCCGCATTAATAAATAATCATTAATCATTAAACAAATTACAAAGAGGGGTTGGGGGTGAGGCTTTTATGAAAAAAATTCTTCTTTTAGGAAGCGGCGAGCTCGGTAAGGAGTTCGTCATTGCAGCAAAGAGAAAGGGCTGCTACGTTATTGCTTGTGACAAATACGACAACGCTCCTGCCATGCAGGTTGCCGATGAGCGTGAGGTGTTCCCGATGCTCGATGGCGACGCTCTCGAGGCTGTTGTCAAGAAGCACAATCCTGACATCATTGTTCCCGAAATCGAGGCTATCCGCACCGAGCGTCTCTATGCTTTCGAAGAGCGTGGCGTGAAGGTTGTGCCTTCTGCGCGTGCGGTTAACTACACGATGAACCGCCGTGCCATCCGCGACCTTGCTTCACGAGAGCTCGGCTTGCGCACAGCAAAATATTTCTACGCCAAGACTTACGACGAGTTCAAGAAGGCTGCCGACGAGATTGGCTTCCCATGTGTTGTCAAGCCGCTTATGTCGTCTTCTGGCCACGGACAGAGTTATGTCCACAATGAGGGCGAATTAGAGCAGGCGTTCAACGAGGCAATGGAAGGCAGCCGCGGCGATGTCAAGGAAGTTATCATCGAGGAGTTCATCGATTTCGACAGCGAGTTCACCCTTCTCACCGTTACGCAGCAGAACGCTCCAACAATCTTCTGCCCACCGATAGGTCATGTTCAGATTGGCGGCGACTACCGTGAGAGCTGGCAGCCTTACACCATCAGCGACGAGGCGTTGAAGCAGGCACAGAAGATGGCTGACCAAGTGACAAAGGCACTCACAGGCACTGGCATCTGGGGTGTTGAGTTCTTCCTCACGAAGCAGGGCGAGGTTATCTTCTCAGAGCTTTCTCCACGTCCACACGACACAGGAATGGTAACCCTCGGTCACACCACAAACCTCTCAGAGTTTGAGCTTCACTGCCGCGCCGTCCTCGGTCTCCCTATCCACGATATCAAGCTCGAGCACGCTGGCGCATCTGCTGTTGTTCTTGCCAAGACCGACAGCGACAAGCCTCTCGATTACAACCTTAACGACGTGCTCGCAGAGGAGAATGCTCGCATCAGAATCTTCGGCAAGCCTAACTGCCATGTTGGTCGCCGCATGGGTGTTGTCCTCACTTATGGCGATATCACTGCTGACACCACCGCCCTTCGCGACAAGGCAAAGCGACTGGCTGCTACGGTGTTGTAAATATATATATACGCACGCACACATACACCTCTTCCTAACCCTCCCCCCAAAGCGGGGAGGGGACTTTAAAGATAGCTTAGGTGGGAGGGGACTTAATGATAGTTTAAAAAGAGAAATTACAGCCTCTGTTAACGATTATTGATTACAAAAGGTAACTATTCGATTCTCCCCATCCCCCCTAAGGGAGGGACTGAGGGAGGCTTGGGAGTTAGAGGTGGGACCTGGATTTGCTTCCTCCTCCTCTCTCTCCTTCTTTCAGCCTGTTCATCCACCGCCCATCTTCCTGAGGGCGAGGTTCTGTTCATCGGACTGAAAGAGATTACCTATGGTTCTAACGATAGCACAGACCATTACAAAGCTACCAAGGAGGAGGTCAACGCAGCCTTGCAGACAGCTCCCAACGGCGCGTTTTTCGGCAGTAGCTATATCCGCACTCCTTTTCCCTATGGTCTGTGGATATGGAATGCCACCAACGGCAAGAAAAATGCCTTTGCCCGCTGGCTCAACAAGTCTTTCGGCAAGGCTCCGGTGCTTATGAGCAATGTCAATCCGCTGTTGCGCTCGCAGGTGGCTGAGAACATTCTGCGCAACAATGGTTATTTCTACGGCAGCGTCAGCCATACCATTATCGAGACGAAAAACCCCAAGAAACAGAAAATATCATACCATGTAGAGCCTGGCAGGCCTTGCCTCATCGACACTCTTTCTTACGAGAATTTCCCTTCTCTTGCCGAGAAGATGATAGCCACCGATTCTGCTGAGATGCTCATCCACCACGCCACACCGTTCACCGCTGCCATTCTCGACGCTGAGCGCAACCGCGTGACAAAACTGCTGCGTGACTCCGGATACTACTACTACCACCCCTCTTATGCCACATATCTCGCTGATACCACCACGCGTAACGGCTGGGCTGTCATGCGCCTGCAGATGGCCGACAGCATCCCTGAAGAGGCGCAGAGACAGTGGTACATAGGCAAGAGAACTGTGACAATAAAGCAGCGTATCCAAGACCAGATAGCCGATTCTGTCCTCTATCGCAGCACTCTTTTCCGCTTTGCTGGAAAGAAATCGCCCGTGCGTCGCGGTGTTATCAACAACTACATCAGAAAACTGCGCCACGGAAAGCTCTACAGTGCGCAAGACCACAGCGAGTCGCTGAACAACCTAACCTCTGCCGGGCTTTTCACCAATGTCGATTTCCAGTTCACGCCGCGCGGCAACGACACTCTCGACCTCAATTTGCAGTGTATTCTCGACAAGCCTTACAACTTCTATCTTCAGGGAAACTATGTTCACACGCTCTCAGGGCGCAGCGGACCGCAACTGAAAGTCGGTCTCACAAAGAAAAACGCTTTCCGCGGCGGCGAGACCTTCGATGTCAATCTTCATGCCGCCTACGCGTGGCAGCAGGGCTACAACATCTTCGACAAAGACCGCAGCTACTATGAGTTCGGAATGGATGCCTCTGTAGAGTGGCCGCGACTGCTTTTCCCGAGTTTCCGTCGCAAAGACCGCGACAGCAGTTCCTCACGCCGTCGTCGTCGCCGTAGTTATTATATCTCTCCTGCCACAAAGTTTGCCGCCACCTTCAATATCCTCAACCATCCTGGCTACTACCGCATGAGCACTGCGTCGGCAGAGTGGAGCTATATCTGGAAACCCTCTCTCAGCGTCACCCACCAGCTCACGCCTTTTAAACTGAAATATCAGAAGCTCAACTCATCGACTGCCAAGTTCGACTCGCTCATCGCCGCCCATCCCTATCTCATGGCGACAACGCAAGACATGATGATTCCAAAGATGGAATACACCTTCCGCTACACCAGTCCTACGGGCACTGTCCACCCCATCAACCTCCGCGTTGAGATTACCGAGTCGGGATTCTTCACCAGCCTCATCAACAAGGTGTTTTTCGGACAGGCATGGAACGAGAGCGGAAAGACGATGTTCAAGAATGTCTATTCGCAGTTTGTGAAGCTCGATGCCGAAGTAAGCAAGAGTTGGCGTATGGATGATAATTCGCGGCTTGTCGTTCACGCGCGCGGCGGCATAGCTTACGCCTACGGCAACATGGGTTACATGCCTTACACCGAGCAGTTCTATATCGGCGGCGCTAACACCGTGCGTGCCTTCTCCGCGCGCTCCATCGGTCCCGGCACAACATATTCCGCCGACCGCTCTCTCTCATACCTCTACCAGACCGGCGACGCACTGCTGCTCTTCAACCTCGAATACCGCCGGCGGCTTGTCGGCAACCTCCACGGAGCAGTCTTCATCGATGCTGGAAACATCTGGAATCTGCGGCGCAGCGCCCATTTCAATGATGGCAGCGACCTTATGAGAAACCCTCTCAAGGAGATTGCGCTTGGCACCGGTATCGGCATACGCTATGACCTCAGCTTTCTCGTCCTGCGTCTCGACTGGGGTATCGGCATCCACGCGCCATATAACACCGGCAAAAGCTCTTACTACAACTTCAAACGGTTCAAGGACTCACACACCCTGCATTTCGCCATCGGCTACCCGTTCTAAGAAGCTCAGATATGTTCAAGTTTTGCAAGGCAGAAACTTGCAAAACTTGAGGCTAATGGCTGATGGCTAAAAGTTAGAATCTGTAGCCTAAGTTGAGGCCAGCACCGAGGTTTATTGAGAATGGCGTTGCAAAGATTGTCCAGACGGTGTAGTGTGAGAAGTCAGACATAGGGATGAAACCTAACTCGCCAAATGCGCCCACCACAAAGTGTTTCTTGATGATAAAGTTAACTCCAACATTAAGTCCTGCATCAATTCGTGAGATATTGTTGTAGCCTTCTTTGTCGAATGTGTCCACCGATTTTGTTTCTTTGCCGGTTTGTGGGTCTTTGATTGAAGAAGTTCCTGCCAATCCAAATGCAACGTATGGACCGAAAAGAATCTGGGTCTGGAGTTTCTCGCTCTCTTTTTTGATGTTAAAGGCAAAGCGTAGAGGCAACGTGAGCCAGTGTGTCTTGTCGTCTATTTCGAAAACCCTTTGAGACTCTCCACCCTCTGTTCTCTCATCCAATGTGTAGCCGCCGTTGCGCAATGACCAATATAGTCCCGGCACAAAACTGAATTTAGAGTGGCCGATGCTGATATCAACATCAGCTCCTGCACGTACAGAGAAACGCGTATTAACCTGTGGCGCAGCAATAATGTTTACATGAGTCTGGGCTGAGGCGGCGATGGATGCCACCATCAGAATGGCGAATAAATAAATCTTTTTCATGAACGTGTTGAATTAAATGTGCTGCAAAGGTAGCAAATATTTGCCAAATAGGTTGTTGTTTGATGAGATAATCATGACTGCCTCGTCAAAATACTTGACTTTAATGAAAATTATTTTGTTGTTTTAGGAAAACGTCATATCTTTGCGGCATAAATTTGCAAAGTTTCTAAATGCTAAGGATAACTTTGAGCTGAGTTCATTGAGATATTATTCTCAGTTCTTAATTTCCCACTTTCTTCCACCACCAGTCGTTCACTCCACTGATTACTCTCACCAATTCATTCATTGTCAGGCACATTTCGCGGCTTATCAGCTTGTCGTCATCAGATGCTTGATACTGGTAAGTCCAGCATGAAAGCTGCACATGACGGTTCTCTGCCACGGAATAGAATGCTTTGCCCCATGGGTGGTAGCGGTCGCTGAAGCCGTTGTCCATCAGTTGCATGAAGGGCAGTTGCTCCACCATCAGTTGCTTCATGATGTCGCGTTCACGAGGACTTATGAATGCAGATACCACCACAGTGCCTTCTCTTGCTGCCCTTAGCACAGCCTGTTTCTGCTCTTCAAACTGCTGCAAATCTTTTCTGTGGCACATAAGGCTTACCTTGCGCTCTGCAGCTAATAGCTTATGGTTGCTGAGTTTCCCACCTCTGAAAGCACCACTCGCGGTTCTTCCGTGCTGCCATCTGCAGCCTCGACGTCGCCCGCCACATATCCGCATGTCGGCGCTTCATTTCGCGTGTTGAGTGTCACATGATACCAGCCCTCGAAATAGTTTTTCAAGGGATTGCGCTTCAGAGCATCGTCCTGTTCGGCGTCCTTCCAGCGTATCATGGCTTTTTGTTTCGGAGTGAGTGACATACGTGTATATTTTTAGCGCAAGTGGAGTGTTGGTAATAGTTTTTCTTGAATATCATTACCATTACTCCACTTGCGCCCACATTTTGACACATTAATTAAATAATTTTATTATCAAGTTATATCTTAATGATATAGTATAGGGGATTTTTTCAATACACACACACGCAAGTGTAGTAATGGTAATGGTTTTTTCTGCAGACAATAGCTGTTTCTATGAGACAGGATGAGAGTGTCGCTGAAACTGTGCTTGAGTGTCGCCGAAACTGTGCTCGAGTTTCGCGAGGACAATGGCGTGAAAACTTCTACAAACAAAGAAAAAAGCCAAACCAGAGAGATTTTTTCTCAATGGTTCGGCTTTTTTGTTGCCATTAGCCATTAGCCATCAGCCATTAGTCTATTTCACGAGGACTTTCTTGTTGTTGACGATGTAGATGCCTGGAGCGACGTGAATTGTTGTTGGAGTGTTCTGTCGCGCGGTGAACTTCGCCATGAGAGTTCCGGATGTTGAGGTGATGATGACAGGTGTCTCGCTTGATGCTGCAACGGTGATGCTGCGCTCGCCGCCGATGGCTGTCAGGAGATTTGCAGTTGCGTTGGCGTCGGTGATGCGGTTAGGCTTCTCGCCAGACTGGAGACAGATGATGTTGAAGTTGTCGAAGCATGTCCATGCATTGTTGCTCTTGCCTGTGTCGCTTGTCTTGCGTATTCCGAGCGTCAGTGTTCCGCTGTCTCCCACTTCAACCTCTACGCTGTTCTGGTAATAGCCTTTGTTGAAGTAGATGGAAGCCTCGTCCATGTTGTCAGGGTAGTAGAAGCCGCCGTCTTGCTTAGAACCGATGCCCGGTTCGTTAATCTCCTTGGTGTCGTACATCAGTTGCACCATTGTCGCGCTCTCGTTGGCGTAGAGGTCTATTTCTGCGGTGGTAGTGTTGCTGTTGCTTATGCGCTGGAATGCTTGGCAGGTGATGAGGTATCTGCCCTTTGGAAGCTCAATCTGCTGGCTGATGTCCCACTTGGTTTCATGCTTGCAGGATAATTCCGTCTTTGTGCATTTGTCAACATATACCTCTGCCACGGTGTTGCCGTTGTCGTAGTCGATCTTTCCGGCAGACATGTTGCTGGTCATTCTTGTAGCTGTTGTAGGCCATCCTAACCATTTTGCCACATCGCCGTCGTTGCGGTCAAAGTTTGCTCCAGGGAGCAGGAATGTAGCGTTGACAGGATTCCCGTCAGTAGCGTCTCTCAGCTCGTTGAGCAGGTCGTCTTTGGTGAGAAGTTCCCATTTCTGCGTGTTGTCAGTGGCTGAGTATTCGTTGCACATAACGTAACGGCGGTTAGGACCGTAAGCCGTAATCTCCGTGCCAGCGTCGGCAAGAGCCTTCACTGTGCCCTCTTTTGTGTAGGTGATGGAGTAGAGGTTGTCGTCCTTGACGATGTTCCATTCTTCCTCGCTTGTTGTGTCCATGTATGGGTCTTCCTGGCAGAGCATACCGGAGTTGGTGTGAATCTTGTAGGCTCCGTCGGCAGTCTTCGTGAAGTTTATTGGTGAGCCGTAGTCGCCAGTAACGGCGTGAGTGCCCCACCAGCCTCCAGCCTTGAGGAAATTGCCTGTCTGCTTGTTGCGCAGGTAGTAGGTGGTGTTACTGTCGATGTCGGCTTCCGATGGGTCTTCTTCTTCGTCATCACCGTCGTCGCCACCTTCACCGCTGTTGTTGTCGGTGTAGCTGAATTCCACAACGCATGGCCAGTGGTCAGAAAGCGGTTCTCCCTCTTCGTTTATGAACGCCATGTCCTGAAGGTAAGACTCCGCCTTGATGGTTATTGGGCTCTCGGTGTTGTTGATGTAGAAAATCTTATCTACGACCTCTCCGCTGCGGTAGCCCTCTTCGTTAGCCATGATGCTTGAACTGTTCCACACAGGGTAGATGTTGTCTCTGCCGTATTCTATCCATGGATCGTTGACGGTGAAACGAGGGTCTTCGTCGATGGCGTCAATGAGCAGCACTTTCAGTTTGTCGCGCGTGTAGCGGCAGTTGGTGTCGCCCATGATAAGTATCGGACGCTTGTTGTCGGATGCTTTAATTGCAGCCACGAGTTGTTTTATCTGCGATTCGCGTGCGGCGTTGTCATCGGCGTTTGTCTCAGCGTCCATGTGGAGTGTATAGACATCAATCTCAGTGCCGTCGGCGAGCGTGAGCGTGTAGTAGCGGTAGCCCTTGTCGATAAGTCCGTCGGCGCCGCTGTCGGTGTAGCCGTAGTGTTCATTCCATGCTGTCCACGCCTCGTTGCTGAATGAGCAGGTGGCGCTGTTGGCAATGAATCCCAGTCCGTCGATTTCAAAGACAGGCGATGTGTTGGATAGGATTCGTATGTGAGCTTCTGCTGTGGCTTCAATCTTGCCGCGGTGAGTGCCGAAGACATAGCTTTCGGGAACATTGGCAGCGATGTCGTTGTGGAAGTTGAAGTCCTCGCTCAGTCCGATGAAGTCGTAGCCCATGCTGCCAATCTTCTTTCCGATGGCAGTAGCTCCTGCGCTTTCCTTTGCGTCTGGGTTGAGCGTGACGTCAATGATGCCGATAATCTTTATGCTCTTTGGCATTCCGTCAACATTGAGGCTGGCAGCGGTGAAGCGTTTCTTCGCTGTGTATTCCGCATATTCGCTCTCGCTGACAAGCAGCCATTCCGCCTTGCTCTTGTTGAATCCGTCGGCGAGTGTGCTTACCGCGCTCTGCGTGCCCGCTCCGAACATGAGTGCCAGACTCTCGTCGGCTGCTGCAAGAAGGTTGTAGCCGTGGGTGGCTGTGGCAATTTTGTATGTGTTGCCGCTGAGGCTGACGGTCTGTTCTGCCGACAGCTGGAAGAGTGCTGTGGCGTTTCTGCTGAAGGAGCCGTCGTCGTTGAGGAACTTCTCCTGGTAGAGGTTGTAGAGGTAGTATGAATTGCCCGCGGTTGGCGTTGCTCCCTTGAACGCGAAGGCGCTCTGGATGCTGAAGAACGTAAGTCCGATAAGGAGTAAAACAGACCTTACCCACTGCCTTTTGAAGGGGGAGGATAAGTGTAAAAAGTGATTACCGTTTGTCATAAATTGTTGATTAATGTTCATAATTTGCGGCGAAATTACGATTTAGTATTATAACTACAAAATAAAATGGGAATTATTTGGTTTTCTGCTTGTTTTTTCGTAACTTTGCACCGTAAAATAAAGCATTTTGAAAGTTAAAGCAAGCAAAATAAACATGAGAAATTTTATCTTGACATTGATAATGGCCGTTGTGACGATGACGGCTGCCGCGCAATCAAAAGTATATTTCACGAAGGAGATAACTCCCGAGGCGTTGGTGAAAGTATATGAGGCTTTAGGCATGGAGGCGCAGGGCAGAGTGTGCGTGAAGATAAGCACTGGCGAGGGCGGCAACACCCACTACCTGAAGCCCACGCTCATCCGCAACCTTGTGGAGAAGGTCAACGGCACAATCGTGGAGTGCTGCACGGCTTACGGTGGCACTCGCCAAGACCCACAGAAGCATTGGAACACCATCCACGAGCATGGCTTCGACTCTATCTTTGCCGTTGACTTGATGGACGAGAAAGACGAGATTCGCATTCCCGTCAAGGACCACAAGCACATAAAGTATGACATTGTGGGCGCTCACCTTGCGAACTACGACTTTATGGTAAACCTCGCTCACTTCAAAGGTCATGCGATGGGCGGCTACGGCGGTGTGCTGAAGAATGCTTCTATCGGCGTGGCATCAACAGCGGGAAAGTCTTACATCCATTCTGCCGGCGTGGTGACGAAGGAGTGGTACAAGCACATGGCTCAGCAGGATGATTTCATAGAGAGCATGGCTTCAGCAGCGCAGGCTGTACACGAATATATGAGAGGCAAGGTGGTGTATATCAATGTGATGAACAACCTGAGCGTGGATTGCGACTGCGACGGACATCCGGCACGCCCGGAGATGAAGGACATTGGCATCTGCGCAAGTCTTGACCCGGTGGCTGTTGACCAGGCTTGTCTGGACATGGTCTTCAATCACAAGGCAACAGAGGGAGACGACAATAAACCACTGATTGAGCGCATAAACCGTCAGCATGGAACATACATGACGGAATATGCGGAGAAGATAGGTCTTGGCAGCAAGAAATACACTTTAATAAGCCTTGACAAGTAATGTTGAGATACTGGTTTTTAAGCCTTCTGCTGACCTTGCCAGTTTTTATGTTGGCAGAAGAAACTGAAGATACTTTGGCACATTCGCTTAATGAGGTTGTTGTGACCGGTAGCCGTGATATTACCGATGTGCGCTACCTGCCAATGACGGTGAATGTGGTTGGGAGAGAGGCTTTGAGAGAGAAGTATCAGCCGGCAATTCTCAACACCCTGTCGGAACTGATGCCGGGGCTTTTCGTTACCTCCCGAGGCATGATGGGATATGGCGTGAGCAATGGCGCGTCGGGAGGAATAAGCATGCGCGGACTGTCAGGCGGCACGGGGCAGATGATGGTTCTCATCGACGGACATCCGCAGTATAACGGCATCTACGGCCATCCTGTCTCTGACGCTTACCAGACGATGATGGCAGAGCGTGTGGAGGTGTTGCGTGGTCCGGCGAGCGTGCTCTACGGCTCTAACGCCATGGGCGGTGTGATAAACATCGTGACACGCGGAAAACGGCACGAAGGCGTGACTACGGAGATAAACCTTGGCGGCGGCTCTTATGGCACTTTCCAGGGCGAGGTGGTAAACAGCATACGCCACAAGCGTTTCTCAAGCAATATCGCGGTGCAGTACGGCAGAAGCGACAACCATCGCCGGAATATGGGTTTTGAGCAGTATGGCGGTCACCTGAATCTCGGCTATGGCATTAGCAGCCACTGGAACATCTTTGTCGACGCCGACATCACCCGCTTCAACGCCTCTAATCCGGGCACTGTGGAAAGTCCGCTGACAGAGGCTGACCAGTGGATAACGCGCGGAGTTGTGACGGCAGGTGTGGAAAACCGTTACGACAGGATGAGCGGTTCGGTGAGTGTTTTTACGAATTTCGGAATACATAAGATAAACGACGGTTACGGTCCGAACTACCATAAGAACACGCCGCAAACGGAGTTGTTCCGCTCAAAAGATGCGCTCTCGGGAGTGTCTGTCTATGAGACTTTCAAACTTTTTCGCGGCAATCATCTGACTGTAGGTTTCGACTATCAGCACATTTACGGCAACGCTTACTACACCTCGCGCAAGACTGATGAGGTGGTGACAGGAGTGGGAGAGAGCGGTGACAATCGTGGCATTCAGAGCGCTGAGCGACACATGAACGAGGTAGCAGGTTATGTGGATTTCCGTCAAGACATAACATCGTGGCTGACGGTGGATGCCGGCATTCGTTTGGACCATCACTCGGTGTCGGGAAGTGAGTGGATTCCGCAAGGTGGCATTGTTGTTCGTCCTATTGACAGCGGTGAGCTGAAGGCGATGGTGAGCAAGGGTTTCCGTAATCCGTCGCTGAAGGAGATGTACCTTTTTGGCTCGGCAAACGACAGTTTGCGACCGGAGAGGGTGATGAACTACGAGTTGTCGTGGAGACATCGTGTTTTGAGCGGACGTTTAGTTTATGGCGTAAACATCTTCTACCTGAAAGGCGACAACCTTATTCAGACTGTCAACCGCAAGAACATAAACACTGGCGCAATAGAGAACTGGGGAGCGGAGGCGGAAATAGCCTACACCATAAACAGCCATTGGGAAGTAAGCACAAACCATAGTCTGTTGCGCATGAAGAACAAGTTGGTTGCCGCTCCGGGATACAAAGGCTTTCTCGGAATGAAATACAAGGCGCGAAAATGGTTTGCAACACTCGGACTGCAACACATCAATGGGTTATATTCCGCGGTGGGGGATAACGAAAAGAAAGAGAATTTTACCTTGCTCAACCTCACTGCTGGCTATCATGTGATAAAATGCCTGACATTGTGGGTTAAGGGCGACAACCTTCTCGCTCAGAGCTATGAGATAAACGCGGGCTATCCGATGCCACGCGTCACTTTTATGGGGGGAGTGAAGCTTAGTTTTTGATAGGAATTGTTTCAGGTGGGTTCTATAAATTAGCTTGAGGCATTTTTGAGAATTATTATTGAGCAGTTTAACTTTCATTTTGTAACGAAAGATAACATCTTTCGTTACAAAAGGGAAGGTAAGATGCCAATAAGAAACGCAAAATGTCCAAGCCAAATATATAACCATTAATGATTAAACTTTCGGAAACTAATTTATAGAACCCGCCTTAAGTACTTAATACTTAAAAATCTATCTCGAAGCCGTCGTCGTCGTCATTATTTGCCGGCTTTGGCTTGACAGGCGGATTTTTCAGGTTGCCTTTCTCGTCAAACATGTTGTAGGTGGTGCGGAGTACGAGGAATTCTGTGCGGCGGTTCAGCTCATTGCATATTTCCTTCTTCTTCTCGTCGCCTAATTTTGTGATGAACTCCTCTGTCAGTTGTTCGCCAACCTTCAGCCACGGAAATTTCTTCGTAACCTTTCGGTTGATTTTCTTGGGCTTCTCTTTTCCGTAGCCTACAGGCGTCAGTCGGTCAGCCGCTATGCCTTTGCTTATGAGATAGTTGACCACGGACTCCGCTCTTCGCTGCGACAGTTTCTTGTTGTATTCTGCCGCTCCGCGGTAGTCACAGTGTGCCGACAACTCGATAGTGACATTCGGATTTTGGTTGAGCATATCGACAAGGCTGTCAAGGGCAACATTAGACTCTGGACGGAGCGTTGCCTTGTCGAAATCGTAGAAGATATTGTCGATAAGTGTCGGCGTGTTTATTGCTGCCAAAGGGAATTGCAGCGTGTATTCGTGGGCGGTGGTAACGGTGTCGGGGATGGCAATCTCTGATTTTGCGTTCAGGTAGCCTTTGCATGAAGCGAGGATGATATATTCCGTGCCAGGCTCTGCAACGTAGGTGAACGAGCCGTCGCTCTTTATTGTGACATGCTGGTTTGTTCCGTCGTTACCCACGACATAAGCCTGCGCCGATGGCAGTTCGAAGCCGTCCATCTCATAGACCCAGCCGACGATGGTCTGAGTCTTTTCCGGCAGCTCGAAGCTGTAGATGTGGTCGAAGCCGCGGTGGTCGCCTCGGCTGGAGGAGAAAAAGCCTCGGTTGTAAACGCCCTCGAAGGTCAGTCCGAAATCGTCGCCAGTGGAGTTGAGGGGATAGCCGGGATGCTCGAGTTCGTATCTGTGGGTTTGTGGATTGACCTTTGCGATGTAAACATCAAGTCCTCCCAACGACTCGTCTCTTTTGGAAGAGAAGTAAAGGTCGCCGTTAGGACGGAATGTCGGGAACATCTCGTCGGCCTCGCTGTTAACCGGTTCACCAAGGTTTTCCACTCCGCCCAGTCCTCCAACGCCTATTCTTATTCGCCATATATCAAGACCTCCTTTTCCGCCCGGCATGTCGCTGGCGAAATACAGCCATTGCCCATCGGGACTTATTGCGGGATGGGCGAAGGAAGAAAGCGTGTCTTTGGAAATGGCAAGGGGAGTGGGCTTGCCCCAAGAAGCGTCGGCACGTTTAGAGACAACTATCTGAGCATAACGCGGATAAGAAGGATCGGCGGCGCAATATGTGAGATACATCTCGGAGCCGTCGGGAGTGAAGCAGCAGACACCATCGTCGTATTCGCTGTTCAGTCCGGTCTCGATGCTCTGCGGCCGTTTCCATTTGCCTCTCTCGTCTTTCTCGCTGACGAAGATGTCGGTGTATTTTGTGCCTGTAATGCCTGACAGTTCACCGCCCTGCGCGTCGTTTCTTGTTGACGACAGGTATAGACGGTCATACTGGTCGCCAAAAAGCATCGGTGAGAAGTCTGAGCGTGCTGAGTTGAAGATGTCCATCTTCTTCACGATATATTTTGTCAGCGGCTCTTTCTTCACCTTTGTCTTCTTCTCCTGATATGCCAATGCGCGCTCCACAGGAAGCGAATCGATGCCGTAGCGGATGGCGTTCTTGTAGGCTGCAACGGCTTTTGGCGTGTAATTAATCTTAGCGTAGCAGTCGGCCATCTTCAGCGCGCGTTCAGCCCTGCGCTCCTTGTCCTTTGGTGATGTCTGCTTGTATGCCTTTTGGTAGAGTAGGGCAGCCTCATAATATTCCCCGATGGCGTAGAATTTGTCGCCTTTCTTGGCTGTGTTGTCGGCACCACACGAGGATAGAATAAGGATTAAGAGTAGCAGGTACAGGGGCTGGGGGCTGGTCATTTCTGGAAATAATAAAGGAATATGGCGTTGCCTTCAAGTGCTTTTTTGCCTGTTTCGGCGATGGTGAGAGAGAAATTGATGGTGGCTTTTGCTATGCCGCGCAGGTTTTGGACACTCTTGAGACCTGCTGTGAGCACGATGCTCTGGCCGGCAAGCACTGGCTGTCCGAACTTCATGTCCTCCATTCCGTAGTTTACGAGCATCTTGATGTTGTTCACTTGGATGAGGTCTAACCACAATTTTGGCAGTACGCTTAAAGTAAGGTAGCCGTGAACGATGGTTGATTTGTAAGGACTTTCGGTCTTTGCTCTTTCTGTGTCAACATGAATCCATTGATGGTCAGAAGTGGCGTCGGCGAAAAGGTTGATTCTGTTTTGATCAATTTGCATTGGTTCTGTTGTGCCAATGGTTTTACCTTCATAGGCCGCAAATTCCTCGTAAGAGTTGACAATGATTTGTTCCATTTTTAGAATAGTTGGTTTATTTTTATTTGAGGGGTTTATTTGAGGAGTTCAAGGAGTTACAAGGAGTTGCAGGGAGTTCAAGACAATTGTCTTATAAGTATGTAACTCATTAATGGTATGAATTTATGCTAATGTCTTGAACTTCTTGAACTCCTTGAACTCCTTGAACTCCTTGAACTTCTTGAACTTCTTGAACTCCTTGAACTTCTTGAACTCCTTATATCGTAATTGTTTTCAAGAACTCTTCCGCTTTTTCCAGGTCTTCTGGCGTGTCGATTCCGACAGTCTCAACGTCTGTCTTACCCACGCGGATGCGGTAGCCGTTTTCGAGCCATCGCAGCTGTTCGAGCGATTCTGCAACTTCAAGAGCAGATAGGGGTAGAGTAGTAACCTCTTTCAGCACGTTTGTCTTGTAGGCATAGACACCAAGGTGTTTCAGGTAGGGGAAGTTTTCGTGCCAAGTGTCATGCTCCTTGCCCCTGACATAAGGTATCACGCTGCGTGAGAAATAGAGCGCAAAGCCGTTTTTGTCGGTGACAATCTTTGGCGAGTTGGGATTGTCAACATTCCCCATTCCGCCTGCTGTGTCAAATGGCTTGCCGAGAGTGCCTATCTGTGTCTGCGGGTCGTCGAAAAGAGCCATGAGCGTCTCTATCTGGCTACGCTGCACGAAAGGCTCGTCGCCCTGAATGTTGATGACAACATCGTAGTCACCGCCAATCTTTTCCACCGCTTCCTGTATTCTGTCGGTTCCACTTTTGTGGTCGCTGCGTGTCATCACAGCCTTGCCTCCGAAACTTTCCACCTCGTTGAGGATTCTATCGTCGTCAGTAGCCACCCATACATCGGGTATGACACTTGTTGCCTGCTCATAAACTCGGCGTATCACAGACTTGCCTCCTAACTGCGCGAGAGGCTTTCCCGGGAAGCGTGTGCTTTGGTATCGTGCGGGTATAATTATAACGAATTTCATTTGTCTTTAATATGTTTTGGGTATAAAAACATGTGCAAAGTTATAAAAATATTAAAAAAATAATTGAAAAATTTGCTATTATCTGCAAAAAACTATAATTTTGGCGGAAAAAGAAACGAATAAACGAATTTTTTCAGAGAAACAAGTCTTAAATGAAAAACTTGAAACTATATATTTCTTTAACCTTACTTATATTCACATTATCACTATCCGCCCAAAAAATAACCATCGGCACATGCCAGACAAAAGACGGCGGCGAGTATAACGGAGAGATTGTGAGCGGCAGAGCCCACGGCAAAGGTAAGGCTGTCTATCCTAACGGCGATACATACGAAGGCTCTTACGAGAAAGGACGGCGTGACGGCTTTGGCGTTTACACCTTTTTTGATGGTGAAAAATACGAGGGGCAATGGATTCAAGACCATCAGCACGGAAAGGGCACTTTCCATTTCCTCAACGGCAACAAATATTCCGGACTGTGGTACAAGGATAACCAGCAGGGACATGGAGTGATGTATTACTTCAACGGCGATGTCTATGACGGCGACTGGCAGATGGACAAGCGTGACGGTTTGGGCAAATACACATACCAGAACGGCGCTTATTACGACGGTACTTGGCGTGACGACGCGAAGAATGGCAACGGCACATTCTGCTGGGCTGACGGAACAACTTACACGGGACAGTGGGTGAACAACCGCCGCTCAGGTAAGGGAACAAACAAATATTCCGACGGCGATGTGTATAACGGACAGTGGCTCAACGATGTGCCACACGGCAAAGGCATCTACCGTTTCAGTAATGGTGACACTTACGAGGGGGATTATGTCAATGGCCGCCGCACCGGCGAAGGCATCTATCGCTCTAACAACGGTGACCTCTACAAGGGACATTTCCTTAACGGAGATAAGGACAGCTATGGTGAAATGCATTTCCGTAACGGCGACATCTATTTCGGCTACTGGAAAAACGATGTGCAGAACGGCAAGGGAAAATATGTGGCTAAGGACGGCAGCGTGTTAGAAGGAACATTCTCCGATGGCATTCCAAACGGCGATTTCGAAATACGCGAGGCTAACGGCGCAAGATATAAAGGACCGTACAAGAACGGACAGCGCCACGGAAAATTCGTTGAGATAGACGCCTCGGGCAATCGCACTGTGCGGGAATATGTTAATGGGGAAGTTGTCGGGGATGAATGATTTAACTTGTGGGCACTAATTTATAGAACCCACCTTAAATACAAAAACATGATAATCGACACACTTGACAAGCTTGCTTATTATGCAGGCGTTAATCCACTCTTCGCTGATGTGGTGGAGTTTTTGAAAAACAATGACCTCAACGCTATTGAGGCGGGTAAACATGAGATAAAAGGCAAAGACCTGTTTGTCAATATCCAGATGGCAAAGGGAAAGACAAAGGAAGAAGCCAAGATTGAGACTCACAGAAGAATGATTGACATTCAGATTCCTCTTTCTTGCGATGAGACTTTCGGTTACACTCCGCTTTGCGACCTCCCGGAACTTGAGTATAACGAAGAAAAGGACATCATCAAATACGATGGCCTTGCACAGACATATTTCACTTGCAAGCCTGGTCAGATGGCAATCTTCTTCCCACAAGATGGCCATGCTCCTTGCGTGTCAGGCCAGTCGGAAATAAAGAAGGCTATCTTCAAGGTGAAGGCGTAAGATACTTTATAACATGCTCAATGTGAGCAGGTAATCTTTAGCTTTGTTAGTATGAGACTGAGCAAGGTAGTGAGGCTGCTGCGAGACGGGCGGCGATGTTGTCGAGCGTTTCATGGGTAGTCTTTTTCAATCCTTTTGCCGGTGTCTCCCTGTCTATAGTATATATCATCACTTTCTGTGGTGATATTTTTTTTAGTGTCTCTATCCAAGGGATAAGATATTCTTCGCCTGTGTTGCAGACATTCTTGCCGCAGTATTCGCCGTCGAGAAACATTGTCTGGATAATTACTTTTCCCTTAAACTGGCACAATTGCTCAACAATATCATCCACTTGATAAGCAGGCGATTGCGGACGGTCGAGGAAAGAGATGTACTGGTTGTCAACAGTGTCGAGTTTCTGGCAGTTGTTATCTACTTTAAGCAACGCTTCAACAACTTCTTTTTTGTGGAGCATGGTTGCGTTGGAAAGAACGGTGATTTGGCATTGTGGACAGTAATTGTCGCGCAGTGCCACCGTGTCATCAATGATGCTTGCAAAGTCGGGATGTGCGGTAGGCTCGCCATTGCCGGCGAAAGTAAGTACATCGGGAAGTGCGCCGTCAGCCTTCATCTTTTGTAGCATGGTTTCAAGGGCTTCGCTCACCTCCTCGCGTGACGGTCGTTTCTGCTTAGGACGGAAATCTTTGTTGAAGCCACACTCGCAGTAAATGCAGTCGAAAGTGCAAATCTTGCCGTCAGCGGGCATGAGGTTGATGCCGAGTGAGACACCGAAACGGCGACTTTTGACTGGGCCGAAGATGGGGGAGGGATATATGATGGTGGGCATAGTTTTTGGGGTTATGGGGGTTGGAGGTTATTGGGTTTTGGGATTGAATAGTAGTTGGTTTTTGCTTTATGGTTACAATTTTTGAGGTTTATTGTTATATGTTTTTTGTTGTTTGATTGTTTATTTGACGCGGAAAGCATTGCAAAATTAAACAAAAAACTGATTTTCCACATTATAAATATAAAAAATCTGATTTTTTTAGGGCAAAGTTTCTGAAAATGTAGTAATTTTGCGCCCAAATGAAGAAAAATAAACGAAAAAGCGGGAATAGCTCTCGAAGCTTCCAAAATATAACTCTTGCCATTAGCACTTCGCTCGTGCTGATACTCGTGGGCATTGTTGTTCTATCTGTGATAACGGCGCATAATCTTTCCAACTATGTGAAGGAGAATCTTTGTGTGACGCTATATCTAAACAAGGACCTTACAGACTCTCAGGCGCAGGGTCTTGCCCTTGAGATGAAGAAAAAGAAGTATGTGGCGGATATGACATTCCTCAGCAAAGAGCAGGTGAGCAAGGAGCAGAAAAAGGAGCTGGGCGCAGACCCTTCGGACTTTATCGGTTCTAATCCGTTCTCTGCCGAGATAGAGCTCCATCTTAATGCTGTTTATGCAAACAACGACTCGCTACAGTGGATAAGGAAAACACTTACAAAGGACGAGCGCGTGTCAGAGGTTGCTTTTCAGGAAAACCTCATTGATCAGGTTAATAACACTTTGAGTAAGATTAATATCGGTCTGCTTGTTCTTGCTGGCGTTTTGACGATAATATCTTTCTCGCTGATAAACAATACGGTACGCCTCGGTGTCTATGCGCGCCGCTTTGCTATCCGCACAATGAAACTCGTTGGTGCGTCATGGAGTTTCATCCGCTGGCCTTTCCTTAGAAATGCGCTTGCTGTAGGATTTATCTCCTCATTGATAGCTTGTTGCGTTTTGGGCGGCGCTGTTTATCTATTCGCTTCAAAAGAGCCAGATGTTCGATTGGTGATTACCGACAATGCGCTTATCATTACTGCCGGTGTTATACTTGTGTTCGGAATGCTTATCACATTCTTCTGTGCATTCTTGTCTGTGAACAAGTTCTTGAAGATGAAGGCGAGCGACTTGTATAAGATATAGGCTGACTTACTGGTGGACATTTTATAAGATAATTGACTATTTACGTTTCGACATGAATTAATCATAAATCATTCAACAATCAACAATAATGAAACGAGATTTTGCGTTTGGTAAGATAAATTTTATACTGCTTGCCGTTGGAATGGCAGTGGTAATATTAGGTTTTATCCTTATGAGTGGCAGCGGAACTACTGACACTGTTTACAACGCTGATATTTTCAGTGCGCGCCGAATAGTTATCGCTCCAATCATGTGCTTGGCAGGCTTTTGCTCTATTGTTTATGCAATCGTCCGTAAGCCGAAAGACTAACTAAAATCGTAAATGATTAGATGGATTGGTTGCATGCATTAATCTTAGGTCTTGTACAGGGACTGACAGAATATCTTCCAATAAGCAGTAGTGGACATCTGGAACTCGGCAAGGTGCTGCTCGGCACACAAGAGGCAGGGTTAGAGTTTGATGTTCTTGTCCATGTGGCTACTGTGTTGAGCACATTGATTATTTTATGGAAAGAGGTGGCGTGGATTTTCCGCGGTCTTTTCATGCCTTTGCGTCCTAAATTGGTTGGCGAAGGCTTTCTCTCTCGCCTGTCGGAAGAGCAGCGTTATGCCTTTAACATTCTCTTGTCTATGATTCCTGTCGGTATTGTAGGCTTATGCTTCAAGGATGTGATAGCTGGCTTGTATGAGGGCGACGAACATCTTAAAGTGATGTTGGTGGGATGTTTCCTTATAGTAACAGCCTTGCTACTTGCCTTCAGCTATTTTGCAAAGCCAAGACCGAAGGATAAGATTTCGCCCATGCACGCCTTCATTATAGGTGTTGCGCAGGCTTGTGCTGTTCTTCCGGGTCTTTCACGCTCAGGTTCCACGATAGCCACAGGACTTCTCTTGGGCAACAAGAAGGAGAAACTTGCGCAGTTCTCGTTCCTTATGGTCATACCTCCGATACTCGGCGAGGCTCTGTTGGATGTAAGACATATCCTTTCTCCTGATGCTGAGCACACTGCAGAACTTGCTGCCCAGCAGATGGACACACTGCCGATGGTTGTAGGTTTTGTTGCGGCTTTCGTCAGTGGATGTTTTGCCTGCAAATGGATGCTTGATATTGTGAAGAAGGGGAAACTGATATATTTCGCAATCTATTGTGCCTTAGTGGGAGCTGCTCTTCTTATCTTCGCGTAGATTGATGAGTGGGCGGATTGCCTGTTAACAATTTAGAATAATGACTAAATCAGACTTCTTAGAAGGAGTTATACTGCATATTGATAAACCGTACGGTATGTCCAGTTTCGGAGCATTGGCGAGATGTCGATTCCTGCTTTCCCGGAAACTGGGCATAAAGCGTTTAAAGACCGGACATGCCGGCACGCTCGACCCTTTGGCTACTGGCGTTCTCACATTATGCACAGGAAAAGCCACAAAGAAGATTGACTCTTTGCAGCGGGACATCAAAGAATATACCGCCACACTGCAACTCGGTGCTACGACTGCAAGTTATGATCGTGAGCATACTGTTGACCACACTTATCCGACAAAGCACATAACACAGGAACTCATCGACGAGACTCTAAAGAGATTTGTTGGCGAGATTGAGCAGGTGCCACCCGAGTATTCCGCCTGTAAGATTAACGGAGACAGGGCTTATCTTTTGGCAAGGACAGGCGAAAAAGTGGAACTGAAGGCTAAGACCTTGAAGATAGATGAGATAGAAACCACAGACTTCGACAAGGAGAAGATGCTGCTGAGTATCAGAGTGGTATGCAGCAAAGGTACATATATACGAGCTCTTGCCCGCGACATCGGCGAGGCGTTGGGCAGCGGTGCCTTCCTTACTGCACTTCGTCGCACAAGAGTAGGCGATGTAAGAGTGGAAAACTGTATAGATTTTGACACATTCCCTCAGTGGGTAGAAGAGAATGTCATTCCCAATAACAACTAACAACAGATACAATAACAACAGATACAATAACGCATGAAACTTTCCAGATTCAAGTTTAAACTTCCACAGGAGAAACTGGCTTTGCATCCAGCACCTAATCGTGACGAATCAAAGATGATGATTATCCACAAGAAGAGTGAGAGGATAGAACTGTTTGAGACCGATGAGAATGGTGAGGTCTTGACTGACGAGGATGGCAAACCTGTATATATTCAGTTCAAAAAACTCATCAATTATTTTGATGAGGACGACACTATAATATTCAATGATTCAAAGATTTTCCCTTCACGCCTTTACGGTACAAAGGAGAAGACTGATGCTCAGATAGAGGTTTTGCTGCTTCGTGAGCTTAATGCAGATATGCGTTTGTGGGATGTGCTTGTTGAGCCGGCAAGGAAAATCAGAATCGGAAACAAACTGTTCTTCAACGAATCGGGAAGTATGGTTGCAGAAGTTGTTGACAACACCACATCTCGTGGTCGCACTTTGCGCTTCCTCTATGATTCTACCGATGATGATTTCCGTCGCGAACTCTACTCGCTTGGCTCTGTGCCAGTGCCTCATTATATTGTTGACAGCCGTCCTGTGGAACCGGAGGATGCAGAACGCTACCAGAATATCTACGCAAAGAATGAGGGCGCTGTTGTTGTTCCAGCATCAGGACTTCATTTCTCTCGTGAATTGTTGAAGCGTCTGGAAATCAAGGGCGTGAACTTCGCTTATATCACTGTCCATTCTTCGCTCGGCTGCTTCCACACAATAGAGGTCGAGGACCTGTCAAAGTTCAAGATGGACTCTGAGCGTATGGAAGTTTCGCAAGAGGCTTGCGAGATTGTCAACAGGACAAAGAAGGACTATAAGAAGAAGATTCTCTGCGTAGGGCCAAGTACTTTCAAGGCTCTTGAGACAGCAAAGAGCACAAACAATATGCTCAAGGAGTTCTCCGGATGGACAAACCGCTTTATGTATCCACCGTATGAGCCAGGAGTGGCTAACTGCATGGTTTGCAATTTCTACTATCCAGAGACAACATTGCTCATGGCAGAAGCAGCCTTCATTGGTTACGACCTTATTATGGAAGCTTACAATCTTGCACTCAAATACGACTATATGTTCGGAGTTTATGGCGATTGTATGTTGGTGCTGAATGATTAATCTTGTTAAGTATGAAGTACTAAGTGCCAAGTACAAAGTATGATTACCAACTCATACATAGAATAGAAACCTTAAAAGCAAATCGTACTTACTACTTAGTCTTTACTACTTTGAACTTAGAATGAAGCTTTTCCTTTCTCTTGGCTCAAATCTTGGCGACAGAGAGCAGAACCTGCGCAAGGCTATAGAATTGATAAACGAAGATGTCGGCACGGTGGTCAGACAATCATCGTTTATCGCAACAGCTCCAGTGGATTTTGTCTCTGACAACCAGTTTCTTAATGCGGCAGTCCTCGTAGAAACACATCTCTCTCCGTTTGAATGTCTGCACGCTACGCAGAAAATAGAGCGGCAGTTGGGCAGAACAAGGAAATCTGTTGAAGGCAAACATTTTGATAGGACAATAGACATCGACCTACTGCTCTACGACGATTTGACAATCAACACCCCTGAACTTACAATCCCACATCCACGGATGAATGAGCGAGAGTTCGTTAAAATTCCATTGGAACAGATTATAAAACAAAACATTTAATATGACAAACAAATTCATCGCTGTTGCATATAAACTTTACACAGCAGACAATAATCTGGCAGAAGAGGCTACTGAGGAACAGCCGTTTGTGTTCATTTCAGGACTTGGTATGGCTCTTGATGCTTTTGAAGAGAAATTGGTAAATCTTGAGACAGGCAAGGCTTTTGATTTTACAATCGCTTGTGATGACGCTTACGGTGCTCCCGACCAGGAAAGAATCGTTGCTCTGCCAAAAGGTATCTTTGAGATAGATGGTAAGTTTGATGATGAGCACATCACCATCGGAGCTTTCGTGCCAATGAATAATGCTGACGGCCAAAGACTAATAGGTAAGGTTGCCGACATCACAGACGATAATGTGTTGATGGACTTCAATCATCCTTTCGCAGGCGAAGACCTGCATTTTGAAGGTTTCATCGTTGAAAGCCGTCCTGCATCTAAGGATGAGATTGACAAGGCCGTCCGTATTCTTCGCGGTGAGATAGGTGGTTGTGGTGGCTGTGGCGGTCATTGCGGTGGCGACTGCGGTGGTGATTGTGACGGTGGCGATTGCGGCAATGGTGGTTGCGGCAATGGTGGCTGTAACAAATAAATCCATAAATAACCTAACAAGCTTTGTGAAACTTGAACAAGTATGAATACTTTCGGAAGAATATTCACTCTTACCTCTTTTGGAGAAAGCCACGGTGAAGCCATCGGCGGAGTAGTTGATGGTATGCCTGCTGGAATACCCATAGACATCGAGTTTATCCAGCAGGAACTTAATCGCCGACGTCCAGGCCAGAGCAAGATAACCACATCACGCAAAGAACCTGATGAGGTGGAATTACTTAGTGGAGTGTTTGAGGGCGTCTCTACAGGTGCTCCGATAGGTTTTATCGTGCGTAATACCAACCATCATTCTTCCGATTACGATAATCTCCGCGAACTTTTCCGCCCGTCTCACGCTGACTACACATATTATAATAAATATGGTGTACGCGATCATCGCGGTGGAGGTCGCACTTCTGCACGCGTAACAATTAGCCGTTGTGTCGGCGGAGCACTTGCAAAACTTGTTCTTTCTAAGCTTGGAATCTCTGTTCAGGCTTACACTTCTCAAGTAGGTAGCATAACTCTTGACAAGGACTATACAAAGTATGACCTTTCTCTGACAGAGACAAATGCTGTGCGTTGTCCCGATCAAGAGAAAGCTGTGCAGATGGAAAACCTGATTTCTGAGGTGAAAGCCAAAGGCGATACCATTGGTGGAGTTATAACATGTGTGATAAAAGGTTGCCCTGTCGGATTGGGAGAACCTGAGTTTGACAAACTAAACGCAAAACTTGGAGCCGCCATGCTTGGCATAAATGCTGTGAAAGGTGTGGAATTTGGCGACGGTTTTGATCTTGTTGACAAGCGTGGTTCGCAGGTCAATGATATTTTTCTCGCGCCGGAAAAGCCCGGACAAGAAGTAAACTTAACGGATGTGACGACCGCAACAAACCACTCTGGAGGCATACAAGGTGGACTTTCCAACGGGCAAGACATCTTTTTCCGGGTGGCTTTCAAACCTGTTGCGACGCTGTTAATGAACCAGCCGACAGTAGATATTCACGGCAAAGCGACAACCTTCAAGGCTAAAGGCCGTCATGACCCATGTGTCCTTCCAAGAGCCGTTTCTATAGTCGAGGCAATGGCTGCAATGACAATTCTTGACAGTTATTTGCAGAACCCCTCTTCTTGTGTGCGATAACAATATAAATCTTTCATTCTTGATATAAATTATTTACTGAAAAGTTTGCAAATAAAAAAAAAACTGCTAACTTTGCAACGTGAAAGAAAGGTTGTGAAACCCGTCTTCTCACATTAGATAAAGTCTAGTTTAGTTTTTGTGTTGGTAGAGAGCGGCTATAAGGTCGCTCTCTTTTTTATATCTTATTCCTACCTATCCAATACTGCATAAGCGATATGTTCGCAACAAGGTTACCTTGGTTTAGGTCAAGAAAGCACTCTGTTACTGTCTTTTTATAGTACTATGTATAACATAATACAATGGTTTTGCCTACTTTTGCAGCAGGAAAGATAAACAAATCTTAGTTATGAATGTAGATAATGCAAAGTCACAGATGAGGAAGGGGATGCTTGAATATTGCATAATGCTCCTGCTGCGCGATGAGCCTTGTTACTCTTCTGACATCATCAATCGTCTGAAAGATGCTAACTTACTTGTGGTGGAAGGCACACTTTATCCGTTGTTAACCCGACTGAGGAAGGACGGCGTGCTTTCCTATGAGTGGCAGGAAAGTACGCAAGGACCGCCACGAAAATATTATGTGCTGACGGAAGAAGGCAAGGAATCGTTGGCCCAATTAGAGGAAGCCTGGCAAGCACTTGAAGACACAGTGCACAGGTTGAAGCAATAATCTGTGCCTTATGGTGTACTAATCCTAAAATTACACATTAATATAATAATACCAAAAGTTTTGAAAATCCAAAAACAGTTAGAATATGAAAAAGAATATCACGATAAATCTTTGCGGCAGACTTTATTCCATAGACGAGGATGCTTACGAGTTGCTGAAGCATTATACGGAAACCTTACGCAGATATTATAAGCGTCATGAGGGAGATGAGGAGATTGCCGACGATATAGAGCAACGTATTGCTGAACTTTTTGATGAGAAGAAGGCTGCTGGTGTGGAAGCGATAACCATAGAACATCTGCAAGAGATAATACGAAGAGTTGGTGATTTACAGGAACTTGCGCCAGATGCTGACGGCGATGCTACGGATGACGAAGAACAGAAAAGCGAGGCTCATAGCGAGGATTGCGCCAACGGATTCGCGTCAGAAAGCACGCAAAGCAAAGGTGAGCAGTTTGTCAATGACTCGTTTAAGAATTGGTTCAATGGCTTAAAGGGTAAGACTTACTATCGCGATCCCAATGATAAGATGGTATCGGGAGTGTTGAGTGGTTGCGCAAATTATTTCGGCGGTTCGGTGCTGATGTGGCGACTATGTTATGTGTTGCTTGTCATAGCTGGTTTTCTTTCTTTGGGAATAGGGGTGCTTTTGCTCGTTGCATACTTGCTGTTGGCTTTGATAGCGCGAGAGGCGCAAAGTCCGGAGGACAGGCTAAAAATGAAAGGACGTGATGTGAATCCTCATAATCTGTCGGAAGAAGTTACCTCGTCGGTGGTTAACGAGAACAAGAAAGACACCGTGCCCGAAAGCAATGCCAAGGGCTGTTTTGCGATAATTATGTCGGGCGTAGCATTCTTCTTTAAGCTTGTGCTTATAGGTTTATGTCTGCTACTCGTGATACCTGCTATTGTCGTCTTCTTTATCTTCATAGCAGTTTTGGCGGCTCCAAACTTTGTGCTTGATGGGATGTTTGGCCATAGTATGTGTGAAGTCTATGCTAACAATAATTTCCTGTTCCTGATATGTGGTATTTGTATTGTGTTTGCATTCGCTATTCCTGCATTTTGTGCATTCAACTATATCTTCAATAAGTCACATTCCATTGGATATTGGCAACGGTTGTTCTGGTTCTTCTTGTGGATTCTTGCTTGTGGAGGAATAGTTGCCACATGTGTGATGATTAATGGCAAGATAGATTTTACAGACAATTTAGAGAGGGAAAAGCGCGATGCCGAGTGGAGGGCATATGCAGAAACCCATACTCACGACGGATGGGTTATGGACGATGAGGACTGGACGTATTTCCAAGCCAACGGATGGAAACTCATATGCAATGACAACTGTGACGAGGACTATACTGACGTTGGCGAGTATTACAATGGCGACAGGACTGTGCGCTATATCAATGTGGAAAGAGATGGCTATGATAATGTTGTTTTCCAGGTGGAACATGCTGATACAGTGGGTTATGGCTATTACCGACTTACAGCACTTGCGAGATGTAGTGAAACGTCTGACGGCGTGTTTGTATATGCTTGCACTGACAAAGATGATAGGCATTATAAGGAACAGCGCGAGGTGCCTGCATTGGGAAATTCCGGTCGTGGTATCTCGGCGGAGCAAAATGGTGGGGTAGAGGTGAAGAATCTTGGTTACGGATGGAGCCAGATTACGATAGACAGCATCCCTGCCCTTGCGCGACCTGCCATCATCCGCTATGGTATAAGTACGGACAAAGCTGTTACGGGTAAGGATTGCAGTGCGGAGTGGTTCTCGGCTGCTGACTTCAAGTTGGAAAGAATGAATTAGGAGGAAACTGTTTTATAGAGCTTACCTTTACTTAATGTGATTGGTTTTTGCTGTGCAATTGTTCCCCTTTGTTAAGGCTTATTCTGCGGAAAAAAGACCTTTAAAATGCGTAAAAAAGGAAAAAATACACCTATTGAAAAGAAAAACGCGTGATATTTTTGGAAAGTAAAAAATAAAGATGTACCTTTGCACGGTCATATTTATGTGCAAGCAAATAATCAATAATATAAATAGTATGAAAAAATCACTTTTTCTCGTAGGCTTAGCGCTTATCGCGGGTTTGACGTTTGTTAGTTGCGACAACAAGAAGGCTGCGGCTGATGTTGAAGAACAAGCAGGTGTAATCACTGATTCTGTAAAGGCTCAAGTTATTGAACTCTTCAAGACTGTAAAGTTTGAGAACGACCAAATCCTTCAAGAGATTGAAGTTCTTCCTGATGGTGTTAGAATACTCCCTGTAAAGTATTTCGTTCCATTAGATTGGGCTGACAAGGCTCAGACACTTGAGCAGAAGTGCGCTTTGCTTGGATGCTATACTGTTGACGCTCAGTACGACAAGCTTTTATATGCTAAGAGAAACGACTATGATGCTCGCCGTGCTGTAATCACAAAACTTATTGCTGAGACTAACATCGCTTCTGAGGATATGAGTCTTGACTCACTTGACAACCTTGACCGTGATGCTTATATCAAGGCTGTTCAGGACCTCTCTTTGAAGAACTTCGAGAGCGCCCTTGAGAACGACCAGGCTGACAATCAGGTAACAGTGCTCCTTTACTCACTTGTTGAGACTACTCTTAACGCAGAGTATGCTAACGAGCAGCGCGGAGAGTACGACCAGCTTGCTATGATTAACGACCTCAAGAAGAGCGAGAAGGCTATGTCAAGCATCGTGCAACTCATTGAGAAACTCTCTCCATACTACGAGAGCCTCAAGAACTTTGTGCCTATAACAGAGAAGATTAAGGCTGTCCTTGATGCACAGGATGAGGGTTCAAGAGACGAGGCTTACCTCGCTTACAACAACTACATCAAAGAGCTTCGCGGTAAACTTAACGCCCAAGTAGGTGAATAAAATATGAACGACCTCGTTCTTACTGCTTTAATTAACATTTTCGCCCTTTTTTGCACTTCATCAAACTTGAAGCGCGAAAGGGCGAAAAGCGTTATATACAACTATCTTGTAAGATTCTTCGGAATACGCAACTACCAGGAATATCTGGATTTATACGACTCGCTCTGCGACTTGTATGAGTTGTCTGACCCCGACGAGAAGAAGATAGTGTCGCAAGTGTGCGATAAACTTAAGAAAGAGATTGATGACGAGAAACAGTCGTTTATGTTGCTGCGACTTATGGAGTTCTCGTCAATGAATATGACTGCTTATTTTGAGCAGAAGCATCTTTTCCAGCTCATTGCCGAGACCTTCGGCATTACGGAGCAGCAGTATGAGGACTTTGAGCATTTTGTTGAGGGAAAGAGTGGAGGCAATGTCGGAGTAAGACAGATAGAGGAGCTCAAGGGCGAACTGAAAGTGTTGCGTTCGCCAGAATACAATCAGATTGTCGTGTCGTTCGATGGAGAGACACAACTCTTTATGAATGACATCCCTATGCAGCGGAACATCTTCATTCCTTGGGAGAAGAACGGAATAATTAAGAGCAGGCATGCCAAGCCATTATATTACGACTTCGCTTCTAATGTCCTTCTTGGATCAGAAGAGAAACACGAAGGCATAACCTTTGCCGGGAGAAACGTGGACTTCCGTTTCCCCAACAGCAAGAACGGCTTACACGATTTCACATTCACTTTGCGTTCGGGCGAGTTAGTAGCCATTATGGGAGGTAGCGGTACCGGTAAATCCACAATGATGGGCATACTCAGTGGCTCGCAAAAGCCTAACTCGGGAAGCATAACCATCAATGGCGAGGAACTCTACGATAATGTAGAACGCCTTAAACCATATATCGGCTTTGTGCCGCAAGATGACCTGCTTATTGCTGAGCTCACTGTCTATCAGAATCTGCTTTACACTGCCCGTTTTTGCTACGATAAATTGTCGGAACAGGAACTCGACAACAGAATAAACAAGACGCTGCAAGACCTTGACCTTATGGCGATAAAGGATTTGCGCGTAGGCTCTGCGCTGAACAAATCTATTAGTGGCGGCCAGCGCAAACGTCTTAACATTGCTCTTGAGCTCATCCGCGAACCGCAGATACTCTTCCTTGACGAGCCAACGAGCGGACTATCATCCGCCGACTCAGAGAAGGTTATCCATCTGCTGAAAAACCAAACTTACCAAGGACGCTTGGTAATAACCTGCATACATCAGCCTTCATCCGATATCTACAAACTTTTCGACCGCCTATGGCTTCTCGATCTTGGAGGATATCCTATCTACGACGGTAATCCGATAGAGGCGGTTAGCTATTTCAAGACTGCTGCCAACTATGCTGATGCCGATACTGCCATTTGCTCTATGTGTGGCAATATCAATACTGAGATAGTCCTCAATATCGTTGACGCGAAGGCACTTGACAGCAACGGACAGTTCACAGACA
The DNA here is from genome assembly GCA_021443335.1 of Bacteroidaceae bacterium. Classification (GTDB taxonomy): domain Bacteria; phylum Bacteroidota; class Bacteroidia; order Bacteroidales; family Bacteroidaceae; genus Prevotella. Next base: position 39,802 of record JABUUE010000007.1, read on the forward strand.
AGAGGAAAGTCTCTCCAGAAGAGTGGAACAAAATGTATAAAGAGACGGTGCTGAAAGTCGCCGAAGAGAGAGACAATCAGCAAGGACAAACTACACAAAAGAAAGCTTTGCCAGAAAACAAGCAGTTAAAGCCTAATGTCTTCAAGCAATTTTGGATATATATACAACGCAATTTCCATACAAAACTGCAGGACCGTCAGTTCCTTCTAATCGCATTGTTGGAAGCACCAATCCTCGCCTTCATCGTCGCTTTGCTCACTCGCTACAGTGGCGACAACGGATATACACTCTACGACAACAAGAATCTCCTCTCGTATGTCTTCATGGCAGTCATCGTTGCCATCTTTATGGGTATGAGTATGAATGCCCAGGAGATATTCAAAGACCGCGCCCTTTTGAAACGAGAGAGTTTTCTACAGCTCAGTTACGCCAGCTATATTTTCTCAAAAGTAGTTACCGCAGCCGTCATATCACTGTTGCAAACGCTTCTTTTCATCATCGTCGGTAACGGATTGCTGCAACTCAATTGTCTCTTCTTCCAGTGGTGGGCCGTGCTGTTCATAAGCTCCTTCCTCGCAGGAATGACGGGCTTGATACTGTCGCAAAGGCTTAAATCGCTCGTAGCCATATATATTACCATACCGCTGTTGCTCATTCCGCAGATACTCTTGTGCGGAGTAGTTGTAACATTCAATGACCTCAACCAACATTCAAAGACGAAAAATGTACCTTGGATAGGAGAGATTATCCCGTCACGATGGGCGTTTGAGGCAATCACCGTAACCATGTTCACAGACAATGATTATGCTGTAAACTACTTCAACAACGAGCAGAAGCAGTATGAACTGCAGATGGCAAGGTTCGGTATTATTCATAAACTCAAGGAACTGAACGAACAGGAACGGCAGTATATGCGACTTAAAAAGGACTTGGAAGAGGCGTATTTCCCTTTGCTCACCAACGAGATACAGAAACTCACCGAGAAATGGAACGTTGATCCATTCCCACAGATTGACAAACTTAACAAGACTGCTTACAACGAGCAGATATATCAGTCGCTCAGCGATTGGCTCACCGATTTGGATAAGAAACTGCGCAAGCAGTCAGCTTTCTTCACAAGACATATCGACAAGGACAAGCAGGCTTTCATCAACGAACATGGCAACAAGGCGCTTGTCGAACTGCAGTATGCCAATACTAACAAACAGTTGGAGCAGACGCTCATTAATTCTGATGCAGGAAAGATGGTTTCTGTGGAAGAGGATGTCCTTGTGCCAGAGATGGGTACCGTATATCTCGACCCACCGCTGCATAATGGTCGCGCACCGTTCTACAGCAGTGTGAAGATTATTGGTGACACACGCATACAGACTCTTCCGTTCAATCTTTTCGTCTTGATTGTCATGAGTGTCATAACCATAGTAATCTTATTGTCTAAGTCAACTTCCGCACGCTCAAGTTGATATTACTCATTAGTCATTACTCATTACTCATTAGCATTACTCATTAATAAACAAGTGTTCCATTTCAGAACCATATCATCCCGCCTCATAGGTTATGTGACGTTGTCTGTCCTGACGATGTTCACTGTTATTGTGGGCCTACTACTCGTAGTCCTATATATGCTGTCGTTAAGTCTGTTCATGATGGCTACATCATGGCTTGTAGATTCTAAGGCGGCGACAATTGAGAGGCAGCTCGCTGAGGTGCAGACATCGGTCTTGGCGTGCGACACCAAGGTGCTGAACAGCCTGCAGTTTCCCAATAAACTTTCTATGGCGTTCAACGATATTCTATACAACAAGGATATTAATGCCTGCTACGTGTTACTCATGCCAGACACTATAACAAACAAATGCCAGCTCCTTTATGCGACTAAAGAAGACGACGGCACTATGAGGGTGGAGCAACGTGTAGGCGATGATGCCTATGTTAACCGTGAGCATTTCAAGGAAACAAGGCGCAGGAAGGATGACTATTGGAGCAATCCTTATGCTGACGGCAATGCGCAGATTACCACATTCTGCCATCCGCTGACAGATACAGAAGGAAATCTCATCGGAGTTCTTTGCGCCGACGTACTATTAGACAATATATCAGAGTTTGTAAAAGCAAATGCGCGTACAAGCAACTCGTCTATCTTGGAGAATGGATTAGGGTCTGTTAGTGTTAATTCAAAAACCTTCATTCTTAGTCGCGATGGACATTTTGTTTCCTCTCCAGACTCCACTGTTAATATTAATGAGACGTACGAGACCTATGCTTTACGCCACAAATGCCCTGACCTCAGTAGTATCGGCAAGGCTATAATAAATAATAGTGGAAAAAATTTCACTGAGAATGAGAACATAAAGATGGATGGGGAGATATATCATGTCGCCTACTCAACAATCAACAAGGTTGACTGGACTGTCGTTACCCTGTATCCGACAGAGGGTGTGTCAATAATCCTCCTTGTCTTTTTTGTCGTAATCGTCTTCTTTACTTTCATAGGAGTTGTATTGCTCGTCTGCATCATATACTATGTAATACAGCGTTCAACACGTCCGTTGAAGCGACTGGTAACAGCTTCTGAGGCAATAGCACACGGAAACTTCGATGTTGAACTGCCAAAGGTGAAACATTCCGACGAGGTGAAGACGCTAAGCGACTCGTTCGAGGAAATGCGACTGTCGCTGAAAGACTATGTCGTGCAACTCAAGGAGACCACCGCCCACAACGAGCGTATGGAGCAGGACCTTGCGATAGCCTCTCATATTCAGATGTCGATGCTTCCAGACTCGTTCCCTAAACCGCCAGAGTTCCCAGAACTGTCTATCTTCGCTTATTTGAAACCTACCAGAGAAGTCGGCGGCGACCTCTACGATTTCTTCATTCGTCGTCAAAACCTTTACTTTATTGTCGGCGATGTAAGTGGCAAGGGTGTGCCGGCTGCTATGATAATGTCTATGGTAGTCAGCATGTTCCGCGCACGCCAGCGTCGCGACATGGCTCCTGAGCGAACAGTGAAGGCTCTAAACAATATGTTGTTGGAGCGCAATACGTCGGAGATGTTTGTAACAATGATTGTCGGCGACCTTAACTTAGAGACAGGAGAGTTGTATCTCTGTAACGCTGGGCATAACCCTCCAATCCTTAATACAAAGGACGGAGCAAAATACCTTGAACTGAAACAGAATATACCAATAGGCATCTTCCCGAACTACCATTATCAGTCAGACCATTTCCATATGAACGTGGACGACAAGTTGTTCCTTTACACCGATGGTGTTACAGAGGCTACAAATGAGAAGGATTTATTATACGGAGAGGATAGGCTTCTTGGGGCTGTAAAGAAGTATGGCAGCAAAGATGTGGAGGCTCTCATCAATAGTATGATAAACGACCTTGGCGGATTTACAGGCGAGACACCGCAGAGTGATGATATCACAATGTTAGAACTGCAATACCACGGCTCTACAAACATCGTTTCGCGTGAGATGCCTTTCTCTAACAATATTAGTGAGGTAACGCGTGCAACGGCTTTGATAGAAGAAGTATGCGAGCAGTTGAAAGTCGATTTCGCAGTCTGCACCTCTTTGCAGTTGGCATTGGAAGAGGCGATGGTCAATGTCATCAACTATGCTTATGAGAATGGCCGCGCCAATATAGACAACAATTTCTCCATCACTTCTGATGGCAAGTCAATAACCTTTGTACTTACAGACAACGGAATGCCGTTTGATCCAACTAAGGTTGATAACCCAGACACCACTCTTGGTGTCGAAGAGCGCACCATCGGAGGTCTCGGCATCTTCCTTGTCAAGAATATCATGGACAGCGTTACCTACAAGCGCCACTCCAATCGCAACATATTGACAATGACAAAGAATATATAATCCCATTAGTATTTAACTTGTAGGACTCGGCTCTGCCGCTTTGCTTGCAAAGAACTTTCTTCTATCAGATAGACAATGATGTCTCTGACTGTAAGGAAGAAACTAATTTATAGAATCCTTTATAGAAGTTCTCCAAATCCATAGACTATGTTAACTGAAATTACCAAACAAGAAAATCTTACGATCATTACCCTTAATGGTCGTCTCGACACTCCAAGTACTCCAGAAGTGGAAGAGAAAGTTTTCCCATTGATGAAAGATGAGACAGTACGCGAGGTGCGTATCGACTGCTCAGAACTGGCATATATCAGTAGCTCGGGCTTGCGTATATTTATTACCCTCCAGAAGCATTTCATGAAGATTGGAGGCAAGCTCGTCATTGCAAATATCACACCATCCGTCAAGTCCGTCTTTGATATGACAGGCTTCTCAAACATCTTCAAGATAGTGGAAGATTAGTCTCCAAACTAATTTTTATAGCCGCTATTTTAGACTCCAATTGCCTCATCAGAGGACGATATGAATGTTTCACAGAGAGACGTTCAGTTTTCCTATGATTTTTGAGTCAAAACGCAGGGACAAAATTTTTTTTTCTCTATGACTTTTGAAGTGTTTCACGGGGACTTTTTATGGCTCTTGCTTAGACGTATTATTTAGAAGGCGGTTTCATTAATCCAAAAAGTTCTTTGCAAGCAAAGAACTTTCCTCTATCAGATAGACAATGATGTCTCTGACTGTAAGGAAGAAACTTTTTGGGATTAAGGTACAAAATGTATTATATCTATAACGAGAAGGGGGCACGGTTTATAGCCGTGCCCCCTTCTCGTTAATCGTATTGGGCGGGTTTTGCCCACTTTTATTATCCCAAATTGAGATAGTTATTGTCTCATATTGAGACAGTTATTGTTCCAAATAGAGATAGGATTATCCTCCGAAGTTGTCGTACATGATAGACTCTGATTCTACGCCGAGGGAGTCGAGCATTGAGACAACGGCCTTTGACATTGGGCCAGGACCACACATGTAATACTCGATATCCTCTGGTGCCTCATGGTCTTTGAGGTAGGTCTCGAGCATTACGGTGTGGACAAAGCCCGGTGTGTATTTCACTCCAGCCTCGTCAGCGCGTGGGTCTGGACGGTCGAGGGCGAGATGGAAATGGAAGTTAGGATATTCCTTCTCCAAGCCGAGGAAGTCATCAAGATAGAACACCTCGTTCAGTGCGCGTGCGCCGTAGAAGTAGTGCATCTCGCGGTCGGTAGTGTGGAGCGTCTTTGTCATGTGCATGATCTGTGCACGGAGAGGAGCCATACCTGCACCACCACCTACCCATATCATCTCCTTCTTAGAGTCGAAGTGTGGGTGGAAGTCGCCGAATGGACCAGACATGATAACCTTGTCGCCTGGCTTCAGAGAGAAGATGTATGAAGAGGCGATACCTGGGTTAACCTCCATAAAACCAGAGCGGTCTGGCTTGAATGGCGGAGTAGCAATGCGGACGGTGAGCATGAACACATCACCCTCTGCAGGGTAGTTAGCCATGGAGTAAGCGCGGATTGTAGGCTCTGGGTTGACGCACTTGAGAGGGAAGAGGCCGAACTTCTCCCATGCTGGCAGATATTCGTCAGTGATGAGAGACTTGTCGATATCCTTGTCGTAGTCCATTGTGAATGCCGGAATCTTTATCTGGGCGTAAGAGCCTGGGAGGAAGTCCATGTGTGCGCCAGCAGGCAACTGCACCTTGAACTCCTTGATAAAGGTAGCCACGTTCTTGTTGGAGATTACTGTACATTCGTACTCCTTAACACCGAGGATTGACTCGTCAACATGAACCTTCATGTCGCTCTTCACCTTACACTGGCAACCGAGACGCCATCCCGCTTTCTGCTCCTTTCGTGAGAAGTGAGGTTTTTCGGAGTCAAGGATTTCGCCGCCGCCGTCAAGCACTTGTACCTTACACTGACCGCAGCTTGCTTTTCCTCCGCAGGCTGATGGCAGGAACACGCCGTTTTCGTTTAATGTGGCCATGAGTGATGAACCCTGTGGCACATTGATTGTTCTGTCTCCATTGATTTCAATGTTGACATTTCCGCTTGGAGAGAGGTATTTCTTGGCGGTCAAGAGAACAACTACCAAGAGAATAATTACCACCAAGAAGACTAATATGCTATATAATATAAAAGTCATAATATTATGATTTTTCGAATTTTCGAGATTTCGAGCTTTTCGAATTTTCGAGTTAGATCTTTAATCCAGAGAAACACATCATTGCCATACCCATCAGACCTACGGTGATGAAGGTGATGCCGAGACCTTGAAGAGGCTTTGGCACGTCTGAGTATTGCATCTTTTCACGAATGGCACCCATAGCGCAGATGGCGAGTGTCCAGCCGATACCAGAACCGAGAGCATAGACCAAGGCATCGCCGACACCACCGATATACTGTGTGTTGGCTGGGTCGAGGTTTATGCGCTGCTGCATGAAGAGCGAAGCACCCATGATGGCGCAGTTTACGGCAATGAGAGGGAGGAAGATACCGAGTGCGGCGTAGAGTGATGGCGAGAAACGCTCGACAACCATTTCCACGAGCTGCACGATACCTGCGATGACAGCGATGAAGAGGATGAAGCTCAGATATGAGAGGTCAACGCCTTCAGCAAGACAGTCGGGACCGAGAACCTTGGTCTGCAACAGGTAGTCAACAGGCACTGTTACGAGGAGCACGAAGGTTACGGCAAGTCCGAGTCCGAAAGATGTTTTCACATTCTTTGATACGGCAAGGAAGGAGCACATACCAAGGAAGTAGGCGAAAATCATGTTGTCCACAAAGATGGACTTAACGAATAATGCTATTTGATGTTCCATTTTGTAGATTCATTTATTTGTTAGTAATAGCGCGGTGTACCCAGATAACGATGCCGAGGAGGATGAGAGACATCACTGACATGGTCATCATACCGTTGTTCACATAACCGAAATCGTAAGCGCCTTCAGGGATGATGCGGAAACCAAGGAGAGTGCCGCGGCCGAGAAGCTCGCGCACGCCACCAACGATGATGAGGATGTAGGCGTAGCCTAAACCGTTGCCAAGTCCGTCGATGAATGATGGCAGTGGCTTGTTGGTCATGGCGAATGCCTCAAGGCGTCCCATAAGGATACAGTTGGTGATGATAAGTCCCACATATACTGAAAGTTGTACGCTGACATCGTAGGCAAAAGCCTTGAGTATCTGTGCAACGATGGTTACGAGAGCTGCGACAACCACGAGCTGCACGATGATTCGGATGCGGTTAGGAATAGTGTTACGTATCAAGGAGATTGTAACATTGGAGAAGGCTGTTATTATTGTTACAGCAAGTCCCATAACAATAGCCGGCTCAAGTTGAGAGGTTACAGCCAGTGCTGAACATATACCGAGCACTTGTACAAGTATCGGGTGGTCTTGGTTCAGCGGATTAACGAATGCTTCTTTATTGCTTGCCATAACTTTAATTCTTTAAAAAGTTCATATACTTTGCGAGACCGTCTTTAAGCATCAGGTCAACACCGTCAGAAGTAAGCGTTGCACCTGTCACTGCGTCAACCTCGCTCTCTGGCAGTTCCACCTTCTTCTTTACACCGAGGACGATGCCGTCAGTGCCTTCCTTGAAGATTTTCTTGCCCTTGAAGAGGTCTTGCCATGCCTTGCTGTCCTTTATCTCTGCACCCAGTCCGGCTGTTTCGCCCTCATGGTTGAAGAACACTCCATAGACAGTCTGCTTATCGGCGTTGAGCGCAATGAAACCAGAGATGGTGTTCCAGAGTCCCATGCCGTGAACGGTGAGGATGTATTTTGTTTCGCCGTTAAGCTCGCAGGTGAAGATTTTGTAACCATCTTCAATCTCCTCTTCGTTCTTGACAACTTCGGCATACTTTGCTTCTGCCTCGTCGTTTGAAAGACCGCGGAGGTCGAGTGAATTAAGCACCTGTTTCTTATAGTCGAGTTTCACGTTGGCATCCTGCTTTTCTTTCAGTGATGTTGAGACGAAAGCAAGTAGGAAGGCCACGATAATCACCATTATTGCGGCATATACGATGGTATAGACGTTTGAGTTGGTGTCCAAGCCTTTCTTCTTTTTGTTATCGGCGCCTTCTTCTGCTATCTCTTCAAATTCGGAAGCCGGAGCCTGGCAGATAGGGCACTTCTCTGGTGCCTTGTCGCCTTCGTGGACATAGCCACATACTTTACATTTGAATTT